>CAZOFQ010000048.1:0-11518 GCA_964579105.1 uncultured Lachnospiraceae bacterium
CGCACCTTGCCCGTGCCCGATGCAGACGTGGGGCTTGTGCAGTTCTTGTTCATTCCCCTTGCTCTGCTTGCCGCGTTTCTCACGCTGGGAAAGCCGTATTCGCTGATCCTTGCGGGAATAAAGTCCTTTTATGACATGGCTCTGCTGCTCTTTCTTTTTCGTACGGTGCGCGGTCATTCCAACGCATTTCTTGCCTTTAATGCGAGCATGCTCTACGTAGTATTTTCGCTGTTGCTTTTTTGCATGGCGCTGGCAAGGGCAAGTCTTTTTACCTATGATACGAAGGAGCGCGATCTGCAATTGCTCCTCTCCCGTCATTTTTTAGGATTTCTTTTTGAGTCACTGCTTTTTGTGGCGCTCGCGCTCTCACTCTACTACCTCTGGCCTTCTTTATTGGCAATTACACAAGGCGCTTGAGCCTTGATCGAAAGGATGTTACACGATGAACGAAAGCAATAAGCCCAGGCTGTTTAACAAAGGGGAAAGGGCGGATCTCGCCCCCGAGGATACTACGCCGACGCTATCCTACTTTTTCAAGCAGCTATGGCGTAAAAAGGGCAAGCTCCTCACGTTAAATTTAATGATGGTTTGTCAGTTTTTGCCCCTTGTGGCGGTGGTTTTGATCTATTTGTTCGGTCGCCAGACCACAACGGTCGCAAACACGGTCTTTGCCCCGCTTATGGGGATCGCCATGACGGGAAACTCCTCCATTGCGGGCACGCTGCTCGGCGTGTTCGGTGAGCAGCAGGGCGCTGCCTTCCCTACGACGGGTGCCATGGCGGTGATGATCATCCTGATCGCATTTACCGTGCTTACCTGGGGGTGGCAAATGGTAGGGGGAGCTTATAATCTTCGCAGCTTGGTGCGCGGTGACTCCTGCTTTTTGTGGTCGGATTATTTTTACGCGATCAAGCGTAATTTCAAGCAAGCCTTTTTCTTTGGCTTGCTCGACGTGCTGGTTATTGTCGTTTTGTTTTTTGACTGGTACTATTTCAGTGCTCTCGCAGGTGCTTCCTTGGGCTATGGTGTGATGTATTTTATGACCATAGCGCTTGTCATCATTTATATTTTTATGCGTTTTTATATTTATCAGATGATGATCACCTTCAATCTTTCCATTAAAAAGCTGCTGAAAAACGCGTTGATCTTCTCTATGCTGGGAATCAAGAGAAATATCTTGGCGTTGCTTGGCATCGTTTCGGTAATGGGACTCAATTTTGCCCTGATCTTTCCCTCTCTTTCCATAGGCTTCACCCTTACCCTGATCCTTCCCTTCTTCTATTTGCCTGCTCTTGCGGGCTTTATGGCAACGTACGCGGCATATCCCAATATTCAGCGCTATATGATAGACGGTTACGACCAAGAGGACGCCGTTACGGAAGAAGAAAACACGCAATCAAAGGAGGAGACGGATATTACTCCGCCCCCTCAAGAAGCTGACTCACAGTAACCAGCTCATAGCCCAATTCCTGAAGCATGGGGATGATTTTCCGCAATGCCTCGGGAGTTGGGCTATTTTGTCCGATAAAGTCATGCATAAGAATGATCGAACCGTTACGCACGTTCTTTTTCACGTTGGTATAGATCTCCTCGGGGGAGGTGTGTGCCCAATCTCGTGTATCAACGCTCCATAGCACAATGGTGAGGTCCTCGCTTTCACACACGTTTTTCAGCGCACCCGTGCAAACCCCTTCGGGCGGGCGGAAAAGCCTTACATGCCGTTGCGTAATTTTTTCCAACGCGCTGTTGCAAGCCATAATATCGTTGCAAAGCGCTGTTTGCGTCAGCTTGTTGACGTGATAGTGATTGTAGGTGTGATTCCCCACCTCGTGCCCCTCGTTCAATTCGCGCAGGATCAGCTCGGGATAGGTTTCCGCATTTACGCCTACGGCAAAAAAGGTTGCACTGACGCCGTACTCCTTCAAAATATCTAAAATTTGCGGGGTATAGCGCGGATGGGGACCGTCGTCAAAGGTCAATGCCACGCGCATTTTGTTGGTGTTTCCTACATATTTGTAAACGATCCTCGGTGCTGCCGCCGCGGAAAAGCAAGTGCTCCACAAAAACAGAACGCAAAACAGCGCGATCAAAATACGGCGCATAATTCCTCCAAGGAACCAAAGCGATACCCTTTTGATTTCAATTCCTCGATCACCTTGGGTAAAATAACGGTATTTGTGGCAGAGGTGGGGTGAAATAACAGGACTGCGCCATTGTGAACGTTATCCATGACGCATTGCATAGCCTTTGCGGGGGTTGGCTGCTTATTGTTGTCCCAATCCGCATATGCAAAGCTCCAAAATATCGTTTTATATCCCAGCTGCTGTACCGTTTGCAGCAGCTCCCTTGAAAATCTTCCCTCGGGTGGGCGAAAATATTTGGGCATCTCCTGCCCTGTAAGCGATTGATAGCATGCGTTTAACTCCTCCAGCTCCGCTTGTATTTTTTGTGCCGAGGCATGAGAGAGATCGGGGTGATGTGCGGTGTGATTGCAGATCAGGTGTCCGTCTTGAAGCATGCGCAAAACCAAATCACCGTTTTTCTCTACAAAATGCTTGAGCACAAAAAAGGCACCCGTAGTCTCCGTTTGCTGCAGCGTATCCAAAATTTTTGCAACATTGCCGTTTTCATAGCCTGCGTCAAAGGTCAGATAAACGACCTTTTCCTCTTCACCATCTCCGTGCTCGCGGTCAAGAAAATACCCGCCAAGCTCCTCAATAAACGCAAATTCGCTTGGAATAGGGGGTTGCTTATGCGCTTTATTTCGGATGCAATACCAACTAAAGCTATCTGCATCGGCGCTGACCTGAAGCATGAGAAGCACCGTGACCAACAAAAGCAAAAATCCTTGCTGTATCCTTAATTTCATGGAATTCACTCCTTTCAGCTTTAGTTTTTATCAAAGAACGCAATTTCACCCTGTTCAAATTTTGTAAAAAGAAAAGCGATCCTGAAAGGATCGCTTTTCTTTTTGTGAAATGCAAAATAGATTGTGAAATTGACATGCTTAAAAATGCTCGATGCGTTTTTCCTCGCAGCTCTTCGAATTATTTTGAAAAACGTGCTTTTGCTACGTAAAATTCGTCAAAATTGCGTTCGATATAGCGCAATTGGCGTGCGGCAAAGCGGCTTGCGTTATTCTTGAAAAAGCTGCTGATCCGTTCCTTCTCGCTGTCCTCGTTGCTTTTTAAATGATGGATGTGATCAGCCATGGAGACGTCCTTTGCAAGAGAAAGCGTGCGACAAAGATAGGCGATCGCGCGGCGGTCAGCGGCAAGAAAAACGGAAACAACGTCCTCGCTTGCCAGCCGAGAAAGCTCGTGCAGGATCTGATACATGATCAAGGGGCGGAACTGCGGCTCAGCCTCCAGCTGTACCCGTAAGGGCTTGGGGATATCCGTAAGCAGCGAGAGCGTATCCTGCGTGAAGGGTGAAAGATAAAAACGAAGGGCATCCTGCACAGCTTCTTCAGTCAGCTCCTCGCGCGCACGCGTTTTTTGCCTGCGGCGGTCATACAGGAAGTAATGCACACTTTCCTTTCTTTTACGATTGCCAAGCCAAAGCATCAATCCCCCGCCCAAGAGAAGCAAAACGATCAGCACCACAAAAAAGATACGAACGGGCGTTGATCTTACAAGACACGCGGGGATAAAGAGCAGCACCGCAAGGGTTGCGGCAAGGAAAGCGAGTCTTGCGGCGTATTCCTTGATGAATTTATCTGCTTTCATTCTGTCTCCCCTCCTTGCTTAAATTTTCTGTAGCTTGGCATAGGTTGCCATCAGCTTTTTGATGCCAACCGTGTCAAAAGCGATCTCGTAGATAGAATCAGCCGCCATTTTTTGTACCGAAAGCACGGTGCCTTCTCCAAAATTGGCGCTTCTCACACGGTCACCCGGGACAAATGCGGCTTGCTGCTTTACTGAGGCTGCAACGGGCTTTCGCCCCACGCTGATCGGTCGCGTTGCGGCAGTATTGACGGAAGAAGGCGCATAGCGTCCTGAATAAGCGGAAGCGCCGCGTACGCTCGTATTGGTGTAGCTACACGGGGGGGGCGCGGGGCGCTCAAGAAGCGTTTCGGGGATCTCGCAGAGAAAGCGCGAGGCGGGATTGCAGGATGTTTGCCCGTAAAGCAAGCGGTTTTTGGCGTGTAGGATGCAAAGCTCCTCTTTTGCGCGCGTGATGGCTACGTAGGCAAGGCGTCGCTCTTCCTCAATCTCCGCCTCTCCGCCGAGAATGGTTTGCATACTCGGGAAAATACTTTCCTCAAAGCCCGGCAAAAAGACGCGAGGAAATTCCAAGCCCTTGGCGCTGTGTATCGTCATCAATACCACGGCATCGGCGCTATCATCGTAGCGGTCTACGTCTGCCACCAGCGCGTTGATCTCCAAAAATTCCGTTAGAGTGGGCGTTTCGGTATTATTTTGGTATTCCAGCACGCCGGAAATAAATTCCTCAAGGTTATCCAGGCGTTCTGCTTCCTCGGGTCCCATATCGCGGATCATTTGACGGTAACCCGTTCGCTCCAGGACCTCATCCACAAAGCGGTCAAGGGGAAGCTGCGTTTCGCGTACGGTAAGCTCATCAATGAGTGAGGTAAAGCCCATAAGCGTTTTTGCACAACGGGATAGAGATAGGTATTGATCGGCTCTTTGCATGACCTCAAACATGGAGATCCCCTCGAACACGGCAATCTCCTCGACGGCGGCAAGCGTTTTATCACCCAAGCCGCGGCGCGGCTCGTTTACGATGCGCAAGAGGCGTTCTTTGTCAGCGTGATTGTTGATCAGCTGTAAGTAGGCAACGATGTCGCGGATCTCCTTGCGGTCCGAAAAGCGCACCCCGCCAAGCATGCGGTAGGGCACGCCGCTGCGTGCAAATGCCTGCTCTAATGCGTTGGACTGTGCATTGGTGCGGAACAAAACGGCATAATCTCGGTAATGCTTCCCTTCCCGCACGCCCTTTTGCACGGCATCCACGATATTGCGCGCCTCAATGTTTTGGTTTTCGGGATTCAACACGCGGATCTTGGAGCCTACACCCTTATCCGTCCACAGCTCCTTGCGCATGCTTTCGTCCTTGGCGTTATGAGAAATGACCGCGTTTGCCGCATCCAGAATAGATTGTGTAGAACGGTAATTCTGCTCCAGACGCACGATCGTGGCATTTTCAAAGACCTTGGTGAAATTACGGATATTTTCAATGGTAGCGCCGCGGAATTTATAAATGCTTTGATCATCGTCTCCCACGACCATAAGGTTGCGCGAGCCGCCAGAAAGCAGTGCCGTGAGGTGGAACTGCGCCACGTTGGTATCCTGATACTCGTCAACGGAAACGTAGCGGAACTGATTTTGATATTGGGTACGGATCTCCTCGTGAGCCTTCAACAATTCTACCGTGCGACAAATGATGTCGTCAAAATCCAGCGCGTTAGAGTCCGAAAGGCGCTTTTGATATGCGGTATAGACCTTGGAAAGCAGCTGCATACGGGCGTCGTTCCCCATTTCCGCAAGAAAATTCTCGGGGGTGATGAGCCGATCCTTGGCACGGCTGATCATTGCAATGACCGATTTCAGATGCAGCGCCCTTTCGTCGATGTTCAAGGTCTTCATGACAGCCTGGATCGCTTTCTTGCTGTCGTCGGTATCGTAAACGGTAAAGCCCTCGGCAAGCCCTGCTTGTGTGGGATAGCGGCGTAAGATACGCATGCAGACAGCGTGAAAGGTTCCCGCCCAAATGCTGCTTGCGATCGTTTCATCCTCGGGGAACGTCGCCGCAAGGCGCGCCTTGATTTCCCCTGCCGCCTTGTTGGTAAAGGTGATGGCAAGAATACGCCAGGGCTGCGCGGGGGAGGCGGCGAACTGAGTGAGCAACGCCTCCAATTCCTTCGTACTCATAGGGACGCTCACGGCGCTTTCCAGGCTTTTTACCTGCGCTTCATCTATATCAAAGGGGACGAAGGTGGAGTGATAGGCATTGCCAAAGCGGATGATATGCGCAATGCGGCGCACGAGAACCGTGGTTTTTCCGCTTCCCGCGCCCGCAAGGATCAGGAGTGGGTGGTCGATATGGTACACCGCGGCTCGCTGCTGCTCGTTTAGCGAGGCGTAATAACGGTCGAATAAAGCGCGCTTGGCGGCAAGATATCGGGTAGACAGATCGGTCATGTTTTTTCTCTCTTTTCTTTGAGCACTTCTTATATATTATACTATATTTCATTTTGAATTGCAATTAAAAAAAGAAAAAAGAGTCGGAAAATTCCGACTCTTTGGGATAGCGCCGATCAGCCGCGCTCGTTGCGGCTTTGATTGCTTTGATTCCGGTTTTGGCTGTTGCGGCCTTGATTGCTTTGATTCTGGTTTTGGCTGTTGCGGCCTTGATTGCTTTGATTCTGGTTTTGGTTTTGATTTTGGTTTTGATTTTGATTGCGATCCTGCATTTTCGCTCTCCTTGTGTTTTGATTAACCGTTCGGACTCCCTTGCGGCTACACCATTAGTATGATACAAGCGGCTCAAACTATTCAGGACTCGTAAGTAAATCTGTACTTGATCTCCTTGTGGATGTTGGAAAGCAAAACGCCCATCATGACGGCAAATATAAGCGCCATCGCAAAATCCACTGCCCAGAAAAATTCCATCAAACGGAAAATACCGCTGCTTGGAATCTCCTTGACATAGTCGTAAATAAAGGAGCACAGCGCGCTGACGAAGCCGAAAATGAAGGTGCGGATCAGATCCCTGTCAAATTCCTCGATAAAGGCATCACGGCGGCGTTTTTCAAATTCCAGATCATCGTGTGTCGGCAGATATCCCGCCCATTTTGCAATGACCCTGCGCAACAGGAGCAAAAGCGCGGCAAGGAATACAAGAAAGATCAAAAATTCCGCAAGCGCGACTACCCATAGCAAGAGATGAGCGTTTGCCGCCTCCGCGGTCTTAGAGATCTCTCCCCCGCTGTAATTGACGGAAAAGCTATAAGCAAAGCGTGTAGAAAACACGGCGATAGCACCATAGCCGAGCGCGCTGATGGCAGCGAGCAGCTTTTGGGGTCGTGTGAGGTCGGTCAGCAAAATACCGCCAAGGAAAAGAAGCGCGGCAACGACGTCGGGAATCATATTTTTAAAATCCAGATAAAAATCCGTCGTAAACACGGCGCCCAGTAAAAGCAGTAAAAAGCAAAGCCCGTAACGCCTTACTATCGCATCACCCGGGTGTTCGCTTGCATATTCTGCCGCTTGTACGCCAAGCGTTTGGCGAAATTCGTGCTGTCGCGCCAGCGTTATGAAATAACGGCACAAATAGCAGGCCCAGATCAGACCCGCGATCAAGACAAAGACGCAAGCGAGAACTCGCATTGCACCGATATAATCGTACAGACGGATCAAGTCGGAATCCAAATAAGTTGACGTGGTCAATGCGGAAAATTCGGGAAGAAGGCAGATCACCTCTCTTACGACCAAAAAGATCAAGGAGGCGCGCAAGGCGATCTCGGTGCGCGAGCGCTCGATGCCCTCTTGCCAAAGCCAACGCCGTTGCTTGTACTTGCCGTAAAGGGCGGGACAGTCGCGCGTGACCGCAAGCCCGTAAAATCCGTCAAAAAGCGCACGAAAAGCGGAAAAAGCAAAATACAATCCAACAACAGCCGCAGCGAAGCCCACAAGCAAAAGCCCCACGGGGCGTTCTGCGTTGGTGGACATGCCGAAGACCACGATCACGGCGATATCCTTTGCAAGATATACGCCGAAAAGCTTTAAAAAGGCAAGGCGCGCCTCCGCCATGCCGCGGTACAGCGTGGAAATGCGTGTAAGACCGAAATAAACAAGCAAGCACCCGATGAAATCGGGCAAAATATCGACCACGGCGAAATATGGATTAAAAAAGAGCAAAAGCCCCGAAAAGACCATGCCAAAGCCGATCGGTCTTGTCTTTTTTTTGCATGCGCTCATTTGCTCTCCTCCCCGCCCTTTCCTTGACGCTTGCGTTTGCTCTCCCGTTGCTCCCCTTCGGGGCAGATGTAGCGGTAACAGCCAAAAATGAGATACACGTTTAAAAATACGGTGATCAGGCGCAACAGCAGCACGGGAATTGCAATGTATCCCCGATGCGCCTCGATAAAGCCGATAGGCAAACGCCCGATGAAGTCAAACAGATACATCACGCCCATGAGCAGCATGTTCCGCATGGCGCTTCCCTGCAATTTTGTAAGGCAAAGCTCGCGGCACAGCGTCATGATCGCCAACAGCAGCAGCGCGGTAAACAAAAGCGAGAAGGCAAAATACGCCCATTCCACCGTTTGCCAAAGCGTACCCTCAAACCAATGCTTCGGAAGGGCTACTCCCATCTGACCTAAGCCGTAAACGGCGTAGTAAAATGCAAAGGGCAAGGAGAAAAAGGAAGCGTAGAAGGCTGTACGGAAGTAACGGTGGTAGGGCGCAAGCGACCAAAGCCCCAATATCATCATGCAATATCCCGCAAGCATAGCAATGGAAAGCGGTGAATACAGCGAGATCACGGATACGAAAAAGTATCCCGCAAGCAACCAGCCAAAGCCCATTTCGTTTTCTCCTTGTTCCTATTTTTAATTTCCGTTCTGATTCCCCGCACCGCAGCATTTTTTATACTTTTTGCCGCTGCCGCAGGGGCAAAGATCATTTCTGCCGACACGCTCAGCCTTGCGCACCACAACGGTGCGCTTGGTGGCAGTGCCGTCGGCAAGATTTTCCTTAAGGGGCGTTGCCACCTGCTCGCGCTTGATGGGCTGAGGCTTTGGCACGACCGAAAGCATGGTGCGCACGGTCTCGGCACGGATATCAGCAACCATTTCCTCGAACATATCGGCACCCTGCAAGCGGTATTCGTTTACGGGGTCACGCTGTGCGTAAGCGTGCAGACCGATGCTGCCCTTGAGATCGTCCATCTGGTCGATGTGCTCCATCCAATGGCTGTCCACCGAGCGAAGCAGCACGGAACGCTGCACCTCGGCGTAGGTCTCCTCACCAAAGAGGGCTTTTTTCTCCTCATAGCGCTCGTTGGCACGCTCCATCAACAGCTCCACAAGATCGCTTGGCTTCCATTTTTTGATCTTATCGGCATCCAGATCCCCCTCTCGGAGCAAAAGTCCGTCGTATTGTGCCTGCAAAGCCTCAATGTTCCATTCCGCAGGGCTGTCACCCGCGGTAAAGAAGGCAACGTTTTCTTCAAAGGAGGTACGCATCATACCAAGGATCGTATCGCTTACGTCCTCGCCGTCCAAAACCTGGCGGCGCTGGCTGTAGATGAGATTTCTTTGCTGATTGAGCACGTCATCGTACGTCAGAACGTATTTACGGCGCTTGAAGTTGGTGTCCTCAATGCGTTTTTGCGCGCCCTCAATGCGTCCCGTAAGGATGCCCGCGGTGATAGGCTGATCGTCGGGAAGCCCCAGACGATCTACGATGCCCTGCAAGCGCTCGCCGCCGAACAGGCGCAAAAGATCGTCCTCAAGCGAAAGGAAGAAGCGGGATTCCCCCGGGTCGCCCTGACGTCCCGAGCGTCCGCGAAGCTGATTGTCGATACGGCGGCTCTCGTGGCGCTCCGTGCCGAGAATATAAAGACCGCCTGCCTCCTTTACCCTCTGTGCCTCGGGCGCGATCTCACGCTTGAAGTGCTGATTGAGCCTTTGGAAGGTCTCGCGTACGGCGCGAATCTCCTCGTCCTCAATATCCACCGTTCCCGCGGCAAGGGCGATCATCTCCTCGGAAACGCCTTGCTTTCTCATCTCGTTTTTGGCAAGAAACTCGGAATTGCCGCCCAGCAGGATATCCGTGCCGCGCCCCGCCATGTTGGTGGAAATGGTAACGGCACCGTATTTACCTGCCTGCGCTACGATCTCCGCCTCGCGCTCGTGGTGCTTGGCATTCAGTACGTTGTGAGGAATGCCGCGCTTTTTCAGCTTGGCGGAAAGCTCCTCGGATTTATCTACGCTGACCGTGCCCACAAGCACAGGCTGACCCTTGGCGTGACATTCCTCGATCTGTGCGATGATCGCATCGTATTTGCACTTGAGATTCTTGTATACAACGTCGTTTTGGTCCTTACGGATCATAGGCTTATTGGTAGGCACCTCTACCACGTCAAGCGAATAGATCTCACGAAATTCGATCTCCTCGGTGAGTGCCGTACCCGTCATGCCCGACAGCTTTTTATACATGCGGAAATAGTTCTGGAAGGTAATGGAAGCGAGTGTACGGTTCTCTTTTTGTACCTGCACGCCCTCTTTTGCTTCGATCGCCTGATGCAGACCGTTGGAATAACGACGCCCCGGCATGATACGACCCGTGAAGGAATCCACGATCATAACGCCGTTTTCGTTGACCACGTAGTCCACGTCGCGCTTCATCACACCCCAGGCGTGAATGGCTTGCTTGACGTGATGCGCAATCTCGGAATTTTGCGGATCGCTCAAGGTCTCAATGCCGAAAAACTCCTCGGCACGCGCGGCGCCCTTCGGGGTAAGAATGGCGTTTCTTCCCTTTTCATCCACCAGATAATCCGCGTCAACGTCGTCCGTCTCCTCTTTGTTATCTACTTCCTTGCGCACCTGCCTGCTCATGGTGCGTACCAGCGTATTGGCGCGCTCGTAAAGATCGGTGGATTTTTGTCCCGCACCCGAAATGATCAAGGGAGTGCGTGCCTCGTCGATGAGGATAGAGTCCACCTCGTCCACAATGGCGAACGCGTGCCCGCGCTGCACCATGTCGGATTTATAGACCACCATGTTGTCACGCAAATAATCAAAGCCGAACTCGTTGTTGGTGCCATAGGTGATGTCGGCGGCATAAGCCGCCTTTTTCTCGGCAGGCGTGAGACCGTGCACCACGATGCCCGTGGAAAGCCCCATGAAGGCGTAAACGCGCCCCATTTCCTCACTGTCGCGGCGTGCGAGATAGTCGTTCACGGTCACAACGTGAACGCCCTCACCCTTGAGTGCGTTCAGGTAAGCGGGCATGGTGGCAACAAGCGTCTTTCCCTCACCCGTTTTCATTTCGGCAATGCGCCCTTGATGCAAAAGGATGCCACCCAGCAGCTGCACGTAAAAGGGACGCTTCCCCAGCACACGGTCATCCGCCTCTCGTACGGCGGCAAAGGCGTCGCAAAGCACGTCCTCCGGCGTTTCTCCCGCCGCAAGACGCTCCTTGAGCAGCACGGTGGTATGTGCCAGCTCCTCGTTGGACATCGCCGCGTATTTGGGGGCAAGTGCTTCGATGGCATCTGCCACACGGCGTATTTTTTTTATTTGTCTATCGCTGTAAGAGCCAAACATTTTTTTGAAAAGTCCCATTTCGGCCTCCGAAATCAAAATAATATATTTATTATACAACAATAATATTTAAAATGCTATACTTTGCGGAAAAAATTTGCAAAATGTTTTATAACAGGGCTTGCACCGCAAAAAAAAATCGGTTATAATGAAAATATTCATGCAGAAGGGAGCCAAGTGCTGTGTCCAAGATCCATATTGTATTACACGAGCCCGAAATTC
>CAZOFQ010000049.1:0-11219 GCA_964579105.1 uncultured Lachnospiraceae bacterium
CTTTTGACCGGCCGTGATATATGTGAGCAGCTTGACGGCAAGCCTCTCGGCGAGGCATTCGTCGATCCTATCCCCGAATTCATCGGCAGCGGTGATATTGAGGAATGGCTCAACCAGCCCGCACAGATCGTTACTCTTCACCCCATGACCATCATGCAGAACTCCCTGAACGGTACCTTCGGTCAGTCCGGTGATATCGCCAACGTTCCCCCCAAGGCTGCTACCATCGGTCCTCTCGACGTGATGCGCGCGAAGGAGCGTATTGAGGTTCATGCACTTGCAACCTGTGGCACCTTCTCCTCTTGGCAGAGAATGACCAGCCGTCTGTGCACACACGGTCCTATCACTCCCTACCTCCCCAGCTCCATGCTGCAGACCAAGAAGACCCAGGTCTACATCAGCGAAGAGCTCGCTGCTCCGTTTGAGTGCTGGGAAAAGGTTGGCTACTAATTTCGCAGTCCCCTTTACACAGAAAGTCCACCGCTTGCGGTGGACTTTCTTTTTTTTAAAACCCTCTTTCCTTTTGCACGAAAATATGTTACAATGATAGCATCATCACAAACGGAGGCGCACAATGGAAAATATCACCTTTTACAGCGTAAAAAACCCGCCTTTTTCGTTGCACGGACTTTATCAGCCGCAGGAGCAGAGGGCTTTTTGCCGTTTGCCACAGGAGATTGCCACGGCAACCAGCGAAAACGTGTCCCGCCTTCATAAGCAGACCACGGGCGGACGCGTACGCTTTAAAACCGATTCCGCACGTCTTGTGATCAAGGCAAAAACGGGGCGCACCGCACAAAACTTCCACACCTCTCCCTTGCTGGAATCAGGCTTTGACGTGTACGTAGACGGCACAGAGCGCTCCGTTTACGTTGGCAGTGCACGCCCCTCCTTCGAGCAAAAGAGCGCATATGTTTTCGAGCTCCCTCTGCCTCAAGGAGAGAAGGAGCTGACACTCTACATGCCCGCCTACGGCGAGCTTGAGACGCTGGAGATCGGCTTGGACAAGGCAGCAAGCCTTGCCGCACACTCCCCCTACCGCACGCAAGCACCTATCGTATTTTACGGCTCCTCTATCACGCACGGCTGCTGTGCTTCCCGTCCCGGAAAGACTTATCCTGCCATACTCTCGCGCAAATTTAACTTTGACTTTATCAACCTCGGCTTTGCGGGCAGCTGCAAGGGCGAGCAGATCCTGGCAGAATACATGGCAGAACTTGATATGTGCGCCTTTGTCAGCGATTACGACCACAATCGCTCCTGCGCGCAAAAGCTTGCCGAAAACCATTATCAGCTCTACGAGATCATCCGCGAAAAGCACCCCGATATCCCCTACTACATGATCTCCCGCCCCGATTTCACCTACAGCGAAATGGATTTTGCAAGACGCGCGGTGGTGATGGAAAGCTATCTGAAGGCGTGGCACGGCGGTGACCGCAACGTGTACTTTATCGACGGCTCTGCCTTCTTCAACGGTGCGGAAAGCAAGCTGGAATATACCGTTGACGGCACTCACCCCACGGATGAGGGCTTTGCGCGCATGGCGAGCTATATCGGCGGCGTTTTTGCCGAGACCCTACAGCTTGAAAAGCTGAAATAACCCCTAAAACGGTATCAAAAAGCCGCCCCTTGAGAGAGGGCGGCTTTTTGTTTTGCGATATAGGCGAGAAGCAGCCTTTTCTTTGGGCGAGAAAAATCGCGCTGTGGCAAGGCGTACCGCAAAAAGCAAGACGAAGGCGTAGCGCCCTACGTCGAGTCGCTTTTGAGGAGCAACGAAGCCACAACGCGATTTTCCGTTCAAAGCTTACCAATCCGTTGCAATATGCTTCCACCCACCCGCAAGATAATTCACTCCCGATAGGACGGTGAAGATCAGCATCACGGCAACGGTCAGATAGGAGAGAATATACAGGGCAAATACATCAAGCAGTGCAGCCAGAAGCGGCTCGATAAAGAGCACGCAGATGCAGACGATCTGCGACACGGTCTTGATCTTACCCAGCATGTTGGCGGCAACCACCTCGCCCGATACGTTTACCAGCACCAAGCGCAAGGAGGTGATGGCAAGCTCGCGGAAGATGATCATCACCACAGCAACAAAATACACGATCACAAACACCGTAGGATACATGACGCCGTAGATGTGGGGATTGAGCATGCGAAAGAGCAGCGAGAGCAGCGTGCCGATCACCATGAATTTATCCGCCACGGGATCCATGAATTTGCCGAAATTCGTGATCAGATTGCGTCCGCGCGCGATCTTGCCATCCAGCATGTCGGTGAGTGAGGTTAAAATAAACACCACAAGACCGACACCGTAGCACACAAGCGACGGGATCACGCTATCGGGCAGCAAAAGAAACACCATCATCACGGGCACCATGCAAAGGCGAAGCATGGTCAGCTTGTTGGGAAGATTCATTTTACTCATCGTTGTACTCCTTTATTCTTTGATTATTCCGCGCCCGTAGAGGTCGTAGTCCACTACGTCGCGCACCTTTACGTCGATCATGCTTCCCGGCAATATGCGGCGATCGCACTTGAAATACACCTTACCGTCGATCTCGGGGGCGTCTGCCGCCGAGCGACCGAAATGTGCCTCACTCACGGGGTCGAAATCCTCTACCAGCACGCGCACCACACTGCCGATCTTTTTTTCATTCTCCTCGATGTTGATCTGCATCTGCGCCTTCATGATGATGTCGGCACGGTCCTGCTTCGTTTGCTCGTCGATCTGCCCTTCAAATTCCGCGGCGGGCGTGCCCTCCTCGGCAGAATACGGGAACACACCGAGATGCTCAAAGCGCACCTCCTGTACAAACTCACAAAGCGCTTCAAAATCCTCCTGCGTCTCCCCGGGGAAGCCCACGATAAAGGTGGTGCGCAGGGTAAGATTCGGAATTTCGCGGTACAGCTTGGCGATCAGCTCACGGATCATGCGGCTGTCGCCGTGGCGGTTCATTCGGCGCAGGACGGAGTCGGAAATGTGCTGCAGAGGCAGATCAATGTACTTGACGATGCGGGGATTGTCGCGGATCTCTGCGATCAGCTCGTCTGTGACCTTATCGGGATAGCAGTAAAGCAAGCGGATCCACGGAATCTCGGTTTCCTCGGTAATGCGGTGCAGCAGCTCATGCAAGCGATATTCGCCATACAGATCCTCGCCGTAGCGCGTAATATCCTGTGCTACGATGTTGAGCTCCTTGATGCCGAGCGCCGCCAGCTCCTTCGCCTCTGCCACAAGCTCCTCTATGGGGCGGGAACGGAACCTTCCGCGGATCGACGGGATCGCGCAGTAGGCACAGCGGTTATCGCACCCCTCCGCAATTTTGAGATAAGCGTAATAATCGGGGGTGGTGAGGATCCGTTCGCCGCCAAGCGCCACGGTGTTTTTATCCTCGAACGAGGCATATTTGGCAAGCCTTTTGTTTTTGGCACGCGCCGCAACGCTCTGTACCGCTTGTACGATGCTGTGGATGCTGCCCACGCCAAGCAAGGCATCGACCTCTGGCAATTCCTTAAAAATTTCTTCGCGATAGCGCTCTGCAAGACAGCCCGTCACCACGATCCCCTTAAGACCGTTATGCTTTTTGAGCCACGCCACGTCCAAAATGTTTTCTATTGCCTCTTTTTTGGCACTTTCGATAAAGCCGCAAGTATTGATCACCACGATGTCTGCTTCCGTCTCCTCGGGTGTGATCTCGTAGCCTGCCGACGCCAATTCGTGCAGCATCACCTCGGTGTCCAGCTGATTTTTTGGGCAGCCGAGGGAAATAAATCCGATCTTCATGCACTTTGCCTTTCATAAATACTAAGTATAATATTATCATATCACACACGCGCGCGATTGTCAAGCAAGCACACGAAAAAAGCAAAAGGAGTGCCGCAGGGGCGGCACTCCGTGTTCAAGGGAATCCCCCGAAACGGGGCGAGTTTTTCTTTATTTCTGCTCTTTTTTGACGTCCGCAAGCAGCTTGCGGCGGGCAAACAGCAGAGCGCCGCACACAAGTGCACAAACGGCAGTAACGATGACCACGGGCAGCCAAAAGCTGTCGGCAAAAAGCTCGACGCCGAGCCCCGTTACGTCAAATTCGCCCGTTTCGGCGTTTTGCAGGTGCGGAAAGATCAGCGCAACATCCACGATCACACCGCCAAGCGCGAACACGCCTGCCAAAACGCCAAGTATGCTCACCTCCCTTGGTGCTGTGCGATCCCGCACCAGGCGCACGGGCTGCTCCTTGCGGAAATCCAGAAGCGAGCCGAGGTAATACGCCACCGCCACCAGCACGATCGTTTCGGGGATCATGTAGGTTGCGTTATAGATAAAGGAATACGCGAGTGCCGCCTCGGTGGGGATGGAAAGCCCCGCCCAGACGGTAGCGCCCGAGATCACGTGGCAGGCATAGCGGATCACGCATACGAGCAGCGAGCCTGCCGCGAGGGAAAGATTTTGTCTTTGCACGGTGCGGCGGAAAATGCCGCCAAGCCCCGTTGCCGTAAACGCCAGCACATAGTCCAGCAGAATAATTGCCACCACCGACTGCCACGTGGTGAAATAAGAGAGGTTGTTCAGCCCCAGCAGCTGCTGCAGCACGGCGTGGCAAAGACCGCCGCCAAGCCCCCACAGAATGCCGTGGCGGTAGGAAAGCAGCACGATGGGAAGCATAGATGCCAGCGTGATAGAGCCACCGTAGGGCAGCTCCGCCACCTTGAGTACGGAAAGCACGGTGGCAAGCGCCACCAGCAGTGCCGCCTCCACAAGCTTACGGGTACGTTGTGTTTGTTTCATAAAGAAGCCTCCTTGAAAAAAATTTACCGCACGAAAATCTCCGTGCGGTAAAGATTTCAGCCCGAAAGGCTGTCCCTTGAACTCTCCCTACGCCGGCATTATCCGTATCAGGTTTAAGGGTTCGGGCAATTCGCCCATCTCAGCCGCCGACCGGCAGCACCCCCGATTTTTATGCGGTTTACGACAATAAGTATAGCGGCAGCCCTTGCGTTTGTCAAGAGCTTTTGGCAAAAATCAATAATAATTATTTGCCGCGACCCCCGTGATGTCCACGCTTGCCAGCAGCTTCTCATCCACTTCAATGAGATCGAGGTATTGCAGAGTGCGCTGCTGCAGCATGTACTCCACAGTGAGCGTATTCAGCGTAGTGAACCAACGCTTGTTATCCTCGTTGCTCCACGCCTCCTTATCAAGCCCCACGCGCATAAGCAGATAATAGCCCGAATCCGAATCCAGGATCACCAGCTCCCCGATCTCCAGCTTGGCAAGCTCGGTGGAGAAGGTATAAAACACGGTGTCGCTCGTGTACGTGCCCGCCGAAAAATACATCCCGTTGGGAGCGTAAGCCGTATTGAATTCCGAATTGTCGGAATATTCCGCCGCCAAGTCCAAAAACGCTTGCTCATCGCCCTTACACGCCTCGGCGATCTCCTGCAATGCCTTATAACGGCTTTGCATCTCCTCTTCGGTGTACTTCTCGTACAGGGGCTCACCTGTCTCCTCATCGTAGTAATATTTCAACACACCGTTTTCCTTGTCATATGCGATCGCTCCCCACGTGTCGTCCTCGTTTTTATAGCGATAGACCACATCTTCGTTTTTATCCGTTACAGGCTGACCCTCGTCATCGGTATAGATCTGCCCGTTCACCTTGTCATAGGCGATCTTACCGTCCTCGTTGTAGTACACGGCGTTTTTGTCATCATCCTTCTCGTGATCGTGATAGTAATTGGCAAACAGCATTTGATAACCGCGGTAGTAGGTCTTTTGATAGAACTCCTCCTTGGCGGTGGACAGCAGCAAGGCTCCGTCCTCTCCGTAAAGGTGCGTTTTGAGCTGCTCCACCTTTGCTTCAATGATGGCGGCGTCACGCAGCACGGTGATATTGGCACCGTAGGAAGCAAGCACGGAGTTGAGCAGCGCCTCCGAGCCCTCTCCCACCTCCTCGATTAGTGCTTCGATCCACTCATCAATAGCATCCTCTTCTTCCTTTGACAGCTTCAGCCCCAGCTCCTCGTACAGGTACAGCGCGGCAGCGATCTGCTTGAGTCCGTTGAATACCTGCTCGGTATAGTAATCGCTCACGGTCTGCCCATCAATGGAGGTATAGGCTGCCCAGTACTCGTCGCTGTTCACGTCCTCGCCCGCGGCGGCAAGCGTGCCCTTCATGCGGGAAAGATAGAGCTGAAACACATTGACCGAGATCTCCTCCTTACCCAATTTGATCAAGGTCTTTCCGTGCGAGGCACATCCGCCGAGCGTGAGCAGCAGCACAAGCAGCAGTGCCGTAAAAGTGATCCACATTTTTTTCATGCTTTGTTTCCTTTCTTTATCTCATCATAGCGCAAAAACAGCGTTTTCAGATCCTCTAACCCCTTTTTGCCCTTTTCCATACGGTATTGTATCGCGGGATTTGCAGAAAGCAGCATCCGCATTTTCCCGGGGAATTCGTTCGCGAGCGCCATCCATACGTCCACCTCTAATTCGGGGGAGGCAATGTGCACCGTAGCACCGTCCTGGCGGATCTGTGTGATCCCCGCGCGCTCGGCAAGCGAGCGAATAAGCGCGATCTGCAACAGGTTGCACGCCGCCGCAGGGAGATCGCCGTAACGGTCGATCAGCTCATCCGTCATGTCTGCCACGTCGTATTCGCTTGCGATCAGCGAAATGCGCTTGTAAAGGCTCATGCGTTGCGTTGGTGCTTTTACGTAACGCTCGGGCAAGCACGCGTCATAGGAAAGATTGATGATGCACTCCGTCCTTTCCTTGACCGTTTCGCCACGCTCGGCAAGCACCGCCTGCTCCAGGAGCTTCACGTAAAGATCGTAGCCCACCGCGTCCAAATGCCCGTGCTGCTGAGAGCCGAGCAGGTTGCCGGCGCCGCGCAGCTCTAGGTCGCGCAGCGCAATACGGAAGCCCGCGCCGAACTCGGCGTATTCACGGATCGCCTCCAGTCGCTTGCGCTGAATGTCCGTGAGCGCGCGGGATTTGGGATAGGTGAAATACGCATATGCACGGCGAGGCGAGCGCCCCACGCGTCCGCGCAGCTGGTGGAGCTGAGAAAGCCCCATGCGGTGCGCGTTATCCACGATCAGCGTATTGGCGTTGGGCACGTCGATCCCCGTTTCAATGATGGTGGTGCTGACTAAAATATCGATCTCGCCCGAGATCATTTCGCCCCAGATACGCTCCAACTGATCCTTGTTCATCTGCCCGTGCGCCACGGTCACGCGCGCCTCGGGAATACTCTCGGAAATGCGCGCCGCCACCTCGTTGATGTTCTCCACGGTATTGTGCAGATAAAACACCTGACCGCCTCGGCGCAGCTCGCGGCGGATCGCCTCCTCTACGATGATCTCGTCATCCTCCAGCACATAGGTCTGCACGGGCAAACGGTCGCCCGGCGCTTCATCCAACACCGAAATATCGCGGATGCCACTCATTGCCATGTTCAGTGTGCGCGGAATCGGCGTTGCCGTAAGCGTCAGCACGTCTACGTTTGCCGCCACCTGCTTGATCTTCTCCTTCTGTGCCACACCGAAGCGCTGCTCCTCGTCCACGATGAGCAGTCCAAGATCCTTGAATCTGACATCCTTGGATACCAAACGGTGCGTACCGACGATGATATCAATATCCCCGCGCTCCAAGCGGCGCAATGTGCTTTGCTGCTGCTTGGGAGTGCGGAAGCGAGACACCATATCCGCGCGCACCGCGAAGGCACGCATACGGGACTGAATAGTTTGGAAATGCTGTAAAGCAAGAATCGTAGTAGGCACCAGCACCGCGACCTGCTTGCCCGCAAGGATTGCCTTATAGGCGGCGCGCAGTGCCACCTCGGTCTTACCGAAGCCAACGTCTCCGCAAAGCAGACGGTCCATGGGCGTGGCGCACATCATGTCCGTTTTGATATCCGTCGCAGCGGCGATCTGCCCCTCGGTCTCCTCGTATTCAAAGGCGGACTCAAAATCCACCTGATACGCATCATCGGCGGGAAATGCAAATCCCGGTCGACGCTCACGCTCGGCATACAGGCGGATGAGATCCTTTGCCATTTCCGCCACCGCTGCCTTGGCACGCGATTTTGCCCTTTTCCACTCCGTACCGCCAAAGCGGGAAAGCTTCACCATGCCGTCGTCGGCGTGTGCACCGATATATTTGGAGAGACTATCCAAACGGTCACACGGCAAAAACAGCTGATCGCTGCCTGCATACTGGATGCTGACATAATCTCGCGTTACCCCATCAATGGTAAGCGTTTCCAGCCCCATGTAGCGCCCAATACCGTGTGCCTCGTGTACCACAAGATCCCCCGTCTGCAGATCGGCATAGGAAAGGATCGTGCCCTTGGCGCTCTTTTTCTTTTTGGCGTGACGCAGTTTCCCTGCGGCGGCAAGTCCGCCGCGCCGCGTATCGGCAGAAAGGGAAAGCAGCACCACGCCGGCACTCGGCAGCTCAAATCCCACCGTTGGCTCATGCCACTCTATGAGGAGCTCACCGATGTCGGGGAGCGTATCCCTTCCCTTTTCAGCAAGGTGCACGGTGTAGCCGTGCGATTGCAGCTGCTTTTGCATATCCTTGGCAGAGGTCTCGTTCTCCGCCGCCAGGATCACGCGCTGGCGCGCCGCCATATAATGCTCCAGGTCCTCAAGAAGCAGATCAAAGCGCTCGCCGTAAGCCACGGCGTGCTTGGAGCGAAAGCTGTAAAGCCCCGAAAGACGCTTGCCCGAAAGCCCCTCGGCGATCGAGTCCACGTGCAGGGTCACAGTATTATCTAAAAAGAGTGAAAAAGCGGTTTCAGATCTACCGTATTCCGCAAAACGGGGCGCAACGGTACCGCTTTCGATCAATTCCTTCACGATTTCGCCGCTGTGCCACAGGGATGCCTTGAGGCGGTCGTTTACCGCGTTTGTGCCGCGCACAAGAGCAAAGCAGCCCTTTTGGAAATAGGAAAGCAAGCACTCACGCTCAGGGTCGATCAAGGATAGATATTTGTCGGCAAAGCGCACGTCACCGCCGCGCTCCAGCTCGCCAAGCTCGTTTTCCAGCTCCTCGCGCGCACGGTCGTCACGGCACTTGTCAAGCTGCGCCTGCACCGCCGCACGTAAGCGAGCGCGGTTCTCGCTGTCCAGCAAGATCTCGCGGGCAGGCGGGATCTCACACCCCGTAACGGGCGTGTGCATGCGTTGTGTTTCCGCGTCAAACAGCCCCATGCGGTCGATCTCGTCCCCAAACAGCTCAATGCGCAACGGTGCGGCGCCCGTTACGATATTGTTTTCCGTGGAAAGGGCGCGTAAATAGGGGGCGTAAATATCCACGATGCCACCCCGCACCGCAAATTGTCCGGGTCCCTCTACCAGCTCCACACGCGCGTAGCCTGCAGCGGTCAGCTGCTCACAAAGAGAAGTAGGGTCAAGCAAGGTCTCCGCGTCCAGACGCAGGGTGTGCGCAAGCAAGCGCTCTCGTGAAACGGTATACCCGAGCGCCGCATCGGGCGTGGTCAGGATCACGTCAAAATCTCCCTGCAGCAGCCCCCAAAGCACACGTATGCGCTCGTATTCGTATTCATGCGAAGCGGTGATGTTATAAAAAGTGAGGTCACGTGCCGCAAAAAACGCAGTACGAAGCCCGTATTGCGAAAGCATCGCCTGCATACGGTTGCACTCCTTTTCCTCGGCAAAAAAGCAGATCGCGGGCGTTTTTTGCGAAACGGCAGACAGCAACGAGGTCACCAAGGCATCCGCTGCGCCGTCACAAAGACCGCAAGCGGCAAACGGCAGGGATCGGTCGCCGATACTGCTTAAAAGATCCTCTTTCAGCTGTCGGTACTCGCGATCCCCCTCAAGGCAAGTCGAGATCAGCATGTCGCAGCTCCGTTACATCGCTGCTGCGCGGCAGCAAGCTCGCCCTTGAGGAGCAGCTCCAATCCCGTACGAACGGTATCAAAGCACGCGGCAAGCGCCTCTCGCTCCTCGGAGGAAAACGCGGATAGCACCCAGTCGGCAAGGTCGTAGTTGGGGTTAGGGCGCTCCCCTACGCCGACGCGAATACGGGGAAATTCGTTCGATTGCAGCTGACAAATGATGCTCTTGATGCCGTTGTGTCCGCCATCGCTTCCCTTGCCGCGTACGCGCAAGCGCCCTACGGGCAGGCAAACGTCGTCGTAGATCACCACAATATTGGCAGGATCGATGTGATAGAACGCCGCCGCCTCACGCACCGCCTCACCCGACAGATTCATAAAGGTCTGCGGCTTCATCAGCAGCACGTGTGCACCGCCCAAGGTCGCCTCGCCCGTAAGCGCCTTGAAGCGCGTGCGCTCCACACGCGCGCCCACACGCTCGGCAATGGCATCTATTACCAAAAAGCCCGTATTGTGGCGAGTATTGGCATATTGCGCACCCGGATTGCCCAGCCCCACCACCAGATGCGTAACGGGACCCGCCTGCGCGGCACTCCCCTTCTCTATTTTTTTGAAAAGGTCAAAAATGTTCGCCATTCTTCCTCCACACCACAGAAACGCCGCCGTGGAGCACCCCACGCCGACGAAATTCTTTATTGTCCCTCTTATTATACACCACAAACACGCGAGTGTCAAATACTTTTTGGCGATTCAAAGTTTATTCAAAAAAGGTTTACTTGTTTTTTTGATTTTTTTTCGTGGGGACTTGTATTTTCCTTCCACTTATGTTATAATATTGTGTGTTGTGTGCGGACCTGCAGCATTTTATGTCCGTACAAAGCCAATTCAAAAGGAAACAATAAATTTTCGGAGGTATTTAACCATGGCAAAGAAGTATTGCTACCTCTTCACCGAGGGTAATGCAACCATGCGTGAGATCCTGGGCGGCAAGGGCGCAAACCTTGCAGAGATGACCAACATCGGTCTTCCCGTTCCTCAGGGCTTCACCATCAGCACCGAGGCCTGCACCAAGTATTACGAGGACGGCCGTCAGATCAATCCCGAGATCCAAGCCGAGATCAACGAGTACATCGTTAAGATGGAGGGTGTAACCGGCAAGAAGTTCGGCGATCTGGAGAACCCCCTGCTCGTATCCGTTCGTTCCGGTGCTCGCGCATCCATGCCCGGCATGATGGACACCATTCTCAACCTCGGTCTGAACGAGGACGTTGTGAAGGTTATGGCTGAAAAGTCCGGCAACGCACGCTGGGCTTACGACTGCTACCGTCGCTTTATCCAGATGTACTCCGA
>CAZOFQ010000050.1:0-11042 GCA_964579105.1 uncultured Lachnospiraceae bacterium
AAGCTTTTTCATAACGTCAAGCACCTCGCCCACCATTTCGGGGTCAAGTGCCGAGGTCGGCTCGTCAAACAGCATCACGTCGGGCTCCATGCACAGTGCGCGCACAATGGCAACGCGCTGCTTTTGTCCGCCGGACAGCTGGCTGGGATAGGCATGGGCGCGGTCGGCAAGCCCTACGATCTCGAGAAGCTCCATTGCCTTTTTCTCCGCCTCCTCCTTGCTCTTTTTGAGCAGCTTAATGGGGGCGATCGTCATGTTTTTGAGGATCGTCATATGCGGGAACAGGTTGAAATGCTGAAAGACCATACCCATCCTCTGGCGGTGGCGGTTGATATCCACGCCCTTGCGGGTAATATTCACACCGTTCACATAGATCTCACCACCCGTAGGAAATTCCATCATATTGAGCGAGCGAAGAAAGGTGGATTTTCCGCTACCCGAGGGACCGATTACCACTACGACCTCTCCGCGCTTCACGGAGGCTTCAACACCGTCCAGCGCCTTGATCTTCTCTCCGTTATAGTACTTTTTCAGCCCACAAACGCGGATCACCTCATTCTCGGCGATCTCGGGCTGTACGGTCGCAATTTCTTTATCTTTCACTTCTGCGCAACCTCCTTTCCAAGAGGCTAACCAGTGCGGTCAGCACTACGACCAGCACCAAATAAATGAGTGCCACGGCGATCAAGGGCATAAACGCAGAGAAGGTGCGTCCGCGAATGAGGTCACCCGCCTTCGTTAGATCCACGATGCCCACATAACCCGCAATCGAGGTTTCCTTGAGCAGCACGATAAACTCATTGCAAAGCGTAGGAAGCACGCTTTTGAACACCTGAGGGATCACGATAAAGATCATGGTTTGCACGTAGTTGAAGCCGAGCGAGCGCCCTGCCTCGAACTGTCCGTTATCAATAGACATGATGCCGCCGCGCAGGATCTCTGCCACGTAAGCCCCCGAATTGATGCCGAACGCGATCACGGCGATCATGATATCGTTACGGGAAAATGCAAACACGATAAAATACATGATCATCAGCTGCACCACTACGGGAGTACCGCGAATAACGGTCAGGTACAGCTTACAAATGCCGTTGATGACGGTGAAGACGTAATACCCAAGCCCCTTGTGCATGGACATTGCTTCTTTGTTTTTGTCGTAGGTGGAGCGTACTGCCGCCACCACGATACCGAGCGCCACGCCGATGAGAAGCGAGAAGAAGGTAATCTTCAGCGTATTGCCAAGACCCTCCACGATCCACCTCCAACGTCCGCCGTCGATGAAGTTGAGTTGAAAGTCCGCCTTGAAATCGGCAAACCATTGTGAGATATTCAAAGCCCTGTTCTCCTTTTTTCTTTTATACGCTCAAAAAGAGGAGACAGCGCTGTCTCCTCTTTTTTTGGCAATTACTGTGCTGTACCGGAAGGAATGTATTTCTCGATGATCTTGGCAATGGTGCCGTCGGCTTTGAGCTCCTCGAGAGCCTTGTTGATCTTTTCCAGCAGCTTGTCGTCGCCCTTCTTCACGCAGATGGCGTAATCCTCAACGGCGTACTCATTGTCACCCTCGAGAATGTGGATGCCCTCGTTTGCCTTAACAAAGGATTTTGCAGGCTCGTTGTCGATGATGACCATATCCACCTTATCGGACTTCAGTGCCTCGATCGCCTCTGCGCCCGTCTTGTAGCGCTTCACGCGGTCGGTCTTGATGGACTCATCCTCGTTGAGGTCGTTGAAGCCCCATTTGGTAATGGCGTCGGAGGAGTAAATGTCACCCGTGGTGTCCTGCTGAACGCCGACAAGCACGTCGGGGTTCTTCAGTGCGGTAGGATCGCCATTGTCGCCAAACACGAAAATATCGTCCAGCGTCTTGATGTCGGAGCCGTCCTTCACGATGATGACCTGAATACCCGTTGCGTAGGTGTTGGAGAAGTCCATCTTTTCCTTACGCTCGTCGGTCACGGTGATGCCTGCCATGCCCATGTCGTACTTGCCCTGCTCAACGCCCGTGAGCACAGCACCGAAGTCAACATCCTCGATCTGGAGGGTCATGCCGAGCTTATCGGCGATCGCCTGTGCGATCTCGGCGTCGATACCGACGATCTTATCACCGTCCTTATACTCGTAAGGAGGGAAGGCAGCGTTGGTCGCCATCACCAGCACGTCGTCGTCCTTGCCACAGGAGGCAAGCGCCAGTACACCGCCAAGGATCATCAGCAGTGCGAGCGCGAGAGAAAGAATCTTTTTCATGATATGTTCCTTTCAAATTGTCAATCCTCACCCGATCTGCGGCAAGGATCGTATTTGCCTTTTTCGGCTACGCTTATTATAGCGCATAAATATTCACTTGTCAAGCATTTTTTTGTTTTTTCAAAAAATTTGAACATATCGGGCTTGAAGGTGGCTTATTTTTCTTTATATTTATGCAGCATTCACAAGTTCCTCTACGCTTCCTTCGCACGACTACATTCAAAAAAATGAATTTTCATGCATGTTTTTGAATATTATCGCTTTTTCTCTGCCTTGTATTCCTTCAATACGCCGTGCTCTTCGCGTATACGGCGATTTCGGCTGCGACGTAAGCCTGTGCGCGGTTGGCGTCCACGGTGAGATCGCACAGCTCCTCGTTGCGGTACTCGTCATCCAACGAAAGGATGCGGCAGGTCTTATCGCGTGCGTCCATATCGCGGTTGATAATGTCATAGATCACATCCGCTCGGCGACGGGAGAGAAACACCAGCAGCGCGCGGGAGCGATAGCGGTTTTTAAGGGAAAGCGCACCGCATATATCAATGGGAAGCACGGCAACACCGCCGCGCTCGGTCACGCGGTCAATATCCTCGGCACACGTACCGAAATGGTGTCCGCTGTAAACGGTGGTCTCCAGATATTTTCCCGCCTCACTCTCGGCAAGGAACGCCTTCTCGGAAAGAAAACGGTAATCCGTGTCCCCCTCTCCCTCGCGACGCGGACGTGTGGTGGCGGTCACGGGCTTGCACATGCCGTGCTCACGCACAAGACGTTTTGCAACCTCGTTTTTCCCCGTGCCCGTGGGTCCCACAAGGCAGATCACGCCGCCTCGTGAAAGATCGGGGCGCGCGTCCGCAAACGAGTGGCGCAGCATATCCACCAGATGCAGGAAATCGTCATAGCCTGTCACAGACAAAAGCCCCGAGAGGTGCATATTCCACGGCTTACGGAACAGCACGGGATAGGCGGCGGGAGAGCGCGAGATGTTATGCGCGCCATCATCCAGTAGGATATCCAGATGCACAAGGTCCTTGCGATGCCCCAGCAAAATATGATCGGTGGGCACCTGCGGGAAATCCTTCGCCAGGCGCAGGGCGCGCGCGCTCATGCACGCAGGCGGCACAGCGGAAACGAAGAACACGTCCGCGACCTCGCAAAGGCGTGCCACAAACTCCTTTGCACCCGCAAAAATGGGCTGCGACTCCACAAAATCGGGGCGCGCAAAGTAGCGCAGACGTCCGTCCGCCACCCCCGTGCCGTCCCCCCACGAGCGAATGTCGTGAATGGTCAGCGCGCTGCCCTCTTCCTTGTTGAAAAGCTCCAGCGCATAGGCGTTGCAGTCGTACAGAATATCGTCGACGTCAAGCCCGATCTGTAAGCGGTATTTTTTCATGGCTTTATCTTCCTTGCTTATGTATTATCACTTTAAGTATACCATAAAGCAAGCCATAATGCAAGAAAAATCCCGCGGCTTGCAAGCAAGCCGCGGGATAAGAGAATTATTTGACAGCAGTTACAGTATACGTTCTTCCACGCAAATACCAGTCGTCCTCATCGTCACCATTGGCGCCATATTCGATTTTAAATTCGCCATTAGTACTCAAAAGTGTAGAAATATCAAATTCAAACGTAAAGGGATGCCAGTCGTAGGTTTTATTAGCAGCGCCATCCCCGCCATGCTCAAATCCCTCGTGCTTCAACTGCGTCCCATTAACATTGCAAACCCAAATGTCTTGATATCCGCGATTAACTTCCTTTGCTTCGATATCAATTTTTAGTATGACTCGATTGTATCCCTTGTTTATCAATTGTGTAACGTTCAATTTGCTAAGAGTTACAAAATCGAAAACATCATCCTCATCAGTAATCAGCACCTCACTACTTGCACTCCACTGGTCTTCTATACAAAGCCATTGTGCGTACAAAGTGTGAGTAGCCGCTACATTCATCACAGTAGTGTTTTCAATCTCGGTGCCTCCACTGGCAGATGTGTACCAGCCAAGGAAGACATAGCCCGTTCTGGTGGGTACGGGAAGCTCTGCGGGATCTGCGTCATAGTCATCTTCATAACCCTTAAGATAGCCGTACGCCTTCCCGTAAATCACTTTGCCGGTGCTCTGCGCCACGTTCATGCTGCCACCGTTGGCATCAAACGTCACACCGATCTCGTTTGCCTTCCACTGTGCATAAAGCTTTTGCGACCCCGTCATGCTCACCTTGGTGGTGCTCTCTACCTTGCTGCCACCCGCAGCCGCCGTATACCACCCTTGGAAGCTATGACCCGTTCTTATGGGCGTGAGCAACGTACCGTAGGCTTGACCGTAATACGCCGTGTGCGTTTTGCTGATGACGATACCGCCGTTGGCTTCCAAGGTTACGGTAAGACTCATGTCCGTCCACTTGGCATAGAGATGCACGTTACGCGGATTGGTAAGCAGATCGTTGCTAAAGCCTTGCGTCAACGCGGCATCGGTATACCAACCCTCAAATGCAAACACGTATGCGGGATTCCAAGTCAGTTCGGGAAGAGTAATATACTTATCCTCCACCGTGTAGGACTCATTATATTCTCCTGCGTTGCTCGCCGTTCCGCCGTTGAAGTGGTAGGTGATCGTATATTCCTTCGCCACCAGCTTGGGGTAAAGCGTGACGCTGCGAGGATTCTGTGCGAGGTCGTTGACAAACGCCACAGTAAATGCAGCGTCCTCATACCAACCCGCCAAGCTGTAATGCGCGGGATACGTACCGTGCGCAACCGTGGGAAGCACCACACTATCTGCGTTCTCGATCGTGAATTTCTTCGTGTAATTGCCCGAAAGCGTTGCCGTTCCGCCCACGTAGGTCAGCGTATACGTAATAGGCGTAAGCTTTGCGTAAAGCGTCACGTTGCGGGGGTTGGTAAGCAGATCGTTCACAAATGCCACGCTAAGCCCCGCGTCCTCAAACCAACCGTCAAAGCGGTAGTGCGTGGGATAAGTATCATGCTGCGCATCGGGAATCACGATATCGCTTTCCACGGTATAACTCGTGGTATAGCCCTGCGGCAGCGTGTATGCACCGTCGGCATAGGTAACCGTGTAGCTGTTCACGCTCCATTTTGCCCAAAGTGTGGTGTCCTGCGTAAAGACACGGTCGGTGACCTTGTTGCCCTCGGTCAGTGCCTCGTCGCTATACCAACCCATAAACGTGTAGCCAACACGGGTGGGCGTAGGCAATACAGTGACCTCCTGCGAGCCCTCCTGCACGTAGATATCGTTCAATGCATTGCCGCCGTTTACTTCAAAGCTCACCGTGAAGGTCTGTTTATCCGTCCACTTGGCGTAAAGCGTCACGTTGCCCGTGACCTTATCCGTGGCAAAATTCACTGCGCTTTGCCCCGCTGCATCATAGTACCATCCCAAAAACCAGCAATCCGTCTTGGTAGGTGCGGTCGGCTCGGGCATATCACTACCGTAGGGTGCGCTTTGTGCCGTTACCGCGCTTCCGCCGTTGCTGTTATAAGAAACGGTATAATTAACGGGCGTGAATTTGGCGTAAAGCTTGAAGGTTTCTTCTGTCAGCGTCTGTTCAGGATCAAAGGGCGTGAGACATGCGGCGTCGGTATACCAGCCGTCGAACTCATAATGTGCGACCACGGGGTCGGCAAGACTTGGAAGAGCCGTACCGTACGGAATCTGCACACTCTCCATGCTAAAGCCGGGTACCGCAGAAGCAAAGCTGACTGTAGGATTCTTGTTCCATTTTACGTAGATAGGTGTATCAGCGGTTATCTTTTGCGCGAAATTAAACAATGTGGTAAATTCATGATCACTGTACCACTCACCAAAGGTATAGCCCGAAAGCACGGGGGTAGCAGGTCTTGTCAGCGTGCCGCCCCAAGCCACCTGTACACTCTCCATGCTAAAGCCCTCGGCGTTGGAATAGAACGTGACCGTGGGATTGCGATACCACAGCACGTAAACTACTGTTATATCCTCAGTCAACCTTGCGGAAAAGTCAAACTTGGTCTCAAAAGCACTATCGGCAAACCAGCCGCCAAAGGTGTAGCCCGAAAGGATCGGATCCGCGGGACGCGCAAGTGCCGTATTATACGGCACCTTGACTGCATCCTTGCTCCATCCCGCCACGGTGGAATAGAAGGTCACCGTTACGTCGGGCAACCACTTCACGTAGATGACCGTATCGTCGGTAATGGGCTTGGTAAAGTCAAATTCGCGCACCATATCACTGCCACTGTAGAAGCCGCCAAAGGTATAGCCCGCAAGCACAGGATCGGCAGGGCGCTGGAACACCGTATTGAACGGGATCTGCACGGGCGATATGGCGTTGGTATTATAATTATCCGCAAACGTAATGGTGGGGTTGAACTCCGCCCAATTTCCGTACAGCTTCATATTGCTTTCCACAATATTCAAGTGGAAGGTCCACATCTGCGGATCATTCAGGGGATTCGGATCGGTAGACCAACCAAGGAAGATCCAGCCCGTGCTCTTGAACTCGGACTCGCTCGGCATCGAGGGCTTCTTGGCAAAGCCGCTACCCGTCAGCGTTTGCGCGACCGATGCTTGATCGATCTTTGTAATGATATCCTCATCATCTCCCGGATATCTGGCGTCAAATTCTACCCGATAGCTGGGCTTTATACGCACCTGTATCTGCGTACGCACACCACCCGCAGAAAGCGTCAGCGTGAGCAGCGTCTCCTCAGGGAGATTGGCGTCTACCACCAGTTGATTCTGCTCGTTGATGCGCGCATAAGGCGAGGTGCCGGCAAGCGCGATGCTCTTTGTATACCCAACGGCATTTCCGGGCACAACAGTGAAGGAAATATCGTTTGCCACGCCTGCGTAGCCGACGTATTCTCCGTCAACGGCGTCATTGCCGTTCACGAGAATATTGGTGATTTCCGTGGGCACGATGATCTCGGGCAAGCCCGAAGCCTCCAGCAGATCGTTATACGCCTCTACACCGTATTGGTAAAAATAGGCTTGCAGCTGTGCCGAGCGCGTGCCGCTCTGCTCCTCACCGTCCTCATCCTTCCAGGTGTAGATCTTTTCCGTATCAAGTGTGGGATCGATCAGCTCCCAGACCGCCCGCAAGGAGCCCGTGTCCTTAATGCCGATCAGCGAGGGGTCCGTATCCAAGGACTTTTCCCACGCGGCGTAATTCTCGGGCACGTCCGCGGCACTCAGCATACCGAAATCGCCGCCACCCAACACCTCAAGCGTATTGGTTACGTCGATCCCTTGCTTTGCCATTTCTTCACGCCAAGAAGCCGACGTCTCCACGTTGACCTTGGTCTTCCAAGCGCGAACCTCGGCAGCAGCCGCCGCACTTGCCGCGGAAAGGCTCTGCTCCGTCTCACTGGAGTGCATGTAATAGGAATTGATCTTACCACCCATCACGGCACTTGTGATGAAGTGCGTGCCGTAGCGATCGAACAGCGTGGCAGGATCTACGTTTGTTGAATACAGATCCGCCTTGAACGCCTCCGTCATAATACTGCGGTAGGTCGCAAGATCGCTTTGCATCACAATGTAAAACTGCTGGTTGGTAATACTGACCACCTGATAGGAGATCGACTTGGTCTTGCTGTTTTCGTTGCTGTATTGCGCAGATAGCTCAACGCTGCCTCCAACCTTTTTAGTTCCGTCGCTCACACCGACGTTAGCGGAGATGTTCCACTGCTTGGAAAACTCCTCCATGCTGCTGCTAACGATCTCTTGTATATTGCTATACTTGGAGTCCACGCGCAGCAAACGCTGATTTTTGATGCCCTCCGCCGTAAAAATAGGGGAGCTCAGCTTCACGAATTTATCGGAAAACACGGAGGAGCGAATGACGTCAAAGCCGTAGCCGAGATAGGACTCGCTCAGATCCTCAAATTGAGAATACGCGCCCTCTCGCGCCACGATACCATCCACCAGCTTCACGCTGAGCGCCTCGGTGAACTCCGAGCTGTTATACGCCGTGCCGTCGCCGTTTGCCTTCACCGCAAAGACATGGTCACCGTCGGCAATTTCCGCAATAGAGAGCTTGGTGTCCTCACAAAAGCTCTCCTTTCCATCTATGCTAACGGTATAACGAACGGCATACTCCACGGGGTTCCAGCAAAGAAAGCCATTCTCGATCCAAACCGACGAGGGTGCTGATAACGTTGAAATTTCATTCCGCGTCGCATCAACGATCTCGTCTACAATGTCACTCACAACGTCATCCGTCTCATCACAAGAAGCAAAAACCGTGCAGATCAACAATAAGATGCACAGCAAACGTACGAATTTCTTCATTATTTATGACCTCCTCAGCAGCATATACCAAATTGGGATATTTGCATTATACCATTTTGGTATAATTTTGTCAAGGGGTGCATATGCGAATTTTTTCAATCTTCCTTCCGAAAGGAGTTTGCAAATGAGATTAAGGGCCTTGCGCGAGCAGAGAAAAATATCTCAATTAAAATTGGCGATGGATCTGCACATGAATCAAAACAGCATCAGCCGCTACGAAAACGGTCTGCGCGAAGCCGATTACGCCACACTGATCAAATTTGCCGACTATTTTAACGTTTCTGTTGATTATTTACTGGAGCGCACCGAAAATCCCAATATGTGCAGATAAAAAATCCCGCAAGCTTGCGGGATTTTTTATCTTCCATTAATTATGTATCCTCTTTTACGGCGATCAGATCGCTTGCATAAGGCAGGGACATGATCCAGTCGCACAGCACGTGCCACTCGGCAAGCTTGTGGTTGCGGCGCGCATAATAGATATTGATAAGGTTTTCGTAATTCATGGTTACCGTGCGCATCTGATTATAAGAGGAGGGCAGCATCTGGATCATATTATGCCAGCTCTGTCGGTCGGATCTATCCGCCACGAATTTCTCGCGCTCGGCTTCCAAATACGCAATCACGGCATCCAGCGCGGCAAGACCGCCCTCGTCGAGACGGTCATGCGAAAAGTCGCCCCGTTCAAAGGCTTTTGTATGGATCTTATGCATGGTAGAGGTGGAGTTTGCCACCGTTCCCACCTTATACGTATCAAATTCCTTCCACCAGTAAAGCGGTGCGGTGATGTCCACGGACACAAAGATCTGGCGCAGAAACTTGCGGTGGTCACTCCCCGCGCGCGCAAGGCGCTTGGCAAGATCGAGGTCGTTTGCGCCAAGGATATAATTCCCCTCTGTGTCATAGGAGCTATCCATGCGCGCCCAGCTGTTCATGGGGTTGCGCGCGCCGCGGATCGCGTTTTCCAGATTCATCACACAGCTACGTTCTGTCTTTAACATAATTCCTCTCCTTTTCGTGCCAAAAGTCGGCACACATTTTCTCTGATATGTGCGGCATCAACGCCTGCCGCCTCAAATACCGTTTGGCCTTCCTTGGGAGCTCGAAAGACGTTTTTTGCCCCCATTGCGGTATATTTCTTCCCTTCAAGCGCGCCCGCCTCCAAAAGCGCGTCACATAAGTGCAGTCCGAAGCCGCCCGCGCGCACCTCTTCCTCCAAAAAGAGCACGGCACCCCCCGCAAGCAGGGGGGCAACTTGCCTTGCGAGTGGCTCATACGGCGCGATCCTCTCGCAAAGCAGGATCCGCACACCGATGCCGTCCTGTAAAAGCAGCTCCGCCGCGCGCAGTGCTTCCTCGGCGATGCGTCCGTGCGTTACGACCGTCACCGCGGGGGCAGCTCCGCTTTCCCAAGCGCGAACACCGATTGGCGCATCCTCCGCATCCTGAGGATAAAATGTCGCACGGAGCAAGGGACTCGGCGCACCTGCGGGATACCGTACCGCCGCCATGCCCCTCCATTCCAGCGCCGCCTCAAGTGAACGGGCAACTCCGCGTAGCGTAACGGGGGTAAAAATGCAAGCATTGGGTAGCATGGAAAGCATTGCCACGTCAAATATCCCATGGTGCGTCGGTCCGTCGCCGCTGTTCAAGCCCGCACGGTCTATGCAAAGCGTTACGGCAAGCCCCTGCAACGAGATATCGTGTATGACGTGGTCGATAGCACGTTGCAGAAAAGTAGAATAAACGGCGACTACGGGTCGCATACCGCCTGCGGCAAGCCCCGCGGCGAAGGTAAGCGCGTGCCCCTCGGCTATACCTACATCGAAAAAGCGGGTGGAATATTGCTCGGAAAAGGACAACAGCCCCGTACTGTCGCGCATGGCGGCGGTAATAGCACAGATCTTGGCATCCTTGCAGGCTAAGCTGCATAGTGCCCGCCCCATGGCAGCACTAAAGGTCTCCCCGTGCTCGCGCTTGTCCTTACGCGGAAGCGCATGATACACCTGTGCCTCGGCTTCTGCGGGGGCATAGCCCTTGCCCTTGACGGTCTTCACGTGCAAAATGGCATTGCCGTCAAGATGCTTGATGTGCGCAAGAATGGATTCCAGATCCTCAAGATCATTCCCGTCCACGGGTCCGAAATAGCGGATGCCCATATGCTCAAACAGATTTTCACGGTACAGCGCGTGCTTGATGCGGCGCTTGAGGCGTAGCACAAAGCGAAACAGCGGCTTGCCGATAAGCGGAATATGCTGCAACACTGCCGAGGTCATCTCTTTGGTGGCAAGATAGCGCCGCGAGGCGCGGATGTGCGACAAATGCTGCGCAAGTCGCCCCGTATTGGGGGATATGGACATCTCGTTTTCATTAATGACGATCAAAAGTCGCAGCTCGCCGCGACAGTTGTTTAAGCCCTCCAGAGCAAGACCGCCCGTGAGCGCGCCGTCACCCACCACGGCAACCGTCCAATTTTTTCGCCCGGCAATCGCATCCGCCTCGGCAA
>CAZOFQ010000051.1:0-10765 GCA_964579105.1 uncultured Lachnospiraceae bacterium
CTACACCGTGGTGCACGCCATCATCCCCAAGGCGGAGATCATGGATTATCCCATTGCACTTCGTGCCATGACAAAGGGCTTCGGCTCGTTTGAGTTCAATGTAACGGGCTACGAGGTCGTTCCGCGCGATATCACGGCAAAGGTTGCCGCTGCGAAAAAATAAGATATATCATCCGCAGGGGGCATACCCCTGCGGATGTTTTTGTTGCGAAAATCAAACCTTTTGTGTTGAAAAACGGGTTATAGGCAAGGGAGCAATATGATAATATAAAATAAAAAGCAGCACGAGAGGTGTAGATATGGATAAAAAAAGCGCATTGAAATTGATCAGAGAAGCCCCTCTTTTTTGGTCGAGGCTGGGCTTTTGCTACGATCCGCCTCTGCGCCATGAAAGCGGAGAGGACATTGTTTTTAACCCTACCTTTTCCGAAGCGGATACGCACCGTTCCTTTACGGAAAACGGTGTGGATATTCATACCTGCATCTTGCATAGCGGATGGATCGGCGTAGACAAGTACGACTATACGCTGTGCGACAAGGTGCTGCACGAGGTGTTTGAGCGCGGCAAGGCGAAATACTTTATACCCCGTATCAAGCTGAACGTTCCCGTGGATTGGTGCCGTGAAAACCCTGAAGAGGTTTTTGTTTATGAAAGCGGTCCGCGCGAGAGGGGGGAGATCCGCGCATTGGTGGGGACGTTGAAGCACGACTACCTTGGATATGAGTCGGAGGTCGGCTACTATAACGCAAACGGCTGGCAGGATCCCCGTCCCAACGTGGGAGGGCTTATTTCCAACCAAAGCTTTTCCTCAAAAAAATGGTTGGAGGATGCGGGGGAAGCCCTGCGTCGCCTGGTACTGCATCTGGAGGACTCGGAATACGGCGAGCGTATTCTTGCTTATCACGTGGCATTCGGCGTTTCGGGCGAAACCATCGTGTGGGGCAGACATAGCGGGAAATTCGGTGACTACGGTATTTCCAACCAAAAGCACTTTCTTGCGTGGGGACTTCAAAAATACGGCACAGAGCAAGCCTTACAGGAGGCTTGGGGCGAGATTGCGGGTGACGTTGTTCCTCCCGCACGTCTGCGCGAAAAAAAGCCCGTAGACACCGCTTCGCTCTACCGCGACCCCGAAGCGGAGCGCCGTGTGGTGGATTACGACCGTTTTATAGCTGAGTGTAACGTGAACGCCATCGAGCATTTCGGAAAAATTGTAAAGGAGCTGACGGGGGATAAGCCCGTAGGCGCATTTTACGGTTACTTGATACATTGTGCGCGCTGTACCTATGCAGGGCACGTTGGCAGATGGGAGCACGTGCTGGAAAGCCCGTATATCGATTTTATCGCAGCCCCCAAATCCTACCGTCGCAGCGAGGCGGGCGAGGCAGGCGGAGAAATGGTGCCCGCCTGCTCGGTGAATTTCCGCAAGCTTTGGGTGGATGAGTGTGACGTGCGCACGCATCTTGCCACAGGGGATGCCGCGCACTCGCATTCGGGCGGCATGGAGGACACCGAATGTATGCTTTTGCGCGAGCTTTGCAAAAACCTCACGCACCATTCGGGGCTTTGGTTTATGGATCTTGGCGGAAATTGGTACGACGATGCTGCGATCATGGCATTCGTGCGCCGTTTGGTGGAGGCACACAAGCGCGTGAGCGCGCTGCCGTATCAGCGCACCTCTCGCGTGATCGCGGTGATCGACGAGGAAAGCATCCTGCACGTGCAGCCGCCGCACAACCGTCGCGTGGAGCATCTGTGGCGAAACATCAATCTTGCGGGCGCACCCGTGGACATGATCTTTTCGCAGGATATTGACAAAATGGATCTTTCCGAGGTGGAGCTGGCGATCCTTCTCACCCCGTATTCACAGGAGGCCGCGTATCTTGAAAGGCTGCATCGCGCCATTTCTCCGAGGGGGCACGTTCTTTCCTTCGGTCGCTCTGTTGCGTATCCGAATCTGAAAATGAAGGATTTTATGATCGAGGATTGCGTTGACCATTATTTTGAAAAAAGCTGTACGCAAAAGGCGATCTGCCGTAATTTTGAGGGGAATACTACTGTGGTGCAAGCACAAACGGGGGACTTTCTCTCTGCCTCGCTTGCGCTGAACGTGGCAGAAATTGCTAAAATTTACGCCGTGGCAGGCGTCACCCGCATTGCCCCCGCGGAATGTACCGTCTATGCGGACAACCGCCTGATCGGCTTTTTCCCGCGTGAGAACGTGCACTTTGTGCCCGACATCCCCGCGGGCGTCATATGGCGTGACGTCCTGACGGGCGAGGCACTTTCTCGCGGTGCAGAGCTTGTCATCCCCGCGCGCCGCGCACGCGCATTTTATATCGAATAAGCAAAAAATCGGAGCCGATACACGGACTCCGATTTTTTTGCACTCGGTCGCGGAATGCGACCTTTTTTTCGTTTCGCACGTGCTATAATGCGGGGCAGAAAGGATGTGAAAAAATGATTCGTAACGATTACGGCTTTGAAAAACGGTCACGCGATGGATTGCTGCTGCTTCGCTTGTACGGCGAGATCGACCATCACAGCGCCGTGGGCTTGCGCGAGGAGCTGGATTCCTTGCTTTTGCAGGAGCGCCCGCGCAGATTGGTGCTGGATCTTTCGGGCATTGAGTTTATGGATAGCGCGGGTCTTGGGCTTTTAATGGGGAGATACCGCCTGATGCGGGAGCTTGGCGGTGTGATGGCGCTGAGTGCGCCGAATCCGCGTGTGATGAAGATCTTGCACGTGGCGGGCATGGAGCGCTTTTTTGAAATTGAGAAGACGGCGAAAGGAGAACGGATATGAAGATATCGGAAAAAAGAAACCGTATGCGGCTTTGCCTGCCCGCACTTTCCGTTAACGAGGGCGTGGCAAGAGCCGCTGTGGCGGCGTTTTGCTCGCAGTGTAATCCCACCGTAACAGAGCTGGCGGATATAAAATGTGCCGTGTCGGAAGCGGTCACAAACTGTATCGTGCATGCGTATCGGGCGTGTCTGGGTGAGATCTACATAACGGTGAAGCTGCTCAAAAAGGGCGGCGTGAGCATCAGCGTGCGCGATAAAGGGTGTGGCATTGCGGACGTGGAAAGGGCGCGCGAGCCGTTATTTACCACCGATGCCGAGGGAGAACGCAGCGGAATGGGCTTTACCGTAATGGAAAATTTCATGGACAAGCTGACAGTGCACTCCGGAGAGGGTGTTGGCACAACGGTCATACTGACGAAATACATTGGACGGGGAGAAGAATAAAATCCGATCGAGGGAGGTAAGGGGCGTGGAGGAAAACAAACGGCAAGCGCGGCATTATGCCTTGCTTGCGGCGGCACAATCGGGTAACGAGGAACAGGCAAGCGCCGCAACGGAAGCGCTTCTTGCCGAGAACATGGGACTTGTACGGACGGCGGCAATGCGCTTTCGTGAAAGAGGAACGGAGTACGAGGATCTGCTGCAGATCGGTACCATCGGTATGCTGCGCGCCATCCGCACCTTTGACCTTTCCCGCGGGCTTGCCTTTTCCACCTTTGCCGTGCCGCTGATCGTAGGGGAGATTCGCCGCCATTTGCGTGACGACGGTCCCATGCGCGTCAGCAGAAATTATAAAAAGCTGGCGCTGGAATTGGGCAATGCACGCCGCGGGATCGCCGAGCGAGAGGGAAGAGAGGCGAGCGTGGAGGAGCTTGCGGCGGCATGCGGTGTCAGCCGCGAGGAGGCGGCTGTCGCGCTTTGTGCCACGTCCCCCGTGACCTCGCTTTCCGAGTGCTGCTTTGAGGACGATAAGGGAGAGCTTGGCGAGCGCCTCACGGACGATGAAAGCGAGCACGAGCCTGAAATTTTAAGTGACCGTCTTGCCCTGCGTGAGGCGATCACGCAGATGCCCCTGCTTTGGCGCAAGATCCTGCTTTTGCGCTATTACCGCGACCGCACACAGCAGCAAACGGCAGAGCTTTTGGGGCTCACGCAGGTCAAGGTGTCACGCGAGGAGAAGAAGATATTGGACTTTCTGCGCAAAGAGCTGATCGTATAAAAACCGCCTTTGCATACCCCGTTGGGTAGCAAAAGCGGTTTTTGTTATTCTGCGGAATAGTCGATAAGGGTCACCTTTTTGATCACGGGCGGCTCGATCGGCTTGGACAATTCCATAGAGTAGGATTGATAGGTTACCTCCGCTTCGGCGATAGCGTCTATGACGTCCATACCCTCTATCACGCGACCGAAGGCGGCGTAATTGCCGTCCAGATGCTCGGCGCTTTGATGCATGATAAAGAACTGACAGCTTGCGGAATCGGGATCGTTGCCGCGCGCCATGGAGATGACGCCGCGCTCGTGCTTGAGAGTGTTTTGCGTGAAGCCGTTTGAGGAAAACTCACCTGTTATCTTCTGCTCCGAGAAGCCTGTGCCGTCTCCCTCGGGGTCACCGCCTTGGATCATAAAGCCCTTATAAATGCGGTGGAAGGTGAGTCCGTCATAAAAGCCCTGCGAAACCAGTCTTTTGAAATTTTCTACCGTCTCGGGTGCATACTCGGGATAAAGCTCTACCACAAAGGTCGCGCCGTCTGCCATTTCAAATTTTACAAAATCAGAGCTGCTTTGTGCGTTCTCCTCGTCACAGGAAAGCAGGGACAGCGACAGGCAAAGTGCAAGTAAAAGTAAAAGGATGCGTTTCATGAAAAACCTCCATCATATGACATTTAGTGGCATAACGGTAAAAGAATATGCCTATATGTTACCACATTAAAAAAGATCTGTCAAGAGTGCATTTTCCAAGCGGCGGAATACATACTATTATTTGAAGCAAGAGAAAAGGGTGGTGTGAATGCGAATAGATTGGAGAAATACTGCGGCGGTCGCGGTGAGTGCTGCGGGGGTGCTTGGAGCGTTGTATCTCCTTTGCCAATTTGCATTGCCCGCCCTGATGCCGTTTTTGCTTGCGTGCTTGCTGGGTGTCATTACGCGCCCCTTGGTGTTGCTTTTCTCTGAGCGTACAAAATGCTCAAAACGCGTATCGGCAGTGCTTGTTACGCTCGCAGCATTGGTCTTGCTCGGGCTTTTGATCTTTTTGCTTTGCAACCGACTGCTCACCGAGGTGCAGAACCTGCTTGCCTTCCTTGCAAGGGACAGCGCAGACCCTGACGGTGAGGTGGCGCGCCTGATCGCGTTTTTTCGAGGCTTTTGGGCGCGGTTGCCGTTTCTTTCACATCTGGAAAACATCGGCTTTCTGAAGGATATCATCGGAGATCCCGAGGAATATTTGCTGGGGCAATTACAGCAAGCGCTCTCGGGCGCTGCCAATTCCTTGGCAGGCGGTGTTGCCGCACTTTTGCGGCGCTTGCCGGGGGTGCTCTTTTTTCTGCTGGTCACGCTGATCGCCTGCTTTTACGTGGCGGTGGATTATGAAAGGGTCGGTGAGGGTGTGCTTTGCGTATTGCCCCGAGGCGTTGCACAGCGTGTTCCCGAATGGCGTGCGCGTGCAGCGGATACCGCAAGACGGTATTTGAAGGCGTACCTTCTGCTTTTTTTGCTGACCTTTGCAGAGCTGACCGTCGGCTTTTTGATATTGGGCGTGGGCTATCCCTTCCTGCTTGCCGTTTTAACCGCACTTTTGGATATTTTGCCTGTTCTCGGCGTAGGCACCGTGCTGTTGCCTTACGCACTGTTCTCGCTTGCGGTGGGGAATATGTATCGCGGCGTCGGGCTCTTGATCCTTTACGCCGTGATCACGGTGGTAAGGCAGATCGCGGAGCCTCACCTTGTGGGCAAAAGCCTTGGGCTTCACCCGTTGTTGCTGCTGATATCCTTTTATGCGGGCTTGCGTCTTTTTGGCGCAACGGGGCTTTTTCTCGGCCCTGCATTGGCGCTGTTTCTCAAGGGCTTTCTTAGCAAGGCAAGGGAAGAAAATGCGTAAAAGGGGCTGAGCCATTGAGCGCCGAGCAAAAGCACACAAAAGAAAAGCCGAAAAAGAAAGCTGCCCTCTGTGCCGTAACCGTGCACAGAGGGCGGCTTTTTGGGTAGAGCTTCTTGCGAATTTCAATTTTACCGCCTGTTTTTTTAGGCGCGCTCTCGGCACTCGGCGTATTTTTATACGTCGATCGTGCCGGGGATCGCACCTTCTGCAGCTAAATGACTCAGCCCCTTTTTCAGTAGACGGAAAAGAGCTCGGGCATGAGCAGTGCAAGCACAACGCCGAGTATGAAGGAAAGCACAAATACAACGGCAACGATGATGATGGAGGCGATGCCCAGCGTGCGTGCGTTTTTGGTGTCGGGAACCTGGTAGCCGATCATTTTTTCGGCATTGGAGGCGTTGACGATAGCGAATATGCCTAAGATCAGCCCGATCACGGGGGAAAGGCAGAAGGAAAGAATGGAAAAGATCAGGGCGGCAATGCCGAGGTTTTTGGCGTTGGCGGCTTTGCTCAGCCCCAGGGCGCGGTTTGCGCCGTACGGGTCTTGAAAAGGGGTGTTGGCAAAGGGATCAAACTGACCGTACGGACTGAAATTTCCTTGATTGTATTGATAGCTGTAGGAGTTATTGTATTGTCCGTTTTGATTTTGCTGATCGCGGTTGGGGTTGTTGTAATCGTTGTTCATGGGGACCTCCGTGTTTTTGACTCTGATCTTATTATAAAGCATTTTGGGCTGTTTGGCAATAGTTTTTTGAAAATCCTTGTCAAACTCTATGCAGGTGTGGTATAATACTTTTACTCAATAAAGGAGGAGTGACGATGACGGTACGCCGGAAAAATTACGTATGGCTTCACGTTGCCCTTCTTCTTGGTGCGGCGGCATTTGCCGTCTATGCAATTTTGATGAAGGTGCTGCTTCCCGATGGCTCGCCGCATTGCCTGCTACACGAGCTGTTGCATTTGTATTGCCCGTTTTGCGGCGGAACACGCGCGTTTCTTTCCTTACTGCGACTTGATTTTCATGCAGCCCTTCGCTTCAACGCGGCGGTGGTGCTTGCGGCGCTTTTTGCGCTGACGCTGGACGTGCGCGCACTTGTGATACTTTGCAGAAATAGCGAAAAACCGCTGTTGCCGCGCGGATGGTGGCGTGTGGCTATCGGATATTTTTGGATATACGGCTTGCTGCTCAATACCGCAATGCTTTTCGGACTCGACCCGATCGGCGATCTTGCGCCGTATTGGCAGGAGCTTGCCGCATGGCGCGCTGCGTGCTTCTTGCCGCTGGCGGTGCTTGTAACGCTTACAGGCTTGCGCGCTGTCCTCGCCTTTGCAAACGCCTTGCCGAACGGCGGTCTTTGGCTGTGTGGCTGTGTCGCTCTCGCTGTCGTGCTTGCGTTCGTGCTTTTCTTTCGGTGGTGGCTGTGGCTGCTTTGCCTCCCCGTATCGGTAGCGAGCTATCTTCTTTGGCGAAAAGGAAAACGCAGATAAAGGCGAGGAGCTGATTCATTCGCGCAGACTCCAAGCATACAAAATGACATAAGCACGGCCGCTTTATCATCGGGATCTTGATGGTAAAGCGGCTTTTGCATCAAAGGACTCAACCCCTTTTTGTTATTCGCCAAACAGTGGGGTGGAGAGATCTCTGTCTCCCGCATCGGGGAGAATGACCGCGATCACCTTATCTCTGTTCCCGGGGCGGTTTGCCGCTGCGGTGGCGGCATGCAATGCCGCGCCCGAGGAAATACCCACCAGAAAGCCCTCCTTGGCGGCAAGCTCCCTTGCGGCGGTGTACGCCTCCTGCTCTGTGACGGGGAGGATCTCGTCTACGAGTGAGCGATCGAAATTTTCGGGCACGAAATTTGCGCCGATGCCTTGCAGACCGTGCGCCCCCGCTTTTCCGAGCGAGAGCAGGGGAGAGGCTGCGGGCTCTACCGCGATGACCTTGAGGTCGGGAATGTGGCGGCGCAAATAGCGCGCCGTGCCCGTAAGCGTACCGCCCGTGCCCACTCCCGCCACCAGAATATCAATGTGTCCGTTGGTGTCCTCCAGTAGCTCGCGCGCGGTCGTTGCCTCGTGCGCGCGCGGATTGGCGGGATTGTCGAATTGCGAGGGAATAAAGCTGTTGGGCGTTTGCGCGGCGATCTCCCGAGCCTTGTCGATGGCACCCTGCATGCCAAGCGTTCCCTGCGTCAATACGATCTGTGCGCCGTAGGCGCGGAGCAGTCTGCGGCGCTCCACGCTCATGGTATCGGGCATGGTCAGGATCACGCGATAGCCGCGTGACACGCCGATGGCGGCAAGACCGATCCCCGTGTTTCCGCTGGTGGGCTCAATGATTGTGCCTCCGCTGTGCAGCGCGCCGCGCGCCTCGGCGTCAAGGATCATCATCAGCGCCACGCGATCCTTGGCACTGCCTGCGGGGTTGAAGCCTTCCATTTTGCAAAGTATGCGCGCGTGCGGCGCATGCGCGCGGTTATAGCGGACGGGCTCAAGCAGCGGTGTGCCGCCAACGAGCTCGGTGATGCTGCGACAATACAAGGGTAGCTCTCCTTTACATGTTTTTATTTATAATATACTATTATACACCCGCTGTAACCGAGCTGTCAAGATTTTGCATGCAAAAAAGGGCACTCCGCGGGTTTGACGGAGTGCCCCTGGATTTTGCGCTCTGCGATTAAGCAAGTGCGTTGAGTTTTTTGGTAAATTGGCTCTTTTTGCGAGCACCGGCGTTCTTGTGAAGAAGACCGCGAGCAACAGCCTTGTCGATCTTCTTGACAGCCGCCTTGTAGGTCTCTTGAGCAAGTGCCACATCGCCTGCAGCCACAGCAGCCTCATACTTCTTCATTTCGGTTTTGAGCTGCGTGCGGAACATCTTGTTCTGCATGGTTTTGGAAGCGGCAACCTTTACGCGCTTTTTTGCACTTTTGATATTAGGCATTAACTTTCACCCCCTTGTAAAATGATGCGGTCATTGCGACAGCACCTGAGAGGGTGCGCTGTCACCACTGTCCATACATTTACACATTATAACATATCTTTCGGGCAAATGCAAGAGTTTTTTTTGAAAAAATCATAAAAAAACGAAGATTTTTTTGAAGGGGAGGAAAAAAGTTGAAGAAAAGAAGAATTATTTTCCAAAAAACTATTGACAAGCCGAGCACTCTTTGCTATAATATTAAACTGCATTATAATTGCTGTATTTGGGCTAATTTTGCCTTTCGGCAATCTCTGTACCGATATTATTTATAGCACGAATATCGGTTTTCCCCCGGTCCTCTCTGCCGACGGACGGAGCGGACACATCATGGAATGGAGTGATAAAATTCATGGTCAATGTCAAAGAGCAAAAACTCGGTCAGAACACCAGAATGTCCTTCTCCAAGGCGCGCTACAACCTTGAGCTGCCCAACCTTGTAGAAGTTCAGACCAAATCCTTCAAGTGGTTCTTGGAGGAGGGTCTGAGTGAGGTTCTGCGTGACGTCTCCCCGGTCACCGACTTCTTGGGTAACCTGTCTATCGAATTCCTTTCTCATTCGATCACCCAGGCGCCCAAGTACAGTGTTGAGGAGTGCAAGGAGCGCGATGTCAACTACGCAGCTCCCTTGCGCGTCAAGGTTCGTCTGACCAACAAGCAAACGGGCGAGGTGCAGAATTCCGACATCTTCATGGGCGAGATCCCGCTGATGACGGACGACGGTACCTTCGTGATCAACGGTGCCGAGCGCGTGATCGTTTCGCAGATCGTGCGTTCTCCCGGAATCTACTACACCTCGGAGATCGACAAGATGGGTAAGCGCAACTATGCCGCCCAGATCATCCCTTACCGTGGTGCTTGGCTGGAGTATGAGACCGATAACAGCGGCGTGCTGAATGTCCGTATCGACAAGAAGTGCAAGGTGCCGTTGACCATGTTCGTGCGCGCACTGGGCGCACTGGGCGAGGTGCCCGAGATCGAGACTGCTGATGACATCTGTGCCATTTTTGGCGAGCAGGACCGTCTGCGTGCTACCTTTGAGAAGGACAAGTCCGAGGAGATCGCCGCACACGAGCGTTCCTCTGCGGGACAGGAAGCCCTCAAGGAAATTTACAGAAGAATGCACCCGGGTGAGCCCGCCGTGGTGGAAGCAGCGCAAAAGATGCTTTCCGAGGTGCTGTTCAGCACCAGCCACTACGAGATCGCTCCCGTTGGTCGCTACAAGTTTGACAAAAAGCTGGCACTGCACAGCCGTATCGCAGGTCGTCGTCTCGCGCAGCCCGTTGTCAATCCTCTGACGGGCGAGGTGCTGTTTGAGGCAGGACGCCTCCTCTCCGACGAGGATGCCCGTGCCATTGAGAACGCCGCGATCAACGAGGCTGTGATCGACGTTGAGGGTACCCCTGTAAAGGTGTTCTCCAACAATACCGTTTATCCCGAGTATGTGCTCGGCTTTGATCTCAAGGATTGCGGTATCAACGAAAAGGTCAGCGTTTCCGTTTTGCGCGAGATCATGGAAGAGGCAGAGGGCGACATGGACAGAGTGAAGGATCTCGCTCGCCTGCGTGCAGCAGAGCTCGCTCCCAGACACGTCACCAAGGACGATATTTTTGCGTCCATCAACTATATGCTTTGCCTGATGCACGATCGCGAGATCGGTCACTATGACGATATTGACCATCTCGGCAACCGTCGTGTTCGCTCGGTGGGCGAGCAGCTGCAAAACTCCTTGCGCGCTGCCTTCATCCGCATGAAGAAAACGATCACCGACCGTATGGCTACCCAGGATGCAGACAAGATCTCTCCTCAAATGCTGATCAACACCCGTCCTGTTGCTACGGGCATTCGCGAGTTCTTCGGTTCCTCGCAGCTTTCTCAGTTCATGGACC
>CAZOFQ010000052.1:0-10547 GCA_964579105.1 uncultured Lachnospiraceae bacterium
GCGTGATCGTGGAGGAGGGCACTCCGACCGAGATCTTCGACGCACCCAAAAGCGAGCGCTTGCAGTCCTTCCTTGCCAAGGTGCTTTAACAAAAAGCTCCCGCAGCTGCGGGAGCTTTTTTTACACGGTGTGCACCTTATGAGCATTTTGAGAGAGAAAAATGTGCTTTTTTTATCTAAAATGTCCCTTGCATAAAAAGGGCAAATATGGTAAAATATAAATATAACAAAGGCGGTATCGCTGTGCCGAAATTGCGTTTTGAGAGGGAGGGCGGACTATGTTTGAGGTAGGCGAACACATCGTGTACGGTATCAACGGTATATGCCGTGTGGAAGAAATTTGTGCATCCCCTTACGATGCCACGGACACACGCACCTATTATCTGCTCGTTCCCGTTCACAACCCCATGGGCTCTACTATTTATACTCCCGTCAATAACGAGCGTGTTCCCATGCGCCGTCTCATGACAGCAGAAGAGATCCACGCGCTGATCGACGCCATGCCCGAGATCGAAACGCTGACGGTGCCCGCGGAGAAGCAACGGCGAGAGATCTATCGCACCACGATCGGCGAGCTGAAGCCCGAGGGGTATGTCAGCGTCATCAAAACCGTGTATCGCCGCCGTGAGGAGCTGACCGCCGCGCGCAAGCATTTCCCTGTGTCGGATCTGGAATACGGCAGGCTTGCCAAGCATCTGCTTTACAGCGAGTGCGCTCACGTGCTGGGGCTTGAGGAGGATAGCATAGAATCCTATATTGAAGAACGCATCGGCAAAGCCGAGTGAAAAAATCCCGCCGTACGGTGGGATTTTTTTCTTGACATCCCTTGCACAATCGTCTATAATAAGGATAGTAAAATCAGGAGGTCTGCTATGAAGCTTGGGTTTATCGGTATGGGCAATATGGCTACGGCACTTGCACGCGGCTTTTTGGCGTCGGGAAAGCTTACGGGAGGCGATCTCGTGGTCTTTGACCCTGCTAAGGAAAAGCTGGAGGCTATGGCAAGCGAGCTTGGATTTACCGTTGCCGCTTGTGAGCGCGAGGTCGCGCAAAAGGCGGATATGGTGATAATGGCGTGCAAGCCCTATCACGTGCAGGGCGCGCTCTCTGCCATGGGGGATGCACTTTCGGGGAAGGCGTTGCTTTCCATCGCACTCGGATGGGATCACGCTGCGTATCGCGCGGTGCTGCAGGAGGGCGTGCGCGTGCAATTCGTGATGCCCAATACCCCCGCCATGGTGGGAGAGGGCATGTTCTTGTTTGAGCAGACCAATTCGCTCGCAGCCGAGGAACTGAGCTTTGCGCGCGAGATGTTCGCCGCCATCGGCACGGTGGAAACGCTCCCCTCGTCTCTCATGGGCATCGGCGGTGCGCTTTCGGGCTGCGGTCCTGCGTTTGTGGATCTGATGATCGAAGCGTTTGCCGACGCAGGCGTGCTCTACGGGCTCCCTCGCGAGCAGGCGATGAAGCTGGTGGCGCAGACGGTGCTGGGCGCCGCCAAGCTGCAAAAAGAGACGGGGCTGCATCCGGGGGCGCTCAAGGATATGGTCTGTTCTCCGGGTGGCTCTACCATCCGAGGCGTGGCGGCGCTGGAGCAGAACTGCTTCCGCGGCTCGGCGATCGCTGCCATCGAGGCGATCATGGAGAAATAAAAAAGGCGGCTGTTATGCCGCCTTTTTAACAGAAAAGCCCTCGCGCTTGCGAGGGCTTTTCTATTTCCTTACGCGCGGGTGATCTTGCCCGAGCGCAGGCAACGGGAGCAAACCGCCACGGTGGTGGGGGTCCCGTCAACGATAGCCTTTACCTTGCGGATATTGGGCTTCCAAGAACGGTTGGTCTTGCGATGGGAGTGAGAAACGTTCTGACCGAACACAACGCCCTTGCCGCAAACACTGCACTTTGCCATATTGACACCTCCTGTCGCACCCGTGGGTGCTTGTCGTTTATCTGTAATGTTTTTTTAACAGCGGACTTTATTATATCATAAAGGATAGAAAAAAGCAAGCCTTTTTGCAAAAAAAATCTAAAAATTTGCCTTTTGTCTTGATTTTTTGAAAAGAGTCGGCGTTTTATAGGCATTTTTCCTATGTCAAGCGTCGAAAAAGGTTTTTCTTGCGGTCTGCCAGTCGCAAGGGGTGTCCACTTCGCGCGCGATGCCCTTGGGGGCAGTGAGGAACACGGACAGGCACGGTGTTTTTTCGCTCACAAGGATCTGGCGGTGATGCACGGCAGGAAGCGTCAGCTCCGCCGCGGCACGGTGATAACCGAGAAGCAAGGGAAGTGCCGCGCAAAGCGTTTCCGTGCCCGCGTCAAGCGGTAATTCCAGAGCCGCTGTCAGTGTTGCGCGGGTAAGATCGGCACCGCGGCGCGCGGCGTCTGTGCACAGTGCAAGCAACGCTTGCTCCGCACCGCTTGTGATCTCCGTGCCACAAAGCAGGGTGTCTGCATTTTCGGTGAACCGAGGGGTGAGGAAATCCTGCTCCGCGGTGGCAGTCAGATGCAATGCGGCATCGTGCATGCCCTGCATGGAACGCAGTAAGGAGAGGTCTAAGGAGAGCAGGCTTTGCGCCCCGTGATGGATCTGCAGCTTGCCCGTGGGTGCAAGCGTGCCAATGAGGGAGAGGGGAGCGCCCGAGGCGAACAACGCGCTGACTGCACCTTGCGGTGCAAGGAACAAAAACGTTCCTCTGCCTCGCCTTAGTAAGGAAGCGGGGCCCTTAGCGGGGTCAAAGCGCGGGATCGCGGCACTGTCCAGTATCACGCCGCCAAAACGCAGCAGATGTGGGAACAGCCCCTCCTGCTCGGGCGTTGCCAAGGGGATCAGCTGCTTATCATGATTTGCTTGCAGAAAAGCGGCGATTTCGTCCGCAAAGGGGGCGCTTTTTGTTGGAGACAGCAGCAAAAGCATCCCGTTTTGGGGGATATTTGGTAGACTTGTGTCGATCAATGCTGCCGCCGTGTGAGAAAGCTCCAGAGCGAGTGAGGGCGGCATTCCCCGACACAGGGCGGCAAGCTCCGTCGCACGCCCACAATAAAGTCCGCTGTTGCGTGCCCGTATGCCTACGCGCGTAAGATAACGCGGAAGCACGTCCATTGCCTCGGGCAGAGTGGGGGAGGTGCTCTCACCCAGTGCATCCCATTTGGTAAAAAGGTCGCGGAAGATCCGTAGCTGCTCGGGAGCACCCTCCTGCACACAAAGCCGTGAGCCGCTTGGCATTTTGTAAAACAGCCGTGCCAGTGCACTCAAAAAGCAAAGCTCACCCGTGGTGGGATCTCGTAGCTCTCTTGTGCGGAAAACGTGTTGCACACGCGCAAGCGTTGCGTGGGTGAGGGAAAGCTGCAGATCCGCACAAAGGCGTTGCAGCTCCATGGGGGAAAAAAGGCGGAAGTGGTTGACCGTCAAGGTATAAAACGCAGCGGTGTCTCTGCTTTGCTCGTTATTCATGGTCACCTCCAAGAATTCCAAAAAGGCGTTCGTCGGTTGCTTTTTGCAGCGTTACGCTGCGGATCTGCGCATGAAGCGGCACGGGCGAGGGAACGCTGACCTCAAAAAACTCCTTTGTGTGCCCCGTTGCCACACCGTGCTCAAGGGTTTCAAACAGCACCTCGCGCACGGGCGCTTGCAATGCCGCCTCAAGACGCTTGCGGCGCAGCTCTCGCCCCAGTGCGATCAGTGCGGCGGAGCGCTCCTTCTTCACCGCCTTGGAGATCTGCCCACTCATCGCAGCGGCGGGTGTGCCCGCGCGGCGGGAATAGGCAAACACGTGCATTTGCAGAAATTCCGCGCGGCGCGCAAGGTTTATGGTGTCGGCAAAATCCTCGTCCGTTTCTCCCGGAAAGCCCACGATAAAATCGGTGGTAAGCTCCGCGCAAGGGAGTGCGGAGCGCAGACGCTCGATCCCCTCAAGTGCCTGAACGGGGTTGTATTTTCGCTTCATGGCGGCAAGAATCCGCGCGCTGCCCGATTGCATGGAAAGGTGGAAGTGCGGTGCCAGCCGTTCCAAGCTCTTGAGGCGTTGCACAAAGTCCTCCTTCATCAGCGAGGGGTCAAGCGAGCCAAGTCTGATGCGGTCAATGCCCGCGATTCGGTCCACTGCCTCCAATAGGTCAATGAGGGATGCATTTTCAAGATCCCGCCCCCACGAGGCGGTTTCGATGCCTGTCAGCACCACCTCGCGGCAGCCGCCGTCGGCAAGTGCCTGCACCTCTGCCAGCACGGCGTCAAGCGGCTTGGAGCGCACCCTGCCGCGTGCGGCGGGGATGGTGCAGTAGGTGCAACGGTTTTCGCAGCCATCCTCGATCTTTACGTAGGCGCGTGTGCGGTCAAAGCGGGTGATGGACATAGGCTCGAAGGCAGCGCCTTGCACGTCCCCCACCGCAATGCAAGGGGACGTCGGCTTTCCGCACTGCAACAGGGCGCGTGCACTTTCCACTACCGAAAGCTTGTTGGTGTTACCGCAGATATAATCTACTTGAGAGAAGGCCTTGAGCTTGTCAGGCGCAACCTGCGAGAAGCACCCCGTTACCAGAATAAACGCACTTGGATTCCGCATGGCGGCGCGGCGGATGAGCTGCCCTGCCTTGCGGTCGGATTCGGCGGTAACGGTGCAGGTGTTGATCACGTATACGTCGCAGAGCTCCTCGGGGGAAAGGACGCAAAAATCCGCCGCCTCGAACGCTTCGGCGATGGCTTGCGATTCGTATTGATTGACCTTGCAGCCCAGCGTCAGGATCCCAACGGTTGGCTTTTTCACGGTGAATGCCCCCTTTCGTTTCAAATGATACTTATATTTTACCATGCCTTGCGTCAGCGGTCAACCTTGCGGTAAAAAGTTTTGCGTTTTTTTTGCTTTTCTATTGAAAAGGAAGGAGGTTTCGGGTATAATGAAAGCGAAAAGACTCCGATTTTCTCAAAAAAGGAGTGCTTGGCATGGTAAACGGGCTTCCGGAGCCGGTGCCTGTTGCAAAGGTCGGGTATATCGGTATGTACCGCGATCCCCGAACGCATGAGCCCGTAGAGTGCTAGTGCAAGCTTCCCTCGGATATTGAGCACCGTATGGTGATCCCGGTCGATCCCATGCTTACCACGGGCGGATCTGCTGCGGATGCGCTACCAAGCTCAAGGAATACGGCTGCACCAACATTCGCTTTATGTGTCTTGTTGACGCGCCCGAAGGGGTAAGGCGGATTCGGGAGGCACATCCCGACGTGGATATCTATATCATCGCACCGGATGAGCGCCTCAACGATCATGCCTATATTTTGCCGGGGCTCGGTGATGCGGGCAACCGCATTTTGGGTGTACTGTAATTTTGAGAAATTCGGCAGGCTACTGCCGAATTTCTTGTATTCGCTCGCAAGGGGGGCGGAAAGGAGAGCTATGCGCGAACTGAACGTAGGAAAAAACGACGCGGGGCAGCGCTTGGATAAATTTTTGACCAAGGCGGTCAAGGGCTTGCCCGTATCGCTGCTGTATAAATACATCCGCACGAAAAAAATCAAGGTCAACGGTGCGCGCGCACAGCAAAACCAGTGCCTTTCGGCGGGGGATGTGGTCACGCTTTATATTCGTGACGAGTTTTTTGACCTGCCCGAAAAGGATCATGCCGCACTTTCTCACATCAAGCCCCGACTTTCGATCCTTTATGAGGACGACAACATCCTTTTGCTGAATAAGCGCCCGGGGGTGCTGGTGCACGAGGATACGGCGGGTGGGGAGAATACGCTGATTCTGCACGTGAAGGCGTATCTTTACGGCAAGGGAGAATATGACCCCGAGAAGGAGCAATCCTTCTCTCCTGCACTTTGCAACCGTATTGACCGCAACACGGGCGGTATCGTGATCGCCGCCAAAAATGCCGAGGCGTTGCGCGTGATGAACGAGAAGATCAAGCAAAACGAGATCAGCAAATTTTATCTCTGCGCAGTGCACGGAAAAATGCCGAGGTACGCGGACGAGCTGCGCGGCTTTTTGCGTAAGGATGCCGCAAGTAATATGGTAACGGTGTCGGATAAGCCGCTTGCAGGCGGCAAAAAGATCATCACGCGCTACCGTGTGCTAGCCGAGAAAAACGGTAACTCCTTGCTGGAGGTGGAGCTGGTCACGGGACGCACGCATCAGATCCGCGCGCACCTTGCGCATATCGGGCACCCGTTGCTTGGTGACGGGAAATACGGCGTCAATCACGCAGAGCGAGGGAAGGGCTACAAGCATCAGGCGCTGTACGCCGTTCGATTGCGGTTTGATTTTGAAAATGCCGAGGGGGCGCTCGGCTACTTGCGCGGCAAGGAGTACGCCTTGGGTTATGACGAGGTTTGGTTTTTAAAGGATTTTACGTAAGAAGGGGGCGAGAGGATGGAGGGCAAAAAGTATCTTTTGCTGCTACCGTTTGGCGGGATATTGATGGGGCTGTGCCTCATATTCCCGAAGATCGGCTTTCTGCAATGGATTTCCATGATTCCTGCACTGCTGTGGCTGTTTGCCGCGATCGGCAGGGAAAAGCGCCTCAAATCGCGGCAGCTCTACGGCGCGGGCGTGCTGTATTTTCTCGGCTTCTATCTTACCGTTTTTCATTGGTTCTTTTATCTGTATCCCATGGAGTTTGCGGGGGTTACCCCCTTTGAAGCGGCGGTGCTGGTGCTGATCTGCTGGCTCGGGTTGTCCCTTTTGCAAACCGTGTTTTTCGCTTTGGTCTTTCCGCTGTTCGGCTTGCTTTGCCGCACACGCTTTATGCGGCGCTTCCCGTTGCTTGCTCCCTTTTTGTTTGCGGCGCAATACACTGTGGCGGAATGGAGCCAAACTCTTACCTGGATGGGCGTCCCGTGGGCGAGATTACCGCTGGGACAGCTGGAGAACGGATTTTTCATCAACAGTGCATCGCTGTTCGGCTCGTATTTTCTCACCTTCGCGCTTGTAGCGTGTAATGCTCTCATTGCCTATTCACTGTTGCACACGGACCGCATGCGATTTTGCTCAGCTGCGGCAGCGAGCGTGTTTGTCGTGCAAGCCCTCGCGGGCGGCATCGGGCTTGCCTTAAACGACGTTACGGAAGGGGAGCCGCTTGTGGTGGCGGCTGTGCAGGGCAATCTCGGCTCTTCGGAAAAATGGACCGGGGAGAGCAACCGTCGCACCATGGAGGTCTACGAAAAATATACCAAGGAGGCTGCTGCTGCGGGCGCAGACGTGGTGGTGTTCCCGGAAACCTTTATGCCCTATTCCTTCAAAGCTATACAGGATTTTGTGGTAAGGCTTGCCACCACCTACGATATTACCGTGATGTGCGGTGCGTTTCATTACGAGGATCTGGAGGAATATAACGGTATGTTTACCGTGTATCCCGACGGTACGGTGGATGAAACGGTATACGCCAAGCGGCGCTTGGTGCCCTTTGGCGAATTCGTGCCGTGGCGCCCCGTGATCGAATTTTTGTTGCCGCCGCTTGCCAATATGAGCATGCTGGCAAATGATCTTTCGTCGGGCAAGGATCCTGCGCTGATCGAAGCGCCGTTTGCCACCGTGGGGGGGCTGATCTGCTTCGATTCCATTTATGAAACGCTTGTACTGGAGAGCGTGCGAGAGGGGGCAACGCTTCTGGTGCTGCCCACCAACGATTCCTGGTTTACCGATTCTGCCGCCGTATATATGCACAGCGGTCAGGCGCGCTTGCGCGCCATTGAAAACGGACGCTGGATCGTTCGCTCGGCGGATACGGGCATCTCCTCTGTGATCGATCCCGACGGCAATACGCACGCCGAGCTGCCGCCCTTGGTTGAGGGCGTGTCTGTTTTTGAGGCAAGGGTAAGTGATGCGCGCACGCTGTATTCCTATATCGGCAATCTTTTCGTGTATTTACTTATCGGCGCGCTGCTTGCACTACCCGCAAGCGAAGCGGCTTTGTATTGGAAACGAAAAAGAACATAAAAAAATCCCGCGACGGTGTCGCGGGATTTTTTCGCTTTGCTTAGTCGGTCACGTAAGGAAGCAGTGCAACCTGACGGGAACGCTTGATAGCAACGTTCAGCTCGCGTTGATGCTTAGCGCATGCGCCCGAGATTCTGCGGGGCAGGATCTTGCCGCGCTCGCTGATGAACTTACGCAATTTGGCGGTGTCCTTGTAATCGATGAACTCAACCTTGTCCGCGCAGAAAATGCAAACCTTTTTTCTCTTGCGGTTCATGGGGCGAGCGGGACGTGCCGTGTTTTCAACTCTATCCATAATAACGAAATCCTCCTGTTAAATTTTGTGACGCCTGTCAAAAGGGCAGGTCGTCCTCCGCCTTCATCTCCTCAAAGTTGGGAGCACCCACAGCAGGGGTGGAGAAGGACGGTGCGGTGTACGCATCGGGTGTGTAACCTACGGGAGCAGCCCCCGTCTCACCGCGGCTGTCAACGAACATAGCCTCGTCAACGACCACCTCGGTGGAGTAACGGCGGTTACCCTGCTGATCCTGCCAGCTTCTGGTCTGCAGGGAGCCTGTTACACAAAGGGCAGAGCCCTTTTTGAAATACTTGGAAATAAACTCTGCCGTTTGACGCCAAGCTACTACGCTGATAAAATCAGCCTGCTGTGCCTGGGATTGATCGGCAGTGCGGGATTGGAATCTGCGATTGACGGCAAGCGTAAACGTGACAACGGCAATGCCGCTTTGTGTCTGCTTCAGCTCGGGATCGGCGGTCAGCCGTCCGCAAAGCACGACTTTGTTAAGATTCAGACTTGACATACCAAACGCCTCCTTAATTTCCGAATTAAGCTTCGGTCTCGGCAGCGGGAGCCTCTACGGCTTCAGCGGCAACGGTCTCTTCGGCTTCTTGTGCTTCCTCGGCGGGAGCCTCGGCAGCCTTGGCAACAGCCTCATACTCCAGACGGAGCACGAGAGAGCGCATCACGTTTTCATCGATGTTGTAAAGACGCTCCAGCTCTGCGGGGAAAGCAGGCTCGGACTTGAAAGTGACGACGGTGTAGTAACCCTCGGGCTTGTCGTTGATGGGGTATGCCAAGCGGCGCTTGCCCCAGTCAGACACTTCCACGATCTCGGCATTCTTGGCGATGATGTCGGTAAACTTTGCAACCGTCGCCTTGGCAGCCTCTTCGCCACCCGCCACATCAGCGATGAACAGGGTTTCGTAAGAATTGATGACCTTTTCCATAATTTTAACACCTCCCTATGGACATAAGACCGCACACATGTAAAAATTTATGCGCGGTAAGGAGACGAGAGCACCGCGGTTTGCATTCGGCACACTCGTATCACCCGATTATTTTACCACGCGAGAGAGGATTTGTCAAGAGTTTTTGCGTTTTTTTCGTTTTTTGTAGCTTTTTTATATTTTTGGGGCTGTTTGAAAAGAGAATTGGTGCTTGTTTGTGAAAAAAATGAAAATTCCGCAAAAACCTCTTGACAGCAATTCGAGAATATGGTATACTCTGTAAAGGATTTTGCTTTACAGCGAGGCGATGAGGAAATGTTCGAGAAAAATTTAGCGGTTTCCGACCTGCTTGACGAGTATGCCGCCGTGCTTGGCGAGCGACACAGAATTTTGCTTGATTATTATTATAATCAAGATCTCTCTCTTTCCGAGATCGCGGCAGAGATCGGTATCTCCCGCCAGGGAGTACGCGATGGCATCAAAAAAGCAGAAGATGAGCTGTTCTTTTTGGAAAAGGGCTTGCACCTGTCGGAAAGAGCGCGTGCTCTGCGCGAGAGCGCGGAGCACGTGCTTAAAAACGGCACGAGGGAAGCGAAGCAAGCGGCGCTCGCTCTCTTGTGTGCAGCGGGCATAAGCATAGCAGAATATGAGGAAAGTGAGGGCGTCCCCAATGGGAATGTTTGAAAGCCTTAGCGAAAAACTGAATAACGCCTTCAAATTTTTCCGCAACAAGGGCAAGCTCACGGAGGCTGATGTCAAGACAGGCATGCGCGAGATCAAGCTGGCGCTGCTGGAGGCAGACGTCAACTTCAAGGTCGTGCGCGATTTTGTAAAAATGGTTTCCGAGCGCGCCGTAGGCGCTGAGGTGCTGGAGTCACTTGTGCCCGCACAGCAGATCGTAAAGATCGTCAACGAGGAGCTCATCAAGCTGATGGGGACCTCGCAAGCAAAGCTCACCATTGCTCCCAAGCCCCCCACAGTCGTGATGATGGTGGGTCTGCAGGGCGCAGGTAAGACCACGCACGCGGGCAAGCTTGCGGGCATGTATAAAAAGCAAGGAAAGAACCCGTTGCTGGTGGCGTGTGACGTGTACCGTCCCGCGGCGATCCGCCAGCTGGAGATCGTGGGCGAAAAGCTGGATATTCCCGTGTTTACGCTGGGAGATAAAGAAAAACCCGTAAAAATTGCCAAAGAGGGCGTCAAGTACGCCGAGAAAAAGGGCTACGACATGGTCTTCATCGATACGGCAGGACGTCTGCATATCGACGAGGCGTTGATGGGCGAGCTGCAGGACATCAAAAAGGCGGTGGATCCCACCGAAATTTTGCTCACGGTGGACGCCATGATCGGTCAGGACGCCGTGACCGTGGCAGAGCATTTCAACGAGCAATTGGACGTTA
>CAZOFQ010000053.1:0-183 GCA_964579105.1 uncultured Lachnospiraceae bacterium
GGGATGTAGCGCAGTTGGTAGCGCGCCTGGTTTGGGACCAGGATGTCGCAGGTTCGAATCCTGTCATTCCGACCATCGGCAAGGCAGAAGTCCTTCGGTCGTCGGAGTGACTTCTGTCCTTTATACGGAGGCATAGCCCAGTTGGTTAGAGCGCACGGTTCACATCCGTGAGGTCGAAGGTTC
>CAZOFQ010000053.1:283-10530 GCA_964579105.1 uncultured Lachnospiraceae bacterium
GAGCCCTTCTGTCTCCACCAAAAGCAAAAAGCCACCCCTTGCGGGTGGTTTTTTGATTTTTTTGGTGAGGCAGAGGATGGGCGAAGAACCTTCGGAGATTGCGCGAGCGCAATCGTTTTATTCGGGCAACGCCCGAATTTGCCGAGCCCTTCTGTCTCCACCAAAAGCAAAAAGCCACCCCTTGCGGGTGGTTTTTTGGTTTTTCTCTTGGAGGAATTAACTTGCAAATCCTTGGGGAATATGTTACAATGTATATGATGTAACAACTCAAGACAACAGGAGCGCTTATGGAAACCAAACGCAGTTCATTTACGGGGAAGATCGGCTTTGTGCTGGCGGCGGCAGGCTCTGCTGTGGGTCTTGGCAACATCTGGAGATTCCCTTACCTTGCCGCAAGGTACGGCGGCGGTATTTTTTTGCTGGTCTATATTCTGCTTTCACTCACCTTCGGCTTTTCGCTGATGGTGGCGGAGATCGCCATCGGCCGCAAAACAATGATCAGTGCCATCGGCGCGTTCCGCGCGCTTGACAAGCGCTTTTCCGCGCTCGGCTTCGTTGCCGCGGCGGTGCCCATCATCATTCTCCCCTATTACTCCGTCATCGGCGGCTGGGTAATGAAATATATCGCGGGCTTCCTTTCGGGCGGCGGCGCGAGCATGGCGACCGACACCTATTTTGGTAGCTATATCGGTAAAACGGGCGAGCCGCTTTTGTGGTTCCTTGCCTTCATCGGCATCACGGCACTAGTGGTGCTGCTCGGCGTAGACAAGGGCATTGAAAAGGTCAGCAAGGTCATGATGCCTGCGCTGATACTGTTGATCCTATTCATTACGGTATATACCATTTGCACGCTGGACGGTGCGCCCCAGGGCGTGATCTACTATATCAAGCCCGATTTTTCCAAATTCTCCGTCATGACGGTGGTTGCCGCCATGGGGCAGCTGTTCTATTCCATGTCGCTTGCCATGGGCATTATGATCACCTTCGGCTCGTATATGAAAAAGGAGATCAGCATTGAAAGATCCACGCACCAGATCGAGCTCTTTGACACGGGCATTGCCTTTTTGTCGGGGCTTTTGATCGTTCCCGCCGTGTTCGCCTTCTCGGGCGGTGACGAGAGCGCGCTAGGGCAGGGTCCCGGGCTTATGTTCGTCACGCTCCCCAAGGTCTTTCAAGCCATGCCCGGCGGATCTGCGATCGGTGCGGTTTTCTTCATCATGGTCTTTTTCGCGGCGCTGACCTCCTCCATCTCCCTGATGGAAACGGTGGTCTCCATCCTCCTTGACAAGCTGAAGCTTGACCGCAAACTCTGCTGCCTCATCGTACTTCTCATCTCGCTCGCGCTTGGTATTCCCTCCTCTCTCGGATACAGCGCATGGAGCAGCGTGGAGATCCTCGGCATGCAGATCCTGGATTTCTTCGATTTCATCAGCAACAGCGTGATCATGCCGCTGGTGGCGCTGCTGACCAGCATTTTCGTAGGGTACTTCCTCACCCCGCATGCCGTGATCGAGGAGGTGGAGCTTTCGGGCGAGTTCAAGCTGAAGCGTCTGTTCTCGGTGATGATCCGCTACGTTGCGCCCGTTTGCATTCTGCTGATCCTCGTCTCCTCCATCCTTTCCGCCTTCGGCGTGATCAGTATTTAAAGCAAAAAAAGAGCGTCACAGCTGTGACGCTCTTTTTTTATTACACGCTCATGTAGAAAAGCGGTGCCTGAAGTCCTTCAAGCTGTCCCTTGATATAACGCAGCTCCTTCTTCAGGATGCCCTGCTTTTGGAGATCGTACAGGATCTCGTAAATGGCAGCACCCACCTGTGCGCAGTCGCAATCCTCAAACAAGGGGCGGATCGCCTCGGCAAGCAGCGCAACCGTCTGCTCTCCCTCTCGCAGCTTGGCGAGAACGGTATCGTAGATGCGGTGGCGAAGCGTGGGGGTCAGCTCTGCAACCACGGCAGGCTTCTCGGGGAATGCCTTCACCTCAAAGGAATCCTTGTAGATATACCCCGAGGAAAGCACGGGAAGCAGATGATATGCACCCGCATCCTCGGGCATTGCCATGGGCGCGGTGGCAAGATATGCACCGTGCTCGGCAAACGCCACGTGCATGGGGAAATTCATGCGCGCGAAGGTGATGGCGTTCTGCTTTTCCAGCGTGAGTGCCAGCACCACTGCCTCGCAAGGATATTCGCAAAATGCCTTGGCGGCGGCATCCGCGGGGAAATTGCCCTTTTCGATATTGTAGCGAACGAGCTGACAGAATATGTCGGAGTAATGTGCGCAGGTGCCGTCGCCCAGCTGCACGCCGTATGCATGCCTTTCCTCGGTTTTTGAACGGGTAAGGAAGCTTGCACCGTGTGCAAGCAGCCTCTGTGCAATCGCTTCCCGCTCGGCGATCCGCGGTCTGAAAAAGCCCGAATTTCCGTTGAGCACCATCGCGTATTTCACGTCGCCGTCCTTCAAGCTCACAAAGGGGTGCGCCCATTCATCCTTCTCATACGAGCCCTCCCCCGGGGTACGGCTGTGAATGATGCCGATATTACCCGGCAGCGATGCCGCATCCGTTTTGGAAAGCAGATCGTCCAGGTTGCCCACCAGCTTGCGGTAATGGATCTTACCCTCGTGCAGGGTGGCAATGCCCGTATAAAAGCCCGCGTTGAGTCCCTCCTGCGCACGCATCATTTCAATGAGGATCGGCGCAGCCTGCTTTGTTCCTACGTAACCTGCAATATTACACATAAAATTCTCTCCTTTTCTTAGACCTCGGGAATGTTGGTGGCAGACCCGTGGAAATATCTTGCAGCAAAGCCGTGACCGACGTTAAAGTGGTCATAGCAGGTCTGATAATAGATCTCGCGCTTACCGTACTCCTCAAAGAAACGATGGAACATAAGCGCCGCATCGCGCTCACTCTTGCCCGTGCACTTAAGGGCAAGCGGCTCGGCGATCCCCGCCCAGAACTCCAGATAGAAGCCAAGCAGCCGCATGGCAACGGCTTGCACGCGCATAGAGCTGTTCTTGTGCGCTTCGGCAAAGGGGATAAAGCTTGCCGCCATGCGCCCCAGCTCGCGCAGCCTTGGAGCCATGTCGGGATTATAGAGGCGGTGCACGGACCTGTCAAGCGACGCCTTACCTGCAAGAAATTCCGACGGCACGAGCTTACCCAGCTTTTCAAAAAAGTCCACAACCTCCCGCCAGTCCTCGCCGTAGGCGTGAGAGAAATAGTCCTCGACCAGCTCGTCAAAGTCCACGCTTGTATCAAACAGCGTGGCAGCATAGACAGTAAAACAGAACCCGTTGGGCCAGTAAGAGCGCTGCGAGCCGTCCTGGATGATGCCGTGGAAGCCGTGCGCGTGATAGCCCTTCACGTCGTTGTGCAGAATACGGGCGTAATCCATACAGCCCGGGTTATAGTACTGCCAATAGCAGAAATGGTACTCGTAAAGGAAGGTATTGACGCCGTACTGCTCCATGGACGCCTTGGCATAGGGGATATACTCGTCAATGTCCTTGGGCAGCGTGATGCTGTTGTGCAGGAAGGGCACGTAGGGGAACTCCACGGGCTCGGGGTTCACCGAGCGATGGTAAACGCGCGTGATCGGCGCAAACAGCATGGTGAAGCGCGCGGGGTTCTTGATGTTGACCGTTTCGGATTTCCAGATCGTTTCATAATAGCAAATAAAGACGATACGGGTATCCAATTTGCGGCGCGTCAGCTCCTCGTCGATCTCGTTCATCAGCATGATGTACCAGTCGGTGACGATCTTTTTGCGGCACGCCTCGCACTCGCAATGATTGTTGTAAAAATCCGCAAGCCAGATATGCAGATAGTCCACGTTGGTGTTCAGCTGTGCGTAATCCGCCACGCTCTTCACCCAAAGGCGGCGCGTTTCGGGATTCGACATGCACACGTTGGTGTTCAGCGGCACCTGCATATACAGATCCCGCTTGCCGTTCAGCATGGCAAGATGCTGATACGCGCTTTCGGGAATCTTCTGATTCTCGTCAGCCTTCCAGCCGAGCGAGGAATTGATGCCGTAGGGCTCTGCCGTCCAGCCGTGCCCCATATCGTGATATTGCAAGCCGCGCTTGCTGATCTCCGCCTCGCACTGCCGCTTCCATTGCAGCACCTGTGTCTCGGAGACGGGCTCGGGCTCACGTGCGGCATTATACTTGTGGTCATAATAATTGTCGTAATACGCCTTGGGGTTATCAAACTCCTGCATGAAGATGTTCATGCCGATCTTGGGCGTAAAATCGATCGCCTCCATCATCTGCTGCTGATACTCGCCGCCCTCGTTGCACTGCCCGCGGTAGCGACAATCCGCCATTTTGTGGTATTTCGTGGGCTGCACGTCCCGCACGGGAATGTATTCCCCGTCCACACCCGGAAAGAGCCAGCGGCAGCCGTTCTGCGTAAGATAGCGATACACGGCAAGCAGCACCGAGCGCGGGTTAGAGCCCGCGATCACGCCGTTACCCTGCCCGTCCACGTCGATGTGCAGAATATCGTCGAGAAACAGATCCTCCGCCTCGCTCGTGTCAAGCCCGAAGTCGCTCATAAGCCCCAGGCGAAAGCCCTGCGTCGCGCAAGGAGCGTAGCAGATCTCCACCTCGCCACAGCGCGGCATCATCATCCGCAGATATTTTTTCAGCTCCTCGGCGGCAAAGTCAACGGTGTGATTTGAGGTAATTTTGTTTATCCTATACATACTTTTCTCCGTTTTAGTTTTCAACCGTGGGAACTGACGCCTCCGCCTGCGAGAAAAGCTTACAATCAAAGGCGTAGGACATCATCCACTGATCGAAATAAGTCTCGATCTCCACCTCGTGACGACCGAAGCTCTTTAAAAATTCCAGGTACATCTCCTTCGCCTCCTTGCCCGCGCCGTAGCATTTCGGAATCAGACACTTGGCAAGTCCCGTGCAATATTCCATGTAATAGCGCATCAGCTTAAAGGCAACGGTTTGCGCGCGCATCGGCATGACGCGATGCGCCTGCAAGAATGCCGCATATTCCTCGGCAATACACTCCATCCCGCGCAGCTCGGCAGCAACAGCAGGATTGTAACGCTTATGCACCTTAGGGTCCGCAGACCGCTTTCCGCAAAGGTAGTTCATATCGATCGCCTTTCCGATCTTTTCAAGCAGCGTCACGACCTCTCTCCAATCCTCGCCGTAGGCGTGGGAGAAATAATCCTCCAGCAGCTCCTCGTACTTCAGCGAGGTGTCAAACTGCACCTGCCCGTAAAGGAAAAACGCAAAGCCGTTGGGCCAAAAGCTGCGCTGTGAGCAATCGTTGATCAAGCCGTTCAGTCCGTGCTTTTTATAGTTGATGATATCCTCATATACCACCTTGGCGAAGCTGAATACACCGGGATCCATGTACTGATTGACATAAAAATGATACTCATACAGCATCGCACGCACGTTGCATTTCTCTTGCCACTCCACGCCCACCTTAACGTATTGATTCACATCCTTGAACAGCACGTTTTGGTTGTGCTTGTAGGGGGGATAGGTCACATCGGAGATATCCTCGCGCACAGGAACGGTGTAGTCGCGTGAGATGGGGGCAACAAGCAGCATGAAGCGCCCCGGGTTTTTCAGCCTTGCCTCAAGCGGCGGCCAAGAGGTATCTACGTAGCAAATGAACACGATGCGCGTGGCAAGCCCTCTTGCCTCCAGCAGCTCATCCAGCTCGTTCATCATGATCACGTACCAATCCGAAGGCGTCTTTTTGCGGCAATTTTCACACTCACAGTGATTATTGTAGCAATCGGCAAGCCACACGTGCAGATAGTCCACGTTCTGATGCTTATACGCGTACTCTACGATCGCCTTATTGGAGATCTCGCGTGCCTTGGGATTGGACATACAGATATTGGTATCGTAGATGCGGCGTCTGCCCTTGAACAGCCCGCGTTGTCCGTCGGTCAGTGCAATGTATTGCTGCATCTCGTCGGGGTACTTCAGCTCCTTATCCGTCCAACGGTCGGCGGTGTTCAGCCCAAAGGGCTCTGCCGTCCAGCCGTGACCCATATCGTGGAACTGCAAGCCGCGCTTGGAGATCTCCGCCTCACACTGACGCTTCCATTGCAGCACGGTATCGGGGTTGTTGATGGGCTCTTCCTCGCGTGCGGGGTTGCCCTTGTGTAAGTAATAGGAGTTGTAGTAGGAACGCGGATTGAAGAACTCGATCATAAACACGTTCATGCCGATCTTGGGCGTGAAGTCGATGACCTCCATCATGTTGGGCTGGAACTCCGCGCCCTCGTTACACTGACCGCGGTAGCGCATGTCCGCCATCTTGTGGTACTCGGTGGGCTTTACGTCCTGCATCGGGATATACTCACCGTCAATACCGGGGAAGAGCCAGCGGCAGCCGTTTTCCTGCAGATAACGGTACACGGCGAGCAGCACGCTGCGGGGGTTGGAGCCTGCGATGATGCCGTTCTCGCCATCCGTGTCAATGTGGATGATGTCATCCAGCTCGATATCCTCTGCCTCGCTTGTGTCAAGCCCAAAGTCTGCCATGATACCAAGGCGCAGACCGTCTGTGACGTCAGGTGCGTACTTGATGAAGATCTCGCCGCACTCGGGCATCATCATTCTCATGTATTTTTTCAGCTCCTCGGCGGCAAAGTCCACCGTGTGGTGTGCCGTGATCTTATAAATGCTGTACATCAACGCATCCTTTCCGCGCACGCGCCATAGGCGCGTGCGCTACACAGAAAATAGATCAGTCTGCCTCGTAGAAGGTCTTTGCGGAGCAGATCAGTCTGCTAAACGAGCTGAAGCACATGCGCTGGTCAAAGCAGGTACCGATCTCAAACTCGTGCTTGCCCATACTGTCCTCCAGGGCATGGAAGGCTTCGACTGCCTCGGGATCTGCGCCCAGTGCCTTGAGGATCCACATGTCGGCAAGCTCCAGACAATACTCCATGTGGTAGCGGATCAGCTTCATGGAAACGGTCTGTGCACGCATGGGATAGATCTTGTTTGCCTCAAACAGCGGCTTATATTTTTCCACAATCTCCTTCACGCGACGCAGCTTCTTGGCTTGTGCGGGAGAGTAATAGCTGGCGGCAGGGCGGCTGCCGCCTTCGTTGGCGGCGGCGTTGGAGCCATCCATCAGATACTTCATATCGAACGCCTCGGTGATCTCGGTGAGATAATTCACCACGTCCTGCCAGATCTCGCCAAAGGCGTGCTTAAAGTAGTCCTCCTTGATCGCTTCAAGATCCACCTTAGTATCAAAGAGGGTCTCGGCGTAGGTAAGGAAGTGATAGCCCGTGGGGAAGAAGCTGCGCTGCGAGCCATCCTGAATAATACCGTTGAAGCCGTGCTTGTAGTAGCCCTTCACGTCATCGTGGAGAAGCTTGGCAAAGTCCATGGAGCCCGGGTCGCGGTACTGGTGGAGCCAGAAGTGATACTCGTACACCATCGTGGGGATGTCGGCAGCCTTCTTCCATGCCTGACCGTGCAGGATATACTCCTCTACGGTCTTGGGGAAGGACTTGGGCGCATTGAGCACGAAGGGCTTAAGCTCGATCTTGGGCAGCTCCTGCGGCACGCAGGAGGTGTATACGCGGGTAATGGGCGCAAGCAGGAAGGAGAAGCGTCTGGTGTTGTGGATCTTTTCCTCAAGCGGTGCCCAGGTGGTGTCGGTGTAGCAGATGAAGACCACGCGTGTGTCAAGCTCTCTTGCGGTAAGACGCTCGTCGATCTCGTTCATCAGCATCACGTACCAGTCGGACGGGATCTTCTTGCGGCACTCCTCGCACTCACAGTGGTTGTGCGAGCCGTCGGCAAGCCACACGTGCAGATAGTCGGCATTCTGATGCTTATAGGCATACTCGGTGATGTATTTCGCCACGATGCTGCGCGCCTCGGGATTGGACATGCAGAACTGGGTGTTCAGCGCCACGCCGCCCCACAGCTCGCGCACGCCGTTGACCTGTGCCAGATACTGACGCATGTTTTCGGGAACGGGGTTATCCAGCTCCTTTACCCAGCCGTTGGCAGAGCAGATGCCGAAAGGCTCAGCCGTCCAGCCGTGGCCCATATCGTGAAACTGCAGGCCTCTCTTGGAGAGCTCCGCCTCGCACTGACGCTTCCACTGCTTGGCGGTGGTGGCGTTGATCGGCTCGGGGGGACGGTTGTTCGCATTGTGGTTGCTGTTGTAGTAGTAGTCGTAATACACCTTGGGGTTATCAAACTCCATCATGAACACGTTCATGCCGATCTTGGGCTGGAAATCGATGATCTCCATCATGTTGGGCTGATACTCTGCGCCCTCGTTGCACTGACCGCGGTAGCGGCAGTCCGCCATCTTGTGGTACTTGGTCGGTCTTACGTCCTGCATGGGGATGTACTCGCCGTCCACACCCGGGAAGAACCAGCGGCAGCCGTTCTCGCGCAGGTAGCGGTAAACGGAAAGCAGCACGCTGCGGGGGTTAGAGCCCGCAATGATACCGTTTTCGCCATCGGTATCAATGTGCAGGATATCGTCAAGGAACAAGTCCTCCGCTTCGCTCGTGTCAAGCCCGAAATCGCTCATAAGCCCGAGGCGCAGGCCGTCCTTTGCCTCGGGTGCATACTTGATGAAGATCTCGCCGCATTCGGGCATCATCATTCTCATGTATTTTTTCAGCTCTTCGGCGGCGAAATCCACCACCGTGTTGGATGTGATCTTGTAAATCGTGTACATATTAAAACTCCTTTTCGTTTTGCGTTATACTTCGTAATAATCGCCTTCGGCGCGATGGAACACCCTGTGGTTAAGGGAGTTGGCAAGCAAATATTGGTCACAGCAGGTCTTTATCTCGTGCTCGTGTGCGCCAAGCTCCGCAAGCACGCGATCAAATGCCTTCTCCGCCTCTGCACCCGCACCGTAAGCCTTCAGGATCAGGCAGTCCGCAAGCCCTTGGCAATACTCCGCATAGTAGCGCAGCAGCTTGTACGCCACCGTTTGCGCGCGCATGGGGCTGACGCGGTGCGCTTCTAAGAAGGGCGTAAAGGATTCCACAAGGGGACGCACGGTGCGAAGCTTTCTTGCCATGGCAGGATTGAAGAATTTGCCCACCTTCTCGTTGGTCGAGCGCAAGCCCGCAAGATAGTAAACATCGATCCCCTCTCCCAGTGCGCGGAAGAAGTCAAGCACCTCTTTCCAATCCTCGCCGTACGCGTGGGAGAAATAGTCCTCCAGCAGTGCCTCATAGGAGATCGAGGTGTCAAACTGCGATTGCCCGTAAATGTAAAAGGCAAAGCCGTTGGGCCAGAAGCTGCGCTGCGAGCAGTCGTTGATCAAGCCGTTCAGCCCGTGCTTCTTGTAGTTTTGAATGTCATCATAGATCACGCGCGAGAAGTTGAGTGTGGACGGGTCAAGATACTGTGCAAGCCAGAAATGATACTCGTAAAGCATGGCGGGCACACGGCAGCAGTCCTGCCAATCCTTGGCGCACTGAATGTAGGGTGCGACCGTGGGGAACAGCGTCAGCTGATTGCGTACGTAAGGCGTGTAGGTCACGCCCGTGATATCCGCGGGCACGCTCTCGCAATAACGGCGGGAAATGGGCGCGGACAAGAGCGAAAAGCGCTTGGGGTTTTGGATGCGCTCCTCCAGCGGCGGCCATGCGGTATCCATGTAGGAGATAAACACGATCCTCGTGGCAAGCCCGCGCTTTGTCAGCTCTGCGTCCAGCTCGTTCATCAGCATCACGTACCAGTCGGAGGGGATCTTCTTCCGGCATTCCTCACACTCGCAATGATTGTTGGTGGAATCTGCCAACCAAACGTGCAGGTAATCCACGTTCTGATGCTTATAAGAATAGTCCGCAATGTAGTTCACCACGATTTCCCTTGCGCGGGGATTCGACATGCAGAACTGCGTATTCATCGGACCGCGGGCGTGCACCTTGCGCTCACCGTTAATAAGCGGCAGGAACTCGCGCGATTCGGGGGGAACGGGAGCTTCTGCAGCACGCTCCTCGCCGTAGCGCCAACGGTAGGTGGAGTCCAGTCCGAACGGCTCTGCCGTCCAGCCGTGCCCCATATCGTGGAACTGCAGACCTCTCTTGGAGATCTCCGCCTCGCATTGGCGCTTCCATTGCACCATCTGCTCCGAGCTGACAGGCAATGCCTCGCGCGTCTCGTTAAACAGGGCGGAATAATAGCGGTCGTAATACACGTAAGGGCAGGCAAACTCCAGCATGAACACGTTCATGCCGATCTTGGGCGTGAAGTCG
>CAZOFQ010000054.1:0-10476 GCA_964579105.1 uncultured Lachnospiraceae bacterium
CGTGGTCTTACCGCAGTTCGGGTTGCCCGCAAGGGCAATTCTCAACTCCATACAAAACTCCCTTTCTTTGATTAGTGTAGACTAACATTCGACTTAAAATAAAACGCAACGGATCATTCCACCTCGATCATTTCGGCATCCGCCAAACGGATAGACAGCTCGTAACCGCGCACGGTCACTTCAATAGGGTCACCCAAGGGAGCTACCTTGCGAACGTAGACCTCCACGCCCTTGGTAATGCCCATGTCCATGATACGGCGCTTGACAGCACCCTCACCATGCAACTTGACCACCCTTGCGCTACTGCCGATCTTCACCTGACGCAACGTGTTCATGCTTTTTCCTCCTACCTTTATAAATGTACAAGACAAGGCTCTTACACCATGATCTTCTGTGCCATTTCGCGGCTGATCGCCACGCGGGTTTCTTTCACGTTCACAATAACGTTTCCGCCGATGGTGCTGATCACCGTCACGGCACCCCCTACGACGAAGCCCATATCCTCGAGATGCTTTTTGACCTCGGGTGTTCCGCCTACTCGTTTGATGATATTCACTTCTCCAACAGCTGCATACATTAACGGCATCATTTTACCACCTCCGAGGCTCGCTTGACAAAAAAGTTAGCCAAAACTAACCACGTGTACATTATACTTTATAAAGAAACATTTGTCAACACTTTTTTTCACATTTCGCTGATTTTGTGAAAATAGACAATTCTTTTCTTTTCACCCGTTCTTCAACGGTCGTTTTACACAAAAGCCGTGCAGCGCGAGTGCGCTGCACGGCTTTTTTTATTCCATTTTCAAAAGCCTTGCGCTGTTTATAAGTATAATAAACGCACCGATATTGTGCAAAAATGCACCTGCCAAAGCAGAGATCACGCCAAAGCCCGAGAGGGTGATCATAATGGCAGAGGAAACAAATGCAAGTCCGATATTCTGATACATCAGCTTCCTCGTCATCTTTGCCACCTTGATGGCAAACGGAATATTGTTCAAATTATTGTTCATCAAAGCAATATCCGCACTCTGGATCGCCGTATCCGAGCCCATCGCGCCCATGGCGATGCCCACATCCGCCTCCTTGAGTGCAAGCGCATCGTTGATGCCGTCTCCGACCACAACAACGCTTCCCTGCTCGCGGATCTCCTTGACGCGATCCAGCTTATCCACGGGCAACAGCTCGGCAAACGCCTCGTCGATCCCCGCCGCTTCGCGGATACGCTCTGCGGAGCGCACCTTATCGCCTGTGAGCATCACGGTTCTTTGCACGCCTTCGGCACGCAGTGCTTCTATTGCCGCACAGGCTTCGAGACGCAAGCGGTCCTCAAACAAAATTCTACCCTCGATCACACCGTCCACGGCAATATAGTTGACGGGACCCGCACGCTCCTCGTCGCTCACGTCCGTCACTCCTTCGGGCAAGTGCAGTCCCTCCTCCGTCATGAAGGCAAGCGAGCCGAACAGGATCCTTTTCGCCGCATAGCGTCCTTCAACGCCCTTGCCGATGCGCTCCCTTACCTCCTCTGCGGCAAGGATCTCAATGCCGCGCTCACGGCACAGCGAGACCACTGCCTTGGAGGCGGGATGCAGGGACGCCGTGGAAACGGATGCGATATGGGAAAGCAGGATATTTTCCTCCCCTTGAAACGCGTCGATACGCCCCACGGCAAGATTCCCTTCGGTCACGGTGCCCGTTTTATCAAACACGACCGTCTCCACCTCGCAGAGCTGCTCGATGAACTTGGAGTTTTTGATCAAGATTCCGCGCTTGGTGCTCACCGCAAGCGCCGCGATCATTGGCGCGGAGGAGATCAGCATATGTCCGCACGGACAGGACACCACCAGAATGGAGATTGCGTTGGAGATATTCCCCGTTGCAAGCGCAACCGCTGCCGCGATGGCAAGCACCAAGGGGATATAGTAATACATAAACTTATCCACGATGCGTGCCTCGGGCACCTGGATCTTTTCGCTTTCCTCCAGCAGCTTCAATATTTTAGAAAAGGAGGTATCGTCGTGCTCCTTCTCTACTCTTACGGTAAGAACACCGTCGATGTTAACGGTACCCGCATACACCATATCCCCACAAAAAACGGGGGCGGGGGCGGGCTCACCCGTTAAGGATTTCTGGTCAATATTCGATTCACCGTGCGTAATGACACCATCCACGGGGACGGCGCAGCCCGGCTTTATCAGGATATACTGTCCGATCCTCAGCTCCTTTGCATCCACCTCGCGCTCCTCGCGTGTTTCGGGGTCGTAAAGCAACGCGGATTCGGATTGCATTTTCCGCAGTCCGTCAATGACGTCACGTCCGCCCATGATGCTGCGCTCCTCGAAAAAGTGCACGATGTTGAGCACCACGGGAACGAGAATGGCAAGCACAAATTGCTTATCGAAGAAGCAAGCGACAATAGCAATGGTTACAAGGATCTCCATGGCGTGATTCATATCCTTGGAGATAAAGCCGCGTATGGCGGTAACGAGCATGGGGATTCCTTCGATCAGAATACCCACGAGGTATATCATTGCCGCAACGGCGGCCTTTTGAGGGAAAAGCGATTCGTAAACAAGGGCGGCAAGCAACGCGCCGATCGCCGCGAAATCAGCGGAAAGGCTGCGTGTGATCTTGCGGCGATCACCGTTCGAAAGCTCCTCGGCGGAAAGCTCGGCAAGATGCTGCTTCCCCATATTTTCAATGTCTCTCATAGTGCTCCCCCTTCTTACGACGTTGCAGGGGCTTCGGTCTTGTCTACAATGATCTTGTCACCAATCTTGGCGTAAAGCTGTGCCAGCTTTTCATTGTAAACGCGCAGAATGATCTCGTCGGGCACCTTTTTGTTTTCCCCGTTCGGATCAAAATCCTTGAGCAGACCGTTGAACTCGGCAAGCAAGCGCTCCGCCTCGACCACAGCCTCGTTTTGGCTGATATACGCATCGGAGATGATGCTGGTTTTTTTCGATTCCGCGTTATTCTTCGCGGAAATGCTGTATTGCTCCGCCTCTGCCAATTTGGTCTTTTGATCCACCGTTGCGGAGCTGACCTGATCAAACAGCGTTTTTACCTCCACAGGGGGGGCGATAGAGCCAATGTCAAGATTGGTCAGCTTTACTCCGCAGGAAAGACGGTCCAACACGTCTTGCGCATCGGCAAGCACCTCTCGGATGAAATCATCCTTACCGTCGGTCAGTAGCGTATCGATCTTCACGGACGCGACGTGCTTGGTGATGGAGGCACTGACAACGCCACGCACCGTGGAGCTGATATCCGCGTTATAAAGCGCATAATCAATGGGATCGCTGATGCTGTATTTCACGGAGGTGGAAATGATCGCCACGTTGCGGTCACCCGTAATGCAATACCCGTTCTCCTCGACAAGCTCCGACATTTCACCTTCGGTATAGTGGGTATTGACATCCAGCTGGAAAACCTTTCCCGTGGGGACGGTAACGACCTCGTCAATGATGTAAGGGAAGGCAAAGAGAAGGCCCGGCTCGTGGATCTGCTCCTCTCTTGTTTCCCCGTACAGCTTGCCAAAGCGCAGGATCACCGCCACCTCACCCTGCTGCACCGTACGGATGCCGCTGACAAGGATCACAAGCACGATGGCAAGCGCGATCCATTTGAAATACTTCACAAAGGTATTCAGCAGATCTGCAACAAAGCCCGCCTTGGTCTGTGCGTTGTGCTCTGTGTTTTTCTCAATATTCTCATTCATATTCAAGACCCCTAACCTCAAGGGTTCTGCGCGGCGTTATTCTGCTGTGCCGCAGCCACCTTATCCAACAGCTCCTGCGAGAAAAGGCCGTCCAGGAATTCGTCCTTTTTCACGATCAGCGTTGTGTTTTCGCCCACCGAGTTGATCACGGTATCCAGCTCCAGGATAAACTGAAAGAGCTCGGCGTTTGCCGTATATGCCTTATCGTAGATCTCTTTCACGAGTCTTTCCGTTTCAGCATCGATCTCTGCTGCCGCGATTGTTCCCTCGGCAACCGTATCGGATGCCGCCTTGTCAGCGTCCTTGATGATCTTATTCGCCTCTGCATCGCCCTTAGACTCGATATCTATGATATACGCGCTTCTTTCCGCGCTCATGCTGGCGAATACACTGCTCAGCGTTTCACCGGCAAGCGAGATCTTCATAATGCTGAGCTCGTTCACCGAGATACCGTATGCGGTGGCATGCGTCTTGACGTGCTCGAACAAAGCGTCCTCGATCTCGGCAAGGCGCATCTGCTCCGCATCATTGGATACGATCTCGGTCAATTTGTATTTGCCCAAAATGCTGTTGGTTGCATTGATCACCAGATCGTTGATGTAAAGCTCCGCCACGGCGTTGTCGCCCAGCACACTGGTGTGATACTGCAGCGGATCGCTGACGTTCCAAACGGTGTAGGACTGCAAAATAATATTCTGCTTATCGTTGGTAAGCGTTTCCAGATATGCCGATTCGGTATACTGGTTTCTCACATCGTACTTCGTTACGCTTTCAAAGGGCCAGGGGAGCTTGAAGTAAAGCCCCGCCTCCTTCACCTCGGAGCGCACTGCTCCGAAGCGGGTGATCACGGCGTATTCTCCCTCACGCACCTCGGCGGTAAAGCCGAAAAAGGCAAGCACGATGATCAGCACCGCGCCGATGACCCATTTGAGTATTCCTTTGCTTTTCGTCATGATTCCACCTCCACTCAATTTCCGACGATGCCGTTACCGCTGTAAATGATAACGCCATCCTCGAAATAAATGTAGTTATCGCCAAGCCCCTCGCTGACGATATAAAGCCGCTTCCCGTCATAAATTTCCGCAAGGGCGGCAAGATATTTGTAATAATAGATCTCCGAAGGCTTCTCTCCGCCCGCCTCCAGCATGCCCAAAAACGTGGAAACGGCTGCCGTTGCCTCGGCAACCTTCTCTTGCTGGCGGATTTCCGCCTCGGTTATGAGCGTATATTTGCTTGATTCGGCGTAAACAAGCTTTCCCTCCGCCGTGCCCTTCGCATTGTAGATCAGCGCGTCGCGGTTCAGCTCGGCACTGAGCGCCTCGCGGTAAACGCTTGCCACCTCAACGGGCGGATGGATGCTTTCGATGATCACATCACACACCGCAAGCCCGCAGCCGCTTTCCTCCAGATATGCGCCAAGGTGCTCCTCAATGGTTTGGGAAAGCACCGCGCGGTCCTCGGCAAGCAGCTCGTCCAGCTTGGTGTTCACCGTAAGCTCTGTTACCACCGCATATGCCTTGGCGTTCAGGATGTCCGTCGGCTCTGCCGAGCAGGTCACGTACTTGTAAAGATCGTTGATCTTATACTGGATCCGCAGGTTCACCGAGACCAGCTCTTTTCCGCCGCCGAGCAGCAGCTTATATTCCGTGCCGCCGTGTGACTCATCCCAAAGCAGGTTGGTCTTGTCGGAATCCTCGTATCCAACGACCATTTCCTGCACGGTCTCGGTCTGGTAGATATCCGCCTTGTCAAACGGATACGGCAGCGTGACGTGAAGCCCCGGCTCCATGATCTTCTCATACTTGCCAAAGCGGTAAAGCACGCCCTTTTCGGCGGTATCCACGTTGGTGATGCCCGTTGTGAGCCAAAAGACGAACACGGTTGCCAGTGCCACGATAGGCAGGATCTTTCTTGCTACCTTCACGCCAAACAAGGAGCGAAGCGTGATGCCCGTGCTGTGCTCAAGATAGGTGACAAGATCCTCCTCGTCGTCGGATTGATTTTTGGAAAACGGACGCGGAACCACCAGATGTGCTCCCGTAGCACAGGTGCTGCGAATGAATGCGCTCAAAAGCGAGATCGTCAAAAAGAGGACGCAATACCCGCCCGCAACATACTCAAAAACACGAAGAACAGGAGTAATTGCAAACAAGCCCGTTATGTTAACCACCGTTCCGACCGCAAGGACCATCAGGTTGTAGCGCAAGACGTCCAGTGTGGAGATCAATGCATTTTTCAGCTTGCCCTCGGTCAAGAAATACTTGAAGGATTTTGCCACGACCAGCAGCACGACGACAGCCGCCGCCAAGAAGAGCACTTGTAAATACGTACAATAGGGACTGCCGACGCTCGCCGCGGCACTGCGAATAAAGAGCCACGAAAGCACACCGAGCGTTGCAAGCTCCAGCACAAGCGCAATAGCGTTGCTCCAGCGCACAAGGAAAAGCAGCACAACACGGACGGGAACGGCAAGCACGCCCTTGCTCGCCTCTTTTCTTTGGCGGCGCAAGACCTTTTTATCTATCCTCGGCGTCTCGCTTGCCTCTGCATTGCCCTCAGCCCCTTGCTCACACGCCTCCTCTGCCTCTTGCGGCCGTGCGGCAGCAGCTTCATTGCTTGCTATGCGCTCTTTTGCGAGCTTGTCTGTCTCAAGGCGCTTTCGCATCAACGAGCACAGAGCAGGCAAAAGCAGATTGAGCAGCAGCACGGCGGCGACGCAGAAGTGCAGCCAGGCTGCCATACGAAGCGGAACGTAAGCGGCACTGCTTCCGAAATACAGCAACGGCGCACCGATCAGAGCGATCGCAAATGCGGTCAGCAGAACCGCGCCTTGCGCTTTTGTGATAGGAATACCGCGTATTTTTCTCATGCCGTAAAAACCATCCTTTCTGCCGCACATGCGGCAATAAGATTCAAAACTCCGATGAAGCTCAAGCTTAAAGGGAGCTCATCGGAGTATCATAAGGTCGTTTCTGCTTTATTATAACAAATTTTCCTTGCCTTGACAAGTATTTATTGTAATTTTTTACAATACCAAATACTGTATATTTATTTTTATTGCGTTTCCGCACCGAAAGCATTTGATCCTCTTTACTCACCGAAGAAAAAATTTTCACAATTTTTCGTTCAATTTCTTGACAACGCGCACAAGGCGGTATTATAATTCTATTAATAACGTAACTCAAACGCAAAGGAGAAGTCTGTTATGCGTATTGCAATTCTCGGCTACGGAAACCTTGGACGCGGAGTGGAAAGCGCCGTACGTCAAAGCCCCGATACGGAGCTGGTTGCCGTATTTACGCGCCGCGACCCCAAAACGGTCAAGCTTCGCACCGAAAACGTGCCTGTTCTCCCCGTTGAACGCGCGCTTGAAATGAAAGAAGAGATCGACGTACTGATCCTGTGCGGCGGCTCCGCCACCGACCTGCCCGAGCAAACGCCCGCGCTTGCTGCGCACTTCAACGTAATCGACAGCTTTGACACGCACGCCAAGATCCCCGCGCATTTCGCCGCCGTTGACGCCGCCGCAAAGCAAGGCGGACACGTGGCGATCATTTCTGTAGGCTGGGACCCCGGTCTCTTCTCTCTCAACCGCCTGTATGCCGCCGCCGTTTTGCCCGACGGTGCGGATTATACCTTCTGGGGCAAGGGCGTAAGTCAAGGGCACTCGGATGCTATCCGCCGCATTGAGGGCGTGCTGGACGCAAGACAGTATACAGTGCCCGTACAGGCGGCACTGAATGCGGTGAGAAGCGGCAGCAACCCCTCGCTCACCACGCGCGAAAAGCACACACGCGAGTGCTTTGTGGTTGCGGCAGAGGGCGCTGACAAGGCGCGCATTGAGCGCGAGATCGTGACCATGCCCAACTATTTTGCAGACTACGACACCACCGTGCATTTCATCACGATGGAGGAGCTGAAGCGCGACCATGCGGGCATCCCCCACGGCGGCAAGGTGATCCGCGCGGGTAAAACGGGGCTGAATGCCGAGCATACACACGTGATCGAATACAGCCTGCGGCTTGATTCCAATCCCGAGTTCACCTCGTCGGTGCTTTTGGCATACGCCAGAGCCGCCTACCGCATGCACCGAGAAGGACAGCTTGGGTGCAAAACGGTCTTGGATATCCCCCCCGCCTACCTTTCTCCCAAGGATGGCGAGGCACTGCGAGCAACACTGCTTTAATTCAAAAAGGGTGCACCGTGTGCACCCTTTTCTTTTTAATTTTAAAAATCAAACAGCTCCGTGCTGAAGTAGCGCTCACCCGTATCGGGCAACACCGTAACAACGGTCTTGCCTTCCCCAAGCTCTGCCGCCATGCGCAGGGCGGCGGCAACGTTGGTGCCGCTGGAGATGCCGCAAAGGATGCCCTCCTCGCGGATGAGGCGGCGGGAGGTGTTCAGCGCCTCCTCGTCGGTCACGATCGCCGTTTTTTCAAAAATGCTCAGGTTGAGGTTGGCGGGGATCAGTCCGTCGCCGATGCCCATTTGCAAATGCGTACCGATGCTGCCCCCCGAAAGGATGGCGGCATTCTCGGGCTCGACCGCCCAGATCATCATATCGGGATTTTCCGCCTTCAGCGTTTCTCCGATGCCCGTAAGCGTGCCGCCCGTGCCGACTCCCGAGCAAAAGCCGTGGATGGGACCGTCCACCTGTGCAAGGATCTCCCTTGCCGTGGTGCTTCGATGTACCGCGGGATTGTCGGGATTCTCAAACTGCTGAGGCACCCAGACGTTTTCATTCTCCCGCGCCATCTGCAACGCGGTCTGCAGACAGGTATCGATGCATTTGCCGATATCTCCGTCGTCGTGGATCAAAATCAGCTCCGCGCCGTACGCCTTCACCAGCTTGCGACGCTCCTCGCTCACCGAATCGGGCATGATGATGCGTACACGGTATCCGCGCACGGCACCGATGAGTGCAAGCCCGATGCCCTGGTTGCCGCTGGTGGGCTCAACGATAACGGTGTCTTTATGGAGGATACCGCGGCGCTCTGCTTCGCAGATCATATTATACGCGGTGCGAGTCTTGATAGAGCCGCCGATATTGACGCCCTCATATTTCACAAGCACCTGTGCAGACCCTTCGGGCACGATACGGGAAAGACGGATCATGGGTGTGTGTCCGATCGCCTCAAGAACATTGGAATAAATCAAAGCAGACCTCCGTAAAAGCGTGTTCTACTACAAATAGTACTCTTATTCTACCACAAAGTGCGACAAAAAGCAATACAAGATGCAAAATAAAAAGGAATCGCCGAAAGCGATTCCTTTTTATTTTAAGAAAGCGATAAATATTCCTGAGCTGCGTGCGCCGCCATAGCACCGTCCGCCACGGCTGTGACGACCTGCCGCAACGTCTTTGTACGGATATCCCCTGCCGCAAATACACCCGAAATCGACGTGCGTGTGCTCTCGTCCGCAATGATATAGCCGTTTTTGTCAAGCGGAAGCAGGCTTTTAAGCAACGCGGTCTGCGGCTCGCGCCCGATTGAAACAAAAATCCCGTCCATATCCAGATATTGATTGGTGTCCGTGCTTAAATTCCGCACCGTTATGCCGCTTAATTTTTCCTCTCCGTGCAAAGCAAGCGGCACGCTGTTCCATAACACGCGCACGTTGGGCGTTGCCAGAAGCGATCTTTGCATATGTGGCGCGGCGCGCAGCTCTCCCCTTCTGTGAATCAGCGTCACGGACCTTGCAAGGCGTGCAAGATAAAGTGCCTCCGTCACCGCGGAATCTCCGCCGCCGATCACCGCTACGCTTTTTTCCCTGTAGAATCTGCCGTCACAATGTGCACAGTACCCCACGCCGCGTCCGAGAAGCCTTTCCTCATCCGCGATGCCCAAGCGGCGCTCGGATGCCCCCATGGCAAGGATCACGCAAGCACCGAAAAAGGTTTGCGTTGCGGTATCCACTCGTTTGCGCTTTTCCAAAAGCGACAGCTGCTCCGCCCCCTCCATAACGGTCAGCGCACCCGCGCGCTCCGCGCCCTCTCGCATCCGTTCCGATAGGATCATTCCCTGCTCCCCCTCAGGGAATCCCGGGTAATTCTCTATCGCGTCCGTCCAGTTCATTTGCCCGCCGGGCAATTGCCTTTCCAAGAGGACCGTGGAAAGCCCTGCGCGGGCGGCATACAGTGCGGCAGTGTACCCTGCGGGTCCCCCGCCGATCACGATCACATCAAAATAACGTTCCATTTCATCCCTCCTTGTCGAAAGTATGTCCAATTTCTCCCGTTTTAACTCCTTTGGCTGTGATACAGTGCGGCATAAAATTCATTCCGCGCGATCAGCTCTCGGTGCGTGCCCCGATCTGCCAGCCTGCCCTCCTGCATCACCAAAACGATATCCGCGTTTTCGATGGTGGAAACACGATGAGCGATCACGAAGGTGGTGCGCCCCTTTGTGAGCTTGTCGATTGCCTTGCCGATCTGCTGCTCGGCGCGCGGATCGATGGCTCCCGTTGCCTCGTCCAATATCAGCATAGGATGCCCGGAAAGCAGAGCACGCGCCAGCTCCAGCTGCTGGCGTTGCCCCTGCGAAAAAACGACCTCGCCCGAAAGCACGGTGTCATATCCTCTCGGCAGCGTGCGAATGAAGTGATCCAACCCCACGGCGCGACAGGCGGCAACCATTTCGGCTTCATTCACGCTCTCCGCGCAATAGATCAGATTCTCCCGCACCGTTCCCTCAAACACCCACGCATTGCGGAATACGGGTGCAAACAGACGGTGCATCTCCTTTTGAGAAA
>CAZOFQ010000055.1:0-10398 GCA_964579105.1 uncultured Lachnospiraceae bacterium
TGTGGATCGCAAGCTCAAGGAAAGCGGCTTGGACGCACGCCTTGTGTTGCAGGTGCACGATGAGTTGATCGTAGAGTGCCACGAGAGCGCGGCAGAGCAGGCAAGAGAGATTCTTGTGAGTGAGATGGAAAATGCCGTGTCGCTTGCCGTTCGCCTCAAGGTGGAAGCTGCCACGGGCGAGAACTGGTACGATACGCACTAAAACAAAAACGGCACGCGCCATGGCGCGTGCCGTTTTTGGTGTATTAGTCTTGCCTTGGTGCAAGCAATTTCAGAATCTCAAAAATAGAGGTAATGGGGAAAAGCCCGATATCCGCCTTGATCTGGCGCTTTTCAAGATTGCGGGCGGGAACTACGGCGCGGTGAAAGCCCAGACGCGCAGCTTCCCTTACACGGTGATCAAGTCCTGAAACTGCGCGGCACTCTCCCGAAAGTCCCAGCTCACCGATAGCAATCAGATCATCGGGCACGGCGCGGTCGGTAAGAGAGGAGATCAGCGCCATAGCGATCGCCATATCCGTGGCAGGCTCGTCCAAGCGCATGCCGCCGATCACATTCAGATACACGTCGTTCTGCGAAAAACGAAGCCCTAAGCGCTTTTCCAACACGGCGAGAATAAGGCACAGGCGGTTATAGTCGATGCCGTTGGAGGTGCGGCGTGGCGCGGGGAAGGCTGTGGGGGAGACGAGAGCTTGAATTTCCGCAATCAGGGGTCGTGTGCCCTCCATGGTACAAACGGCACAGTTGCCCGGCGTGCCCTTCGGGCGTCCGTCCAGGAGCATTTCGGAGGGGTTTTCCACCTCGCAAAGCCCCTCGTCCGTCATTTCAAACACGCCGATCTCGTTGGTGGAGCCGTAGCGGTTTTTGATGGCGCGAATGATGCGGTAGGTCTGTTGACGCTCGCCCTCAAAGTAAAGCACGGCATCTACCATGTGCTCCAGCACCTTGGGACCCGCAATAGAGCCTTCTTTGTTGACGTGACCCACCAGGATCACGGAAATATTGTCTGTTTTTGCACGATTGATAAAGGCAAGGGCGGTTTCCTTGACCTGTGTGACGGTGCCTTGTGTCGAGGAAATGCTGTCGCTGTAAACCGTTTGGATGGAGTCTACGATCACGACCTCCGGGCGGCAGCGCGTGATCTCCTCCAAAATACGCTCTATATTCGTTTCTGTTAGGATAGAGAGGTTATCACCCTTTACGCCAAGGCGCTCGGCACGCAGCTTCAGCTGCCCGTCGGATTCCTCGCCCGAGATATAAAGCACCTTGCGGTGTGTGCCGACAATGTCGGAGATCTGCATAAGGAGCGTGGATTTGCCGATACCCGGTTCACCCGCAAGCAGGACCACGGAGCCAAGCACAAGGCCGCCGCCCAATACACGGTCCAATTCGCCAAGCCCCGTGGCAGTGCGGATATAAGAGGGCATTTCCAGCTCGCGGTAGGGAACGGCATGTCGGTCACCCGAGCGTGCAGTGAGAGCACGGCGGGGAGAGGCTTGCTCCTGCTTTCCCGTCTCCTCTACATCCTCTACAAAGCTGTTCCAAGCTCCGCAGGAGGGGCACCTTCCCATCCATTTGGGAGAACGATAGGTACACTCGGAGCAAATATAAACGGTTTTCAGTCCTTTCATGTTGACCTCCGCACAGATTACTGCCTTTATTATACAATATTTTGGACGGTTGTGCAAGATTGGGCTTGTAATTTCTCGCAAATTGCCGTGAAAAGTACAAGAGCGAGCGCCCTTTGGTAGTCTTCATTGCACAGACGCTCGCAGTCCTCGGGGGTGGAAAGAAAACCGCATTCCACCAAAATGGCAGGTGCTTGCGCGTGCTTCAGGATGTAAATAGAAGAGGTTGCAGCCTTAATTTTGCGATTGTTTTCGGGCTGAAGATATTGCTTGACCGATGCTTGCACCGCGCTTGCCCATTCCTTGGAGGCAGCATTGTTTGGCGAATACCATACCTGCGCGCCCTTGCAATCGGGCGTGGGAAAGGTGTTCATATGGATACTGATGAAAACGCTGTTCGGATAGCTTTCGGTAAATTTCAGACGATTGCTGAGATCTCCTTGCTTCTTGTGCCCCTTTTGCGTGCCCGCGGCGTAGAGTAATTTGTCCTCTGTGCGAGTTTCTATCACCGTACAGCCTGCGGCGCGTAACAGATCCGCAAGCATGCGCGTGAGCGAAAGATTGAGGTCCTTTTCCAACACGCCGTTGGTGCCCGTAGCTCCGCCATCCTCGCCGCCGTGTCCCGCATCCAGAATGATAATGGGGGAGTCACTTTCCTGCGCTTCCGTATCTTGAAGGGTCAGCTTGGCATCCGTAAAGCAAAAAAGAGAGGAGCATAGCAGTGTGCAGCACAGAAAAAGGGCGCAAAAAGAGATCAAGTGAGCATTCTTGTACATAATAATCACCTCGCATTTCAATATAAGAAAAAGAGGGTAGAAATATGCAAAAAGGGCACCCTTCGGTGCCCTTTGCGCTTTTTGTTTCAGAGAGATTCGAGATAAGTGACCACGTCGCCAACGGTGATAAATCTGTTAGAATCTTCCTCGGCGATCTCGATACCGAATTTTTCCTCGCACATCATAACAAGATCGGCAAGCTCGATCGAGTTGATATTGAGGTCATTGGAAAGCTCTGCTTCAAGGGTGATGTCATCCTCGTTGATCTGCAGCTCTTCAACCAAAAGTTCCTTCAGCTTTTCAAACATAATAAACTCCTTCGCATTCCCGTTCGGGATGTTATTGTACATTCATTATACCGATTTTTTTTATTTTGTCAAGTCTTTTTCCCAAAAAGGAGACAAGAGTTGACAGATCGGGCAGTTTTGTCGTATAATGTAAAAAAAAGAGGGGGGAATCATGGCATTACTTTATCGACGACCGTTGGCAGCGGCCGCATTTTTGTTGATTTTTACAGCCTTCCTCTCTTACCTTTTGCCAATGCGTATCATTTTCGTAATGATTTTAACGTCGGGTATATTGTGTGCGATTCTTTTCTCGCTTTGTGTAAAATACGGTGTAAGCTACCGTAAATTTTCGCTCTTGCTTTTAGCGATTGCTTTACTTTTGGGTGCTTCACGGGTCATGCTGCATCGTGCGGAGCGCAATGACTTGACACAAGCTTATTCGGACAGCTCGGTCTCGGCAGAGCTGATTGTAAAAGAGGTGCTGTATAACTCAACGTACGGCGCAGAATATTTGGTCAAGGTAGAGTGCATCAACGGCGAGGATAAGGACACGTACGCGATCCTGCGCAGCGAACAGATACTGCCTTTTTACACAGGAGACCGCTTCAAGGGAGATTTTACCGTCAAGGACCTTGGCTTTGAAGCCTATCGCGAAAACGGCGAATATACGTATCTTGCCTATGGCGCACAGCTTCTTTTGCTTGTTGAAAGCACCGAAACACTTACACTGCTTTCAAGCGGAACGCATTCCTTTTCCGCGCGGCTTTGTGATCTGCGCACCTTGCTTTCGGCACGTATTTCCACCGCCTGTGAGGGCGAGGCGGGAAAGCTGCTCGGGGCTATGCTGCTGGGCACGCGCGAGTCGCTGTCGGATACGACCGTGCGCGATTTTCGCCGTATCGGCACCTCGCATCTTCTGGCTTTGAGTGGTCTGCATTTGGTGATTCTCACGGGACTTTTGGACAGGGTGCTGTATCATTTGCGCGCGGGTAAGCGTTTTCGCATTGCGGCTGTGCTTTGCGCCTCCCTTGGTTATCTTGTGCTGACGGGCTGTAATTATTCCATGCTTCGTGCGGTCTTTATGCTGTCTTTCGTGTATTTGGCGTTTTTATTGCGAGGCGATCACGATGCGTTGACCGGTCTTGCGAGCTGTGCCGCGTTGATCTTGCTGATCACGCCCAATGCGATCTTTGATCTTTCCTTTCAGCTGACGATGCTTGCCACCTTGGGGCTTTTGATCTTTGGGCGCATGCAGATCCTTCTAAACGTTTTACTGCCGCCAAAGGGAGGCAGGCTGATCCGCGGATGCCTTTCGATGCTTCGCTTTTTTCTCTCGTCCTTGATCGTATCCTTTTCCGCAACGCTTGCCATTTTGCCTGTTTTATGGCTCACCTTTGGAGAGCTTTCACTTCTTACGCCGCTTTCCAATCTTGTTTTGGTGCCTCTTTCCACGCCGTTGCTTGTCTTGGCATTGCTGCTTTTGCTGTTTCCCGTTTTTCCGATCGCGGCGGCAGGCGGCTTTTGGGCAGACGCGATGCTCACGATCGCATCGTATTTTTCCAAGCTTCCGTGCGTGCTGTCGCTGCGGTATGATTTTTTGCCGTATCTTTTGATCCCGTTCTTTGCTTTACTTGTTGCCCTTTTGTTGTCGGATCTGAAAAAGTGGAAGCCGCTTATCGCCGTGCCCTGCTTTGCGGCGATCGTTGCTTTTGCGATCTGTCTTGCTATCACGCGCGCAGCGGAAGCGGAAACGCTGACGGTTTACTATCGCCAAGCGGGGGAGAACGAGGGGCTGATATTGCTGCAAAACGGAACGGCGGTGATCTGCGATATCTCTAATACGTCCTTTTCTCAGCTGAATGCGGATTTTGAAACAGCGAAACAGCATGGTGCGACGGAGGTGGAGCGATTGATGCTCTCGCACTATCACGAAAGGGCAGTGAATGCCATTGCGCGCTTTTCGGATCAGGTCGTGGTGCGCGAGATATGGGCTCCCATGCCCGCTACCGAAAGCGACGGTGACGTATTGCTTTCCTTGTACGAAATGGCGAAAGCGCGCGATCTCGCGCTATATGTGTATCAACAGGAGGTACCGATAGAGATATTTGACGGCGCACAGCTTTGCATTGGCGAGCCACTGTATGAATCGCGCTCCGTTCAGGCGGCACAAGCTATCAGCATCCGTTTCGGCAGTGAGGAGCTTTGCTATCATAATGCAGCGCTTTCTGAGTATGAGCGCCATGCGGCGCTTAGCCACGATTGCAGTGCATCCACGCTGATTCTCGGCACGCACGGTCCCAGACCGCACGAGCGCGTGGAGCTGTCGGAAAGCAAGGCTCTGCAAACAGTTTTGGTGGGAGACGAGCAGATACTTGCACTTTTGGAGATGCGCGAGGGGGTCTTCTATCATTATTTTTCGGAAGACCTTGAATTTAAGCTGGAATGAACGCTTTCGACACAAAACGGGAAATTTTGCATAGGATATTAGCGAGGAGCTTTATGCTCTGAATTCTCATGAGGAGGAATTGATTCCTATGGCAGACAATAAATTTTCCTGTTCCGGTAATGCTGCCGCCGCACGGGAAGCCTATGGCATCGAGGCGGGGCGCATTTTGGATGCGTGCCGCGACCGCGATTGCTTTGAGGATGTTCGCGTTTATCTGACCGCCGTTGGGGAGGATCTGATCACGCGTACGGGTAACGTTCGTGTGAAAAAGGCTTGCATCAGCGGTGCGAATATCGTGACCGAATCCATTCAGTTCAATTGCGGCTTTTATGCCGTTGACGTGAAGTTTTATGTGACCGCTACCTTTGAGGTATGCGTGCCCTTGGGTACCGCGCAGGAATTCGAGGGCGTTGCCGTGGTGGAAAAGCGCGTGGTGCTTTACGGCGGAGAGAGCAACGTGAACGTATTCCGCAGTGCGGAAAACGGCTCTTATTGTGCGATCCCCGAGCTTGTATGCTGCGCAAAGAAGGACCCTGAGGCTGTGGTCGAGGTGCTGGATCCCATCGTGTTGGGTGCCCGTATCGTTGACGTGCCCGAGGATTGCCAGTGCTGCTGCCGCTGCTGTGATATCCCTGCGCAGATCGCGGATCAGATCAACGGTGCACTCAACGACGAGGATGGCAACGGTCGCTATCTTGCCATTTCTCTTGGCTTTTTCTCGGTGATCCGTCTGGTGCGTGACGGGCAGTTTCTGATCCAGGCGAGCGAGTATTGCTTGCCCGATAAGGAATGCGTCAGCCCCTGCGAGGATAATCCTTGCTCCACCTTCCGTAACATTCCTTTTCCCGCGGGCGAGTTTTGCTCTGTGAATACTCCCGTGAGTAATGCCGTAAACGGCACCTCTCGCCGTTGCTGCGGTAACTCTTAATAACAAAAAAGCACCGACGGACTGTCCGTCGGTGCTTTTTTGTTATTCGCCAAGGCGTCTGTTTTTGCGCCAGCGGAAGGGGGAGCAATGGTAGCGCTCGCGGAATTGATTGTGAAAGAAGCTGGTATTTTCATAGCCCACGGCAATGATGATGTCTCCTATGGGAAGGTCGGTTTCCTCCAGGAGGCGAATGGCTTCCCTGAAGCGCTCCTCCTGTAAAAGTCTGCTGAAGGTCATGCCGCAAAGCTCGCGGACGCGCTTGGAAAGGTAGGGAACACTCAAATTCAGCTTTTCGGCAAGCTCGCCGAGCGTGGCGGTGCGGAAATCCTTGCGCAAATAATCCTCGATGCGGGATTGCAGCAACTCGGCGTCGGAGCGATGGCGCGCGGCGGTAATGGTGCACTCGGGCAGCTCCGCAAAATAACGCAGGATAAGAGAAACGGTAGCCTTGAGCGTGTCCACCCCCGTGATATCATTGCCGACCATGGCATAACACAGATTTTCAAACAGATTTTCCAAGGGCGGAACGCCCTCGGTGGAAAACAGCATGTATTCTGCCTCGCCGTTGGAACGGATGTTTTCCGCCATAAAGGAGGAAAGCGGAGAGGAGGGGGGGAGAGAGGAGGCCAGAGAATGGAAGCACTCCGTTGCCAGCATGATATTGATGGAAATATCTCCCTCGCGCGTTTTGCGGACGCTGTGCTGTGTGTGACGGTTCAGCAAGAGCGTGTCGCCTGCGCGCATTTTGACCTCTCGGTGCTTGATGACGTGCGTGACCTCTCCGCTGCATACGTAAGTCATTTCTACGTAGTTATGACCGTGTGCGGGAAAATCCGCAAAGCGCGTGTGACGGCGCAGAGATATTTGCTCTCCATCCTGCATGAGACGGTGGCTGTTGACAATGAATTCCTTGGCAAAGGCGGTGTACAGACGTTTGTTCACCTTATGCTCTCCGTCCAGGATCCGTCGTTCCTCCTCGTTGATCCGGGATAGACGGGCAAGTATTTCTTCGCGCATGCTGACTCCTTCTTCGGAATAGGCTTCCGAGGTCGATTTTCCTCATTATAACACGAAAAAAAGGAAAAAGCAAGAATTTTTATTAAAAATTGCCCTATTTTTGTAAAATAAGAGTTCTTATTATTTGCATGCATTTATGCTACAATGAAGGAAAGAAAATATTCGAGGGGGTTCAGTTATGACCGCTTATCAATTGGCAAAGGAAAAATATCAAGCGCTTGGTGTGGATACCGAGGCAGCTATTGCTACCCTGCAGAATTTTGCGATCTCCATGCATTGCTGGCAGGGTGATGACGTGCTGGGCTTTGACAGCAAGGAAGGGCTTTCGGGCGGTATTCAGACTACGGGCAACTATCCGGGTCGCGCCACCACTCCCACAGAGCTTATGGCAGACATGGACAAGGCGCTTTCCCTTATCGGCGGCAAGCACAAGATCAACGTGCACGCCTGCTACGCGATTTTCGAGGACGGCGAGTTTGTTGACCGCGATGCACTTGAGCCCAAGCATTTCGCCAAATGGGTGGAATATGCCAAGGCAAAAGGCATGGGACTTGATTTCAACCCCACCTTCTTCTCTCACCCTCTCGCGGCAAGCGGCCTTACGCTTTCCTCGCCGGATGAAAAGGTGCGTAAGTTCTGGGTAGAGCACGGCAAGGCTTGCGTGCGCATTGCAGAATATTTCGCCAACGAAACGGGCATTCCCTGCGTGATGAACGTGTGGATCCCCGACGGCTATAAGGATACGCCCGCAGACCGAATGGGCCCCCGCGCTCGTTTTGCGCAGTCGCTGGACGAGATCCTCGCCCAGCCCTACAACAAGGAAAAGGTGCTGATCTGCTTGGAGTCCAAGGTGTTCGGCATCGGCGTGGAGTCCTACACCGTCGGCTCTGCCGAATTCACGTTGAATTACGTCAACCAAAAGGGGCTTGTGCCGTTGATGGACAACGGTCACTATCATCCCACCGAGGTGGTTTCGGATAAGCTTTCCGCCATGCTCCTGTTCCACAAAAAGGTCGCGTTGCACGTTACGCGCGGCGTCCGTTGGGACTCTGACCACGTGGTGCGCCTGGATGACGAGACCCGTGAGATCGCCAAGGAGCTGGTGGCAAGCGGACGTCTGGACGACGTTGCCGTGGCGCTGGACTTCTTCGATGCAAGCATCAACCGCATTGCCGCTTGGGTCGTTGGTATGCGCAACATGCAGCGCGCTCTGCTTTCCGCCCTTTTGATGCCTCACGCAGAATGGAAGAAGCTGCAGGACAGTGGCGACTATACCGATCTTTTGGTGCTGACCGAGGAGTTCAAATCCATGCCCGAGGGGGCTGTTTGGGAGGAATTCTGCACGCGTTGCGGCGTTCCCGCCGATAAGTCCTGGCTTGCCGAGGTGAAAAAGTACGAGACTGAGGTGCTCTCCAAGAGAGCATAACACATAGAAAAAAGCCCTGCTCGGCAGGGCTTTTTTCATACTTTTTTCTGCGACGCGTTACAAGCAGACCGAGTGCGACCACACATGCTGTAAACAGCAGGGAGCGTCCCATCATTTGCAGCATCAGCTTCACGGTAAAAACATCCATATCAATCAAGGTGACGCTGAGGCTTCCCGACAAAAAGTCCTATAGAAAGTTGAAAAAATCCAGTTTCCTTTGCAGCTGCAAGGAGATTTCCGCACTCTCGGGCACTCTTATGCCTCTTTGAATGGGAATGGCTGCCGCAAACAGGGCGGCAACGGTGCAGAGATTGAGGGGGATCGCGACAGATCTTTTGTGAAACAGAGAGGAAAGCAGGGTGATGAGCGCAGCCCAGGAGAGCATATTGCAGATCGCAACGGGGAGGCATTTGAAAAAGTCAAAGGCGGGATACCACCAGACTGCTGTGGGGTATACGAAGGAAAAAGGAGTGCGGTGAGCAGGTAAACAATAAAAAAGGTAAGGAAAAAAAGTGCGGCAAGGGATATCATCAGAAGGTTGAACAGATACACGGGGAAGCGCAGCTGCTCGTACTCCTCTTTGCTCCGACGCATCCGGATAGGGGCGAAAATGCCCAGCGCGGCACCCATTCCCGCAAGCGAGAAAAAGCAATAGTCCAGCAGGTGCTGGCTGCCGATGCGCGGAAGATTGTCGATATACTCTACGGTCAAGGGAAGAATAGCGGCGGCTCCAAAGGCGAAAAGCAGGACCAAAAAAGCGGGATCGCTAAACAAGCGCTTCAGGTTCAGCCGTAAAAAAGCTCCGTTACAACGCATAAATGCCATCCCCTACATCACCGGTATAACATATCCTACATTCACTTGCAAGAATTTCCCGCGCTGTTAAATAAAAATTAACAGTAATAGGAAGCGAAAAATCACATTTTTTTACCGAAATTACTTTACAAACCGACATTTTTTTGATATACTATTATGCGTGGAAAAATTTTTGATACTTGCTTGCAAGTAAAAAGGAGTGTTGAATATGAGCCGTATGGTCGGTACTGTGTCCCGCGGTGTGCGCGCCCCCATTATTCGTAGCGGAGACGATCTTGTTGAGATCGTAACAAATTCCGTTCTTGAAGCAGCAAAGGACGGCGGTTTTGAGATCCGCAACCGTGATATTGTTGCCATGACTGAGGCGATCGTTGCCCGTGCGCAGGGAAACTATGCAACCGTTGATGATATTGCCGCAGACGTGCGCGCCAAGTTCGGCGGCGAAACCGTTGGCGTGATCCTGCCCATTCTCAGCCGTAATCGCTTTTCGGTGTGCCTTGCAGGCATTGCCAAGGGCGCCAAAAAGATCGTTTTGATGCTTTCTTACCCCTCCGATGAGGTCGGCAATCACCTTATCAGCATCGAGGCGCTGGATGAAAAGGGCGTTGACCCCTACAAGGACGTGCTTGATCTTGCCAAATACCGCGAGCTGTTCGGTTACGAAAAGCATACCTTCACGGGTGTGGATTACGTGGAGTTTTACGAAAATCTGATCCGTGAAAACGGTGCAGATTGCGAGATCATCTTTGCGAACGATCCTCGCGCGGTGCTGAAGTACACGGGCAATGTGCTGAATTGCGATATTCATACCCGCAAGCGCACCAAGCGCATGCTGCTCGCAGCCGGGGCTTCGTGTGTGTACGGTATGGATGAGATCCTGACTGCTCCCGTAAACGGCAGCGGCTATAATGCGGAGTACGGTCTGCTCGGCTCCAACAAGGCAACCGAAACGCAGGTCAAGCTTTTCCCGCGTGACTGCCAGCCTCTGGTGGACGCCATTCAGGACCGCTTGCTCAAGGCAACGGGCAAGCTGGTGGAGGTCATGGTCTACGGTGACGGTGCATTCAAGGACCC
>CAZOFQ010000056.1:0-10389 GCA_964579105.1 uncultured Lachnospiraceae bacterium
GGAATAAATCCGTAGTTGGCGGGATAGTGCGTAGAGGTGTACAGCACACGGTCAAGGCGCAAAAGCCCTGTATACTTGTCCAATTCGTACTTGCAGCGGCTTCCCTTGGAAATCTCAATAAGAACGGAAAAATCAGTGGGAGTGATCTGCTTGGGGTCCATATCATGCCAGATATTCATCTTGCTCTCCTTTACTTGATAAATTCAAATTCAAAGTCGTAAATGTGAACGGTATGCCCGTCCGTGCAGCCCTTTTCCTCCAGCATCTTGATGACACCGCCCTTGATGAGCGAGCGCTGGAAATAATTGAGGGATTCATAGCTTTCCAGATTGGTGCGACCCAGCAGATCGTAAAGCCACTTGTCTTCCACGTAGAAATCGTTGTTCTCGCGGCGCACCATGATCTCCCGTGCGCCACTCTCCTCCTCGGCGGCAACGTCCAGCTCGGTCTCAAAGATCGTCAAGGGTGGCAGCTCCGAGAGGCGACGCGCCACGTGCTGTACCAGCTCCTTCAGATTTTCCCCCGTGGCGGCGGAAACAAAGAACAGCTCCCATCCGTTTTGCTCCACAAAGCTTTTAAAGGCAGCTGTATCCACCAACTCCTCGTCTATCGCGTCACACTTGTTGGCAACGATAATTTGGGGGCGCGCGGCAAGCTGCTCGCTGTACCGTGCCAGCTCACGGTTGATGGTGAGGATATCCTCCTTGGGGTCACGCCCCTCCGAGGCGGAAATATCCACCACGTGTAAGAGAAGTCTGCAACGCTCCACATGGCGCAAAAACGCATGTCCAAGCCCCGCACCCTCTGCCGCACCCTCGATGAGCCCCGGGATATCCGCGGCAACAAAGCCCGACTCTCCACCCGTGGAGACCACACCCAGATTGGGGGAAAGCGTGGTAAAGTGATATGCCGCGACCTTGGGACGCGCGGAGCTGATGCGCGAGAGGAGGGAGGATTTACCCACGCTGGGCATACCCACAAGTCCCACGTCCGCCAGCATCTTGAGCTCCAGTATCAGCTCTCGCTCCTCGCCCTTCGTTCCTTGCTTTGCAAACATGGGCAGCTGGCGCGTGGGCGTTGCGAAATGGCGGTTCCCAAAGCCGCCGCGTCCGCCACGACAGCAAACGAAGGGCTCATTATCCGACATATCCTTGATGATCTTTCCCGTTTCGGCATCGCGAATCAGCGTGCCTGCGGGCACAAGGATCTCCACGTCCCTCGCGGTAGCCCCGTGGAACTTCCCGCCTGTACCGTTACCACCGTTTTTGGCAACGAATTTGCGGTGATCGCGGAAAAACAGCAGCGTGGTGGCTCCGGGATCTACACGGAACACGATATTGCCGCCGTGTCCGCCGTCACCGCCGTCGGGGCCTCCCTTCGCCACGTACTTCTCACGGTGGAAGGCTACGGCGCCGTCACCGCCGTCTCCCGCCTTTACATAAATTTTGGTTTTGTCAATGATTCTCTCGGCATCACGCATTGGGGACCTCCTCGCCGCGCTCTCGCACGATCAGCTTGATGGGTGTTCCGCGGAAGCCGAAGGTGTCGCGCAAGCAATTTTCCAAATACCGTTGATAGGAAAAATGGAACAGCTCGGCATTGTTGCAGAAGATCACAAAGGTGGGGGGCGCGGTGCGGATCTGCGTCATATAGTAGATCTTCAGATGCCTGCCCTTGTCCGACGGCGGCTGCACGCGCGTGGTCGCGTCCCCCAGCACGTCGTTGAGCATGCCCGTGGAAACGCGCATGCGGCTTTGGTTATACACGTAGCAGATATGCTCAAAAATATTGGTCACGCGCTGCCCCGTTTTCGCAGAAACGAAAAGGACGGGCGCGTATTGCATATAGGAAAGCGCCGTGTATACGTCCTTTTGGTAGGTGTTGGTGGTCGTGTTGTCCTTTTCAATGGAATCCCACTTGTTGACAAGAATGATCGCCGCCTTGCCCGCCTCGTGCGCGATGCCCGCAATGCGTTCATCCTGCTCGGTCACACCCTCGTTTGCATCCACCATAATGAGGCACACGTCCGCGCGCTCCACAGCCATGTGCGCGCGCAAAACGCTGTATTTTTCGATCTTGTCGTTCACCTTGGATTGGCGGCGGATACCTGCCGTGTCGATAAAGGTGAACTTGCCGTATTCGTTTTCCACGAAGGTGTCCACCGCATCGCGGGTCGTTCCCGCAATATCCGATACGATCAGGCGGTTGCTGCCCACCATGCGATTGATGATAGAGGACTTGCCCGCATTGGGCTTGCCGATCACCGCAACCTTGACGGAATCCTCCTCTGCCTCCTCCTCACTCTCGGGGGGAAGCACGGCAAGGACGGCATCCAAAAGATCTCCCGTACCCGAGCCGTGTACCGAGGAGACGGCGATCGGCTCCTGCTCAAAGCCCAGCTCGTAAAATTCGTAAAACTCAAAGGGCGTTGCACCCACGCGGTCACATTTGTTCACCGCGGGGATGACGGGCTTGCGGCTCTTTTTCAGCATCAGCGCGACCTCGCGGTCTGCTGCGGTAAGCCCTGCGCGCACGTCACACAAAAAGATGATCGCATCCGCGCTCTCTACTGCTACCTCTGCTTGAAATTTCATTTGCGAAAGAATGACGTCATCCGTACGGGGCTCGATGCCGCCCGTGTCGATCACCGTCATTTTGCGTCCGCACCACTCGGTCTCCCCATAGATACGGTCACGCGTTACACCCGGCACGTCCTCCACAATGGAGCGTCGTTCGCCGATCAGCTTATTGAACAGCGTGCTTTTTCCCACGTTGGGGCGGCCCACGATAGCCACAATCGGTTTTGCCATTTCAACACCTCATTTCCGTTTCACTCACACCCGAGAAACGCCGCCAAGAGCGACGCTCCGTCACCTTTTACCGCCCGTACGGGCACTCCTGTTTTTTCCGAAAGCTCCGCAGGCGTCATACCGCACAGGAACAGATCCCCCTCGGCACGCAGCATCGTGGCGGAAAACAGCAGCTCCTCGCCAAGATCCACATCCGCAAGCTGCTCACAGACATCCTTGCCCGTGAGCAACCCCGCCACGGTAATCTCCTCGCCGAAAAAACGATTTTCCACCGTATGCACGGTGATCGAAAGCTGGGGCACACGTGCACAAAGCATCCCCGAGAGCGCCTTCAGCATGGGGGCGGCGGCGCGCCCCGTCACCACCGAAATACGCCTGTTTTTCAACCCGTTTTCGGGGATATAGTCATCCAGATACTCCAATTCCGCGCAAAACTCCTCATACAACGAGCGCAGCATGCCCACGCCGTTTTCGATCTGCTCGTAATCGCCGTAATACGACTCGCCCGGTAAGGGAAGCTCCGCCTTGAGATAGAACTCGTCCGCACAGCAGAAGATACGATCGCCACACTCACGCGCACAGCGCTCTCCAAAGGCGTTCACCTGCTCGATCACCGCACGGCACTCTTCCTCGGTAAAGGGAGATAGTGGGAAAAGCCCCTCGCGGAACTTGGTCAGCCCCGCAGGCACAACGGACACGCTGGAAAGCGCAGGATGCAGCCGTGCAAGATCGCTCATGGTGCGCTCCAGCTCCGCGCCGTCGTTGATGCCGCGGCAAAGCACGATCTGAGCGCAGATACGAATATTCGCCGCCGCAAGTCGGTCAAGATACACCAGCACCTCGCCCGCGCGGCGGTTCTTCATCATTTCACAGCGCAGCACGGGGTTGGTCGTGTGCACCGATACGTTTACGGGAGAAATGTGCATTTTGATGATGCGGTCAATATCCTTATCCGTAAGATTGGTGAGCGTAATGTAATTGCCGTGCAAAAAGGAAAGCCTGGAATCGTCGTCCTTAAAATAAAGCGAAGGGCGCAAGCCCTTGGGGAGCTGGTCGATAAAGCAGAAGATACAGCGATTGGCACAGCAATGCTTTTTATCCATCAACGGCGTTTCGAACAAGAGCCCAATGTCATCGTATTCCGCCTTCTCTATGCTTGCCGAAAAGGGGATGCCATCGCGCAAAAGCGAAAGCTCCACGTGTCGCTCGGTGAGGTAAAAACGATAATCCAGCACGTCGGTGATCTCGTTGCCTCCGATAGAGACCAACACATCCCCTGCACACACGCCTGCGCGCGCCGCGCGCGAATTTTTTTCAACATCCGTAATCACAACCACTGTTTTCACCTCCCCTTAGGCATAATTTTGCATTATATCTTATTCTATCTTATTATTATACCATAAAAATTTATATTTGTCAAAGAAAACACGCAATGATCTTTCCGCGTAAGAAAGTTTCCCTATCTCTCGCAAGAAATTGTGCATATCCAACAATGATCTCGTTCACTTTTTTGCAAATTTGTAGAAATTCACAACGTACACTTGACAAAACATGCTTGGTCTGCTATACTAAAGGTGCAACGAAAGGTTGCAATCAAAAGAAAGGGGTGAGTCCAATGCACAGCGAACCGCAGCAAAACCGCTACCATGCCCTTTGTCACTCACCGCAATCGTTGTAAGCGAATCCCTTCGTCTTTCACGACCACGGCACATCGGGCATGAAGGCTTGATGTGTTTTTTCTATGGAATTTTACGAGCGATGCTCTTTATCGCAGCAATATCAGAGCCCAAGGATGCCGTTGAGCTTGAAAGCAAGACACGTCGTCTTGTAAAATCAGTCATGTGACCGATCGCATCCAACGCGTTCTGTAACGACTGTACGCTCGCTTGCTTGGCAGATGCAAAATTGCATCCACTCATACGCCGCTTTATCGCCGCAGGGATCTTTTGATCCGAGCCTATTGCTTGATCGTGCGGTGAAAAGCTTTTACCAAGTAAGGGCAGGTCGTCTTCCCATTAAAAATATATCTTGTGTCTCCCCCTCAAAAGGGCATGGTAGCACACACATAATGAAATCCCCTTGGCGCAATCATGCCAAGGGGATTGATTTTGTTTGTTGTTCAAAGTGCGTCACCGTCACTTGGCGGTACGCCAAGTCAGCATCAAGCAATGCAAGGCGCACCGTAGCAGACAGATGACGGCGAACTCCTGTTCGTCGAATTTGTCTGCGAGGAGCAACGACGCAGTGCGCAGATGATTACTTGGCGTAGTCTACTGCACGAGACTCGCGGATCAAATTCACCTTGATCTGTCCCGGGTACTTAACCTCGTCCTGGATCTTTTTCGCCATGTCGCGTGCGATCAGCTTCATGCCCTCGTCACTCACGTCCTCGGGCTTCACCATAACGCGCAGCTCTCTGCCTGCCTGAATGGCAAACGCTTTTTCCACGCCGCTAAAGCCCTTTGCGATCTCCTCCAGCTTTTCCAGACGCTTGATGTAGTTTTCCAGATCCTCACGGCGAGCACCCGGACGGGAAGCGGAGATCGCATCTGCCGCCTGTACCAGAATGGCAATGACGGTTTGCGGCTCCACGTCGTTGTGGTGTGCCTCGATCGCGTGCACCACGTCCTTGGATTCCTTGTACTTGCGCGTCACGTTTACACCCAGCTCCACGTGCGTTCCCTCCACGTCGTGCGGGAAGGATTTGCCGATATCGTGCAAGAGACCCGCGCGCTTCGCCGTAGCGGCGTCTACGCCCAGCTCCTCTGCCATGATACCCGCGAGGAATGCAACCTCAATGGAGTGCTTGAGCACGTTTTGACCGTAGCTGGTACGGTAGCGCAAACGGCCGAGCAGCTTCACAAGCTCGGGATGCAGATTGGGGATGCCCACCTCATAGGTAGCGCGTTCGCCCGCCTGCTTGACCACGGTCTCGACCTCGCGGCGGCATTTTTCCACCGTTTCCTCAATGCGGGCAGGGTGAATGCGACCGTCGGCGATCAAGCGCTCCAGCGTCAAGCGTGCCACCTCGCGGCGCACAGGATCAAAGCCGGAGAGCGTAATTGCCTCGGGGGTGTCGTCGATGATAAGCTCCACGCCCGTAAGCGTCTCCAGCTTTTGAATGTTGCGTCCCTCACGACCGATGATGCGCCCCTTCATTTCCTCGCTGGGGATCTGCACCACGGAAATGGTGGATTCTGCCACGTGATCGGTAGCACAACGCTGAATAGCAAGCGAGAGAATGTTGCGTGCCTTGGTATCAGCCTCGTCGCGGAACTGCGTCTCCAATTCGTCCAGACGCTGTGCCAGCTCGTGCTTGACCTCGCCCTCCACGCGCTCGATCAGCTCCTCCTTTGCCTCCTCTGCCGTAAGCCCCGCTAACCCCTCCAAAACATGCTTATGCTCGTCTAAGGTTGCGGCAATCTCCTGGCGGAGTGCATCGTTTTCCTGCAGCTTTTGATCCAGCAAGTCGTTCTTGCGATCCAGTGTTTCGGCTTTATGATCCAGCGTTTCCTCTTTTTGTGTGAGACGTCTTTCCATGCGCGTCACTTCCACACGGCGCTCCTTGAGCTCTGCTTCGCTTTCGTTGCGCTGACGCAAAATTTCTTCCTTTGCCTCAAGCAAACGCTCTTTTTTGAGAGCCTCGGCTTTTTTCTCCGCATCCAAAAGAATGCGCTCAGCCTCGGATCTCGCACCTGCGGTCTTCTTCTCCACCAAAGCGCGGCGAATCAAAAATCCAACTACCGACCCGAGAGCCAATGCAGCCACGATCAGGACGATAGACAGCCATACTTCCATTTGCTTTACCTCCTTAATAAGATATTTCTATATACAAGATAATATTTATAATAATATTAGGCATTGTATACATTATATTATTATACACCTACAGTCGTCAAATGTCAAGTGGGCGAAAAGGTTTTATACAATTTCATCTTGACAAAATGCGTATCAGCCGCTATAATGAAATTATAATATTCCAAAGGAGGATTTTATAATATGAAAAGCATTGACATTCGTCTTTCCACCATTGCCGATGTGCGCGATTTTGTGAATATTGTTGCAAAGAGCGAGACCGATATCGACCTCGCATCGGGCCGCTACGTGGTTGATGGCAAGTCCATCATGGGCATTTTCAGCCTGGATCTGCTCTCTCCCATCAAGCTCACGGCTCACTCCGACGACACCGATGAGTTGTTTGAGGCTCTCGACCGCTTTATCGTAAAATAAGCCATAACGGTATAGAAAAAGCACCCCTAACGGGGTGCTTTTTCTATACTTCTTTCATTTACTCAAGCGTTGTGCTTGCAATGTCTTATTGCTCCGTTTCGATTTTTTCGCACGGAGCTGCTTCTTCCGCTTCGCCTTCCTCCAACGCCTCGTCAGAGGCTTCCGCGTATTCACGCGGTGCTTTTTCAACGTGCTTTTCGGGGTAGGAAAAATGCAACAGGCACCCCCCTGCAATGCTCAACAGGATAACGGGCAAAAATTGACCCAATGCCGCAGAGAGAGAGACTTGCATCTCGACGTCAAGAAACATCGCGTTGCTAAAAAGATACAGAACGATCAACACAACGCCAAAAGCAAAAACTCGCTCGAATTTGCGCGAGAGCTGCTCGCGCTCCTTTTTTTGAGCATAATATTTCATATTGCCCCAAATCGTTTTGATCATCGAGGCAACGGTGAAAAGAAGAACTATGTGCAAAATCGGATAGACGATGCGGTCATATACCACGTAAAGCGTGGGCTTCAGTGTAGCACTTGCTGCCCCTCTGTCAATATAATCCACCACGTACAAAACGCCGTCATATATTTTCTCTGCCGCAGAAAGATTCAGAGAAAACAGCAATGTTGCAACGATCAATATCGCCAGCAAATTGCGCAGTGCGTCAACGAGTACGTAAGGGAGAGAAACCGATTCCTTTTGCACATAATTCGAAAGCACGCCCGTACCCAAAAGCATGAGAACGGCAACTAGGAATATGCCGAATCCCTCCGCCATCGTATAGGTGGAGGTCAGCAAGCGCGCCCAAAGCATATGCATGACTGCAAGCCCGCATATTTTGGCAAAGCACACGTGTACCTCCGAGAACGCAGCAGCGCGCTCTTGTACCGCCCCATCCTTTTTCCAAACCAACACAAATGCACCAATGCTTTTCCAGATCTGCTTTAAAATACGAATGAGATAAACAAAATATAAAATCGCCAAAAATGCTTTCGTTGCATTGAGACGAAGCTGCTCGGCTTCCTCATTCAGTATCCATGTAACGGCATTGGAAAAATTGACGCGTTCACCCGAATACGAGGTCACGCCAAAGCAAACAAATAATGCGATTGCAATGCCGCCGACAAGCCAACACAGGGCAAAAAGGCGCGGAGCCTGTTCACGAAGCCAAGCGCGGAAGCTTTTCTTGTTTTCCTTGTTCTGCACATTCTCCACGTCACTTTTCCTCCTTTAAGTAATCCTTTAATTCGTACGTTTTTTTGTTGGATATGTCCTTGATTACGGTGTTATTGATATATTTATATTGCACCGACCCCGTTTCGATTTCATATCCGCCGTTCCCCCAATCATCACGCGGATTCGTGCCAGTAACTTTCGGTTCTTCTCCGCCTTCGAAGGTAACCTCTTCAAAATAACTTGCAAAATAATTTGCAAGATAACTCGGGCTAAAGGCACCAAAAAAATCGCCGAAATCTTCTTGTGCAAACCTCATCAATTCCGTGCCCGTGGCACGCACCCATTTTCCGCGAAGCTCCCCGATGGCAATCAGTGCGAGCGCTTCGTTGCCGTCGTATCCCAGCACCTCCTCTGTTGCATCAATCCCCCCATCCTCAATCTCTCGATATTGCAAGCATCTGATAAAAACCTCAGATCCTTTTACGTAATACTCAAATTCTCGTTTGAATTCAACTCCCTCTTGAGCACCCGAAGCTTCTTTGATCGACTCATATTCATAGGCTTTCAGATAAAGTGCATCGGCGGTGGCTGCGAACAAGAACTCCCACGTGTCATCATACGTGGAACCACCGGGATTTTTTCCGTACTCACGAAAGGTAATCAACACCGTCGCGCTCTCAAAGACGGGCGCGGCACCGCCGAGCATTCTGCCCGTAGCACGGTAGGTCAGCGGAAGCACCGTTCCTTCCCCCAATGCATCAAATTCCTCCCTTGAGGTCACGCTGTGATTGCTTTCCTTCCCAGCTCCTGCGGGAGACTTCACTGATACCGCACCGTTTGCGCCAATCGTCATTACCAGCGAGGCGATCACTAACGCGACGCTGAGCAGCACCGTAAAATACTTCTTCAACCAAGGAAACATCTTCTTCATCTGTTTTCACTCCTCCAAATAACGATATTTCGCATTTATTATACGATAAAAAATATTGTTTGTCAAGCATTTATCGTATAAAATATACGAAAATACACAAAACAGTCAACGGAGGGCATGCCATGGATATATTAGAGCGCATTCTGCAATTGCGAGAAGAAAAAGGCTGGTCCGAATATAAGCTAAGCGTTGAGTCCGGCATTCCGCAATCCACCATTTCCTCATGGTTTCGCAAAAAGGCACAGCCCTCCGTGCAATCCCTGCAAGCGATCTGTGATGCCTGCGGCATTACGCTTTCACAATTTTTCAATGACACCACGCACCCCTGCTCTTATCTCACCGACCGTCAGCAAAAGTTGCTTGCCGGCTTTGCACATCTTGACAACGAGCAGCAAGGTGCTTTGATCCGTTTTTTGGAGACATTTGGTCAATAAGCAAGAAAAAAGCACCCCGTTCGGGGTGCTTTTTCTATATTTGCGACATTTTACAGCGTTGCCGCCATCACAGCCTTGATGGTGTGCATGCGGTTTTCCGCCTCGTCGAACACGATGGACTGCGGTCCCTCGATGACCTCGTGCGTGACCTCCATGCAATCAATGCCGAACTGCTCGTGGATCTGACGTCCGATCACCGTGCCGAGATCGTGGAAGGCGGGCAGGCAATGCATAAAGCGGCATTGCGCGCCCGCGTTATCCATCAGCGCCTTGGTCACACGGTAGGGGGAAAGATCCTTGATTCGCTTGGCAAAGACCTCATTCGGCTCACCCATAGAGACCCATACGTCGGTATAAAGCACGTCCGCGTCCTTGGTGGCAAGCAGGGGATCCTCGATAAATTCCAGTACAGCGCCCGTTTCGGCGGCAACCGCGCGGCACTGCTCCACAAGCGCCCCCTCGGGGAAGTATTCCTTCGGTGCGCACGCCACGAAATGCATGCCCATCTTGGCACAGCCCACCATCAGGGAGTTGCCCATGTTGTAGCGCGCGTCCCCCAGATATACCAGCTTTTTGCCCTCAAGAGAGCCGAAATGCTCACGGATGGTGAGGAAATCGGCCAGGATCTGGGTGGGGTGAAATTCATTGGTGAGACCGTTCCAAACGGGAACGCCCGCATACGCGGCAAGCTCCTCCACGATCTGTTGACCGAAGCCGCGGTACTCGATGCCGTCAAACATCCGCCCCAGCACGCGCGCGGTGTCGGCAATGCTCTCTTTTTTGCCGATCTGCGAGCCCGTGGGGTCCAGATAT
>CAZOFQ010000057.1:0-10359 GCA_964579105.1 uncultured Lachnospiraceae bacterium
CGAGCAGGGCGAGTTTTACATGACCACGGCGCAGATCATGACGCTGTACGAGCTGCTGGTGGATAAGATCCTTTCCAAATTGACCGCGCGGCAAAAGGCGGTAGCGGACGGCTTGCAGAAATTTATGGCGGAGCAATGTGCCGAGTGGGGCAATGAGGTCTCCTACAAGCGATGGGGAATCAAGCTGTTTGGGCTGGATTACTACTTCCCGATAGAGAGCGACCGCAACACCGTGGCGAGCGACGTCTCGCAAAAGGTAAAGGAGAACGGGCTGTTTACGCTGCTGCACAAATCCTTTACCAAAAAGCGTGTGCTCCGCGCCAACAACCGTATTATGATCCGCAGCGTGTTTGACGTCTTCGCCTCGCACGCCACCGACATGGCAAAATATAAGTCGTTTGCGCTCCCGCTTTTGGATATGCAGAAGTTTATTAACTTCAAGGAGATCATAACCAAAGAGCAGGCGGCAGCCGAGGCGTACGCAAACGCAGAGGTGAACGAGGAGATCCTTGAGCTTATCGACAAGGTCAAGCAGAGGCAGCATAAGGACAACGACGTTGTGGAGCTTGGCGTTGTCAGCGAAGAGGTTGCCGAAAAAATAAAGCGGGTAACCGGGCAGGATTTTACGGACTACAAGATTGCGGTAGAAGCACGGCAGATCGAGCATATTCTGAAACGTCATGGCGAAAACGGTAGCGCAGATCACTCTATGGCGAAGGATGAGGATATTGCCAAACTTCTTTTCGCGGTATCGCAGAACAGCGATGTAACTGATGGTGGTACCTCGACTGCATATCGTTACAACCAAAATGGGAGAAACAGGGCCGCGAAAACGGTTTTGTACGAGCGCGGTCTTGGGGAAAAATCATATTATGTAGCGCAAACTGCCGTTGACACAAAAAAGAAAACACTGTTTATAGTAAGCGCCTACATCGGTCAAAGCAAATATAAAAAGGGAGCCTCACATGCCCCCGATGCAAATAGCCCCGAAGCAACGCCTAAAAGCGGAAATGTGAGAACTCCCACTAATAGTGTACCACAATCCGAGCAAAATGTCAACACTGTATTGCCGATTGAAGAGGGAAAAGACACCTCTTTTATCACAAAAGAGGTCAGAGCGTCCATGGAAAAGGCGTTCGGCACAGCGGCGTATCAGTACATCGAGCAGTTTTTGATCGACCTGAACGGCAACATAGGCGGCAGAAGCGCCGCCGAGAGCGTTCTGCAGAAGGGCATTACCTTTCACAAGATCGCCGCCGTGGGCGCAAATCTGCGTGTGGCGCTTTTATCTATGGATACGATTATACAAAATACAAATTTTGTATCAAAAAGGGAAGATGAAATGGAGGAGGTGAAGCGTATGAGCTTTAGGCGGTGCTTGGGGTGTGGTTTTATCTCTCATCCATCATTTTTCGATGGACTATCCACTGTGGTTGCTTTAATGGACGTTTTGGCGTCGCCTCCATGCATGCCGATTTTTATTTTCTTTCTTTACGGACTCTCCATCGTTTCTGAAAATTTAAATCGTTGCTTTGGACGGTTGCTACGTGTTGCTTATGATTTTAATTTTTTACAACATCGCGTGATATCTCATTTTGGGCGATAAAAGTTTTTTGATGAGTGCGCGATTTTCGTGTTACGATCGGTACACACGTGCCCGTTGATCGAGATCGTAGCAATAAAACCGATTGTTGAGTGCTCAACAATCGGTTTTATTGCATTTTTATACAAAACACACGCGATTAAATTGTGGCATCTGCCAATTTTTGTTTCTTTTTTTTAAAAAAGGTTTACTCCGCACCGAAAGGTATGTTATACTATTGATGAATTGAAAGGTGCGGCTTGCGATTCCCTGCCTTTCGTCAAATACATTTTGCCGGAGGTTTCAAATGGCAATCAAAATGCGCGTTCTTTACACGCCCACCAAAAAGAAGCTGGCTGAAATGGCCAATCTTATCAAGAGCGAATATGCACTTGACGTCAACGCCGTTGACAAGATCCTTCCTGCATATTCCTGCAACAACGAGCGTCTTGTGATCCTGATGCTTTCCCTGAAGGGCGAGCCCGACGATCAGCTGCGCCGCTTCTGTGGCGAGATGACCAAAGCGCGTTCCAACAACACTGCGCTGATCATCAACGGTCCCGAATCCGCCGCAAACAGAATGAAGGAGATCCTCTCCGCCGCAGGCACCAAGGTCGTTGACGAGGTATTCTATGTAAAAACCTCTTTCCTTTCCTTCCTCGACAAGGTCACGCCAGAGGAAAAGGATGCGTTGCTCAAGTGGACGCATCGTATCGTTGATTCCCTGCAATAAAAAGTAAAAAACGTCCCGAGCAAGGTCTCGGGGCGTTTTTTCGTTAATTTTTTGCAAAAAACAAAGACTTTTCTTGCGTTCTCTCTTTATTTATGTTATAATAAGATATCTATTTTTTTTGCGCGCAGGTGCGCGCGGCAATTTTGCTGAAAAACGAGGATTTTGACATGAAATATTTGATTTTGATTCCGGACGGCATGGCAGACGAGCCTATTGAGGCGCTTGGCGGTCTCACGCCCATGCAAAAAGCGTACAAGCCCACCATGGATGCACTGGCAAGCGAGGCGCTTGTGGGTACTGTATCCAACGTGCCCGAGGGCATGGTGCCCGAGAGCGATACCGCCAATCTCGCCATTCTTTCCTATGACCCTAAGGTGTTTTCCAAGGGGCGTTCCCCGCTGGAGGCGGTAAGCATGGGGATTGAAATGCAGCCCGACGAGGTGGCGTATCGCTGCAACGTGGTCACGCTCACGGATAACGGCGAGGATTATGACGATAAGACGATCCTTGATCACAGTGCCGACGAGATCACCACCGCCGAGGCAGATGAGCTGATCAAGGCGCTGCAGAGAGAAATGGGTGACGAGATCAAGCATTTTTATACGGGTATCAGCTACCGTCACTGCCTGATCTGGAAAAACGGTAATGATAAGTACAATTTCAACCGTCCGCACGATATTTTGGGGCAGCGCATCGGCAACTATCTGCCCGATCGCGAAACGGGCAAGGAATTCTACGACCTGATGAGAAAAAGCTTTGATATCCTCAATCACCATCCCGTTAACGAGGCACGCCGCGCGCGCGGCCTCAAGCCCGCGAACTCCGCCTGGCTCTGGAGCCCGGGCAAAAAGCCTCAGCTTCCCTCCTTTGAGGAAAAATGGAAGCTCAAGGGTGCTGTGATCTCTGCCGTGGACCTCATTAAAGGAATCGGTCTTTGCGCGGGGATGCGTTCTATCGACGTGGAAGGCGCTACGGGGAACGTACACACCAACTACAAGGGTAAGGCGGATGCCGCTATCCAAGCATTCCGCGACGGATGCGAGCTGGTTTACGTCCACGTAGAGGCACCCGACGAGTGCGGTCACCGTGCGGAGCTGGAAAACAAGATCCTTTCGATAGAAAAAATCGATGCAGAGATCCTTTCCCCCGTGCTTGCCTACTTGCGCGAGAACGGTGAGGAGTTCAAGATTATGATCCTTCCCGATCATCCCACGCCGATCCGTATTCGCACGCACAGCATAGATCCCGTGCCATTTATGATCTATTCCTCCGCAAAAGCGCGGCAGGGTGTAGAGGGCTTTTGCGAAAAAAGCGCCGCCGCGCAAGGCTATTACGTGGAAAACGGCTATCGCCTGATGGAGATTTTGACCGACAAAAAATAACTGTTAGGAGTTTGCTATGAGTGAGCAAAACGAAAAAAATCTTACTCCAAATGAAGAAAAGCCGACACAGCCCGAGCGAAACAGTGCGGCACACACTCTTTTCGACTATGTGGAAATGCTGGTGTGGACGGTTACTGCCGTCGTGCTGCTGTTGACCTTTGTGTTTCGTCTTTGTGTGGTCAGCGGTCCTTCAATGAACAATACCCTGCTCGACGGCGAGCGCTTATTGGTCTCCGACCTCTTCTATACGCCCAAAACGGGCGATGTTATCGTGTTTCATCAAACGAGTGAGTATTACGATACCTTTAACGAGCCTATCGTGAAGCGCGTGATCGCCACGGGCGGACAGTACGTGAAGATCGATTTCGTTGCGGGTAAGGTGTATGTCTCGGACGATGATACCTTTACCGATAACGAAATATTGGATGAAAGCAGCTACGCTTTTTTTGAGAATCCTGACGGCATGTGGCGCGAAAGCCTTTCTAAGGAATACACGGTCTATCAGGTTCCCGACGGATATCTGTTTGTGATGGGAGATAATCGCAACATCTCCGCCGACAGCCGTCGTCCCGAGGTTGGATTTGTGGATGAGCGCCGTGTACTGGGTAAGGTATTGCTTCGCGTAACGCCCTTCTCAAAGTTCGGAAAGGTGGATTGATCATGCCAACGGATATTATTCAATGGTTTCCCGGGCACATGGCGAAAACACGTCGCTTGATGAAGGAGAACCTGAAAAACGTAGACGTGGTGATCGAGCTGTTGGATGCACGCATACCGCAAAGCTCTCGCAACCCCGAGATCGAGAAGCTGACTGAAGGAAAACCGTTGCTAACGCTTTTGAACAAATCCGCATTGGCAGATGCAGCGGCGACCGAGCGTTGGATCGCGTATTATACGAAAAAGGGGCAGCTCTGCCTTGCGATCGACTGTGTCAGCGGTAAGGGCATGGAAAAGCTGATGCCCGCCATCCGTTCCCTGCTTTCCGATAAGCTGGAGCGATACGCCCAAAAGGGCATGAGTGGGCGCAAGCTGCGCGCTATGGTCGTGGGAATACCCAATGTGGGCAAATCCTCGCTGATCAACCGTCTGTGCGGCGGTAAAAAGGCAAGGGTGGAAAACCGCCCCGGTGTAACCCTTGCTCCGCAATGGGTCTCCACCAAGGACGGACTGGATCTTATGGACATGCCCGGAGTGCTTTGGCCGCGCTTTGATCATCGTGAAACGGGTGAAAACCTTGCTATCACGGGCGCGATCAAGGACGACGTGGTAGAGATCGAAACGCTGGCGGTGGCATTGTGCCATAAGCTGCGCTTGCGCTACCCTGCACTCCTTGCCACCAGATATAAGCTGGAGTGGAACGAGGAAACGACCTCTCTCACCGATTACGAGCTGTTTGAATATATTGGAAGGAAACGCGGATTCCTTGTAAGCGGCGGTGAGGTAAATACAGAACGCTGCGCCAACATGCTGCTTGACGAGCTCCGTGCCGCCAAGATCGGACGTATCACGCTGGATGCGCTAAAGGAGGATCACCATGCTGACGTATGAGCTGGAAGAATCCTTGCTGTCGCAGGGCTATGACCTTGTTTGCGGCGTGGATGAGGCGGGGCGCGGTCCGCTTTGCGGTCCTGTTGCCGCAGCGGCGTGCATCTTGCCGCGCGGACTTGTGATAGAGGGGCTGAACGACTCCAAAAAATTAAGCGAAAAAAAGCGCGAGGCACTGTATGAGGAGATCTGCAAAAATGCGGTCGCCTATTCCGTGGTGCTTGGGAGCGTAGAGGAGATCAACGAAACGGATATTCTTTCCACGACCCTTCACGCCATGAGGACCGCAATTGAAAATTTGGATCCCAAGCCCGATTTTGCCTTGATAGACGGTAACATCACACGAGGCTTTACCCTTCCCACACGTGCTGTGGTGCACGGGGATGCCATTTCCCCCAGCATTGCTGCGGCATCGATCCTTGCCAAGGTCACGCGTGACCGCATCTGTATGGAATTGGACGCCAAGTATCCGCAATACGGGATCGCCAAGCACAAGGGCTATGGCACCAAGGCACATATGGATGCTCTGCGCGAGCACGGTCCGTGTGAGATCTATCGCACCAAATTTATTCGCTTTCTTGAAAAATGAATGTTTTACACAGTAAAAGGAAAATAGGCGCATTGGGCGAGAAGCTTGCCGCGCGTTATTTACGCCGACAAGGATATCGTGTCATTGCACGCAACGTGCATTGCGGCAGAAACGAGCTGGATCTGATCGCAAAAAACAAACAATATATTGCTTTTGTTGAGGTGAAAACACGTAGCTTCGACTCCATAGAGCAAGCGCAGGTGCTTCGCCCCTCGGCGGCGGTGGATGCCGCCAAGCGAGAGCGAACCGTTCTTGCCGCGCGGGAGTATTTGAGAAAACACCCCACAAAGCTCTGCCCGCGCTTGGATGTGATCGAGATCTATCTGAACCGCGAAAAACGCCTCAAGCCTTTTAAAATTCATCACATTGAGGGAGCGTTTGGCGCTTCGGGAAGGATACGTTGATGCGCGTGATCGATTTCCATTGCGATACCCCAAAGCTTCTTTACGAGAATCGCGCTTCCCTGTTTTTTGAACGCGCTATGGCGGGTACGACGGCAACTGCTGCCCTTCGCCCCTACGTGCAATTGGCGGCGTGCTTTGCACCGCAAGTCGAAGGGGATGACGAAGCCTTTCTATCGGTGTGCGGCATGCTGGAGCATCTAAAGCAATGTATAAAAGCCGCTTCGGATGCCGTGCTTGTATGCGATGCGTCTTCCCTTTTCCGGGCAATGCGGCAGTCGTGTACCGCCTATATTCCTACCGTAGAGGATGCGCGTATTCTTGCGGGAGACCCTTCCCGTGTGGACACGTTGTTTTCCCTCGGGGTGCGTTTGATCACGCCCGTGTGGCGCGGAAAAACCGTGATGGGTGGCGCTTGGGACACCGAGGCAGGACTTTCCGCTTTCGCCAAAGAAGCGCTTTCCCAATTCCTTTCTCTTGGTGGGATCCCGGACGTTTCCCATGCCTCGCGCAAAGCTCACACCGATATTTTGCAGCTTTGCCGCGAATATGGACGCGCTCCGCTTGCCACACATTCCAACGCTTATTCCGTAACACCGCATCCGCGAAATCTCACGGACGAGCAGATCCGCGAGATCGGCGCGTGCGGCGGCGTGATCGGGTTGAATCTTTACCCGAAATTTTTAACGATGAATCAAAGCGCCAACATGGACGACCTTGCCGCACACCTGCGTCACATCATGAACGTGGGTGGGAGCGAGTGTGTCGTGCTCGGCAGTGATTTTGACGGTGTAGACACTCTCCCGCAAGGGATCTCTACGGCGGCAGATCTGGAAGGCTTCGCCGCATACTTACAAAAAATCGGCTTTTCCTGCCGCGAAACAGACCGCTTCTTTTTTGAAAACGGCAAACGTTATTTATTGAAAAATCTTCCGCAAGGAACAGATGTATAAAGGAGTCTAAACTATGAAATTCCAAAGCACCCGTGACAAAACAGAGCAAAAATTTTCCGCAGCCCAGGTCATCAAGCAAGGGCTTGCCGCTGACGGTGGACTTTTTGTGCCCGAGTCGATCCCCTCGTTGACTTATGACGAGATCGATACCCTTTGCAGGGCGGATTATCCTACCCGCGCCGCAAAGATCTTGGGTAAATTCTTAACCGATTACACCGAGGAGGAATTGCTCGCGGACTGCTGCGAGGCTTACGCCCCCACCTCTTTTGTGGGCGGAGCCGCGCCTCTTGTTTCGCTGGACGAGACCCTCTATTCTCTGGAGCTTTGGCACGGACCTACCGCCGCATTTAAGGATATGGCGCTGCAGATCATGCCCCGCTTGCTTTCCCGCGCACTTGTAAAAACGGGCGAGAAGCGCACGGCGCTCATTCTTGTGGCGACCTCGGGCGATACGGGCAAGGCGGCGCTGGAGGGCTATAAGGACATTGAGCGTATCAAGATCGCCGTGTTTTATCCCGAAAACGGCGTGAGCCGTGTGCAAAAGCTGCAAATGCAAACGCAAACAGGCGATAACGTTTACGTATGTGCCATCAACGGTAATTTTGACGATGCGCAAACGGGTGTAAAGAAGATCTTTTCCGATCCCGTGGCGGCAAAGATGCTGGACGAAAAGGGTTACTTCCTTTCCTCTGCAAACTCTATCAACTGGGGACGTCTTGCACCGCAGATCGTTTATTACGTCTCTGCTTATTGCGACCTTTTGAATACGGGACGCATCAAAATGGGCGAGCCGATGAACGTGACCGTTCCCACGGGTAACTTCGGTAATATTTTTGCTGCGTATCTTGCTAAGCTCATGGGCTTACCCGTAGGTCGCTTGATCTGCGCCTCTAACAAAAATAACATTCTCACCGATTTTCTTGCCACGGGCACGTACGACCGCAATCGCGCCTTCCACCTCACCATGTCCCCCTCTATGGACATTCTCATCTCCAGCAATCTGGAGCGCTTGCTCTATCTTACGGCAGGCGCAGAACGCACCGCGGCTTATATGAGCTCCCTGAATCAAACGGGCGCATATACGGTAGATGCGGATGTGAAGGCGAAGATCGACGCCTCCTTTAGCGGTTATTTTGCCGATGAGGAAGCAACCGCCGCAACCATCCGCGAGACCATAGAAAAATATAACTATCTTGCGGATACACACACTGCCGTAGCACTTTCTGCCGCTAAGCAGTACATCGAAGAGAGTGGCGATAAAACGCCTATGGTGGTGGCTTCCACGGCAAGCCCTTATAAGTTTGCCGCTGACGTTTACGCCTCTCTTTATGACGAAAAGCCCGAGGATGCGCTTGCTGCGTTGGATACGCTTGCACAAAAAACGGCAACCGAGATTCCCTATCCCTTGCGCGGGATCGGCGAGCGACGGGTGCGCTTTACCGACGTTGTGGATTCTGCCGATATGTGGCATGCCGTTAACGCTTACGTAGAAAAATAAGAAAACGGCAGTACAGCTGTACTGCCGCTTGATAAAAATCAGTCCTTCTTGGGCTTAAAGGTGGCACAAACGGTGTCGGTGCTGGAGGTGGCAAAGCTGGGGCCTACCGCGATCTTTTCCGCTACACAGTAGCAATCTCCCTCGTGGTATTGGCAGTTTTTGACATCACAGCTGATCCCTTCGTTTACACGTTCGTTGCAGCAGTTCTTATCTTTTCTTTCCATTGTGTTCACATCTCCTTTCGTGAGATATTAACAGTATGGACGGATCCTTGCCCTTTTATCCTATTAAAGTTTTGCCGAAAGGAGTAACCATGGCACTTTATACCATTGCCGATCTGCATTTGTCCTGCAGTACCGATCATCCAATGGACGTATTCGGCTCGCGCTGGCAAAATTATACGCAAAAGATCTGCAAAAACTGGCGAGCGCTTATAACGGATGAAGATACCGTGATACTCCCCGGTGACATTTCCTGGGCGATGAATCTTTCACAAGCGGCAGATGATTTTGCGCTTCTTGATGCACTCCCGGGAAAAAAGCTGATCGGTAAGGGCAATCACGATTTTTGGTGGGAGACTGCCGCCAAGCTGAATCGCTTTTTTGCGCAGAATAATTTCTCTACCCTTTCTCTTCTATATAATAATGCATACGTTGTAGAGGATTTTATCGTTTGCGGAACGCGCGGATGGTTTTTGGAGGAGGAAAGGCAGCAAACCGTAGGTCAAGTGGATTTTGTCAAGATCCGTAACCGCGAGGCGGCGCGCCTCAAGATCAGTCTGGAGGCTGCAAAAGCATTACAGCAAGCGGAGCACGCAGACAAGGAGATTCTGGTTTTTTTGCACTTTCCGCCCGTATGGAACGGCGAGGTCTGTCAAGAGATCACCGATCTTCTCCTTGATTACGGCATCAAGCGCTGTTATTGCGGTCACATCCACGGGGTATATCACGTGCCCAAAACCGAGTATTTGGGGGATCTTGCCATGACGCTTGTTTCCTCTGACTTTCTGGATTTTATTCCCTACCGTATTTATAAGTAAAGACATTTATTTACAGAAAAGACTTGACAAAATCATAAATAATTAGTAAAATATACTTTGTGTGAAATTTCAATCTCTGGAGGATGAAAAAATGAAATTGGTAAAGTCCGAAAAGCTTGAGAACAGCCAGTACGAGCTGCATATCTCGGTTGATAAGGCTACCTTCGATGCGGCTGTGACCAAGGCCTATCAAAAGGAAGGTAAGAAAATGAGCGTTCCAGGCTTCCGTAAGGGCAAGGCTCCCCGCGCTATCATTGAAAAAATGTATGGGAAGGGTGTGTTCTACGAAACCGCTATCAACGATATTATTCCCGATGCCTACAGCGAGGCGGTCAAGGAAGCTGCCATCTCCCCTGTCGCACAGCCTGAATTCGATATCGTTTCTCTTGACGAGAACGGTCTGGTGCTTTCCGCGAAGGTCTACGTGAAGCCCGAGGTCGCTATTGCCGACTATCTCGGTCTTGCCGCAACCCGCACTGTAGCTGCTGTGGATGAGGCAGAGGTGGATAAGGAGATCGAGACCGTGCGTGAGCGCAACTCTCGTGAGACCGAGGTTCTTGGCCGTGCTGCCGAGATGGGCGACACCGCTGTGATCGATTACGAGGGCTTCTGCGACGGCGTTGCCTTCGAGGGCGGC
>CAZOFQ010000058.1:0-9917 GCA_964579105.1 uncultured Lachnospiraceae bacterium
AGGTGGACGCAAGCCAGCCTTCGGATAACAACGGCGGCAACGATAACACCGGCGGTCTCGACGGCGGGGACGACGCAGAGACGGAGGAAGCAAATAAGTATGCAGTAGACAACAATGTTGTGGCTGTTACTTACGGCGAATCTACTACCGAGCTTTACAAGACCCTGCTGCTCAACTTTAACGATTATACCGTACAGGCGACCTACAAAGGAGTGGTTTACACCATCGAGTCCTACGGTTACGTCGTGATCATGCACTAAGGAAGGGAGGAATTTACATGACAAATCAAAATGTTGTTGCGGATGCACCCATAAAGAAAAGAAAAATTGCCTCCCTGGACCGCCGCAAGGCACGCTCGGGATGGTTATTCGTTCTTCCTTTCGTGCTGGGCTTTGTCCTGGTGTATATTCCGATCATTTACGAGTCCATTAAGTACAGCTTCTTCAGCTACCGTATCGTGAACGGCGCTCAGGTCAAGACCTTCGTTGGCTGGAACAATTACAGCGATGCACTTTTCTCGGAATCCGATTTTGTTCAGACCCTTTTAACGGGTCTTGCCGAAATGGCGTTCGACATTCCCGCAATTTTGATCTTTTCGCTCTTCATTGCGGTGATCCTGAACCAAAAGATGATCGGACGCGCCGCGTTTCGTGCCATCTTCTTCCTGCCCGTTGTGGTTTCTACGGGTATTATGGAATCTGTGTTGAACGCCTCTTACTCCTTTGCGGGTTCCGGCGTAGACCTGGGCGAGAGCTCAAGTGCAGCTGATAAAATGAACGAGAACCTTGCTATTGAGGGGCTTTTGCAAAGCGTGTTCCAGAACCTCGGCTTTGGTGAGGGACTGGTGACGTATATTGTAAGCGCAGTAGGAAACATTTCGGATATTATTAATCGCTCCGGCGTACAGATTCTGATCTTCCTTGCCGCACTGCAGTCTATCTCTCCTGCGATCTACGAATCCTGCGAGATCGACGGTGCTACCGCATGGGAGACCTTCTGGAAGATCACCTTCCCGATGGTAAGCCCCATGATTCTGGTGAACGGCGTGTATACCATTATCGATAACTTCACGACCGAATCGAACTCGGTTATGAACGTTATCCAAAACACCTATTCCAATGCAACGCTGGGCGTTTCCGCCAAGCACGTCAGTGCAGCCATGGGTTGGATGTACTTCCTGATCGTTTTGTTGATCGTAGGCTTGGTGGCGGCAATCTTCTCCGCCTATGTCTTCTATCAGAGAAGAGATTAAGGAAAGGAGGAAACGTAATATGACCAATCAAATCGATAATAAGCCCGCAGTTTTGCGGGAAAACAAAAACAAGATCCGTGTGGAGTTTGAGCGCACCGATCTCAAGGAACGCTTGAAGGCAAAATTCCTTTCCGCGTACTTTTTCAAGCAAGTGGTCTGGTATGTGTTCCGTCTGCTGCTGCTCGTTGGCATTGCCTTCGTCGTTATTCAGCCCTTCATTACCATGATCACGCAATCCCTTATGGCGCCGCAGGACTTCGTTGATACTACCGTTAAGGTCGTACCGCGACACCTGTCGATCGGCATTTATAAAGCCATTTTCCAGGATCTTTCTTATATCAAGATGTTCTTCCAGACCTTGGCTTTGTCGTTGAGTCTTGCCTTGCTTCAGACCTTTGTGTGCTGCCTCATTGGTTACGGTCTTGCCAAATTTAAGTTCCGTGGCAGTAAGGTCGTGTTCTTTGCCGTGATCCTGACGCTGGTCATTCCTCACGGTACGCTGCAGTCCGCTATGTTCCAACGCTTCCGTTACTTTGACATTCTCGGTATTTTCAAGTTCTTATCGGGCGGAACGGTTACGGGTATTGGTTGGCTGGACGGCATTCTTGCCAAGATCAAGCTCCTGCCTTTCCCCAATGGACTCAACCTCATGGAATCCGTGATTCCCCTGTTCGTGCTTTCCATCGGCGGTCTTGCCTTCAAAAACGGATTGTACATCTTCCTTTTGAGACAGTTCTTCCGTGGTGTGCCCGATGAATTGGAGGAATCTGCTTATCTGGACGGTGCAAACACGCTGCGCACCTTCGTGCAGGTGATCCTGCCCATTTCCATCCCCATGATGATCACCGTGTTCCTGTTTGCATTCTGCTGGCAGTGGACCGATGACTTCTACATTCCGTTGTTCTTTACGGCAACGAAGCCGGCATTCATGTCTAATATTGCAAAATCCTTCCCGCTGACCAGCTTGTCCTCTATTTACTCTAGTCAGACACACTCCAGCGCGGAATATCTCAACGCCATGAGATACGGTTGCGGTATTATGGCGTGCTTCCCGCTTATCATCCTGTTCCTGTTCTGTCAGAAGTATCTGGTACAGGGTATTGAACGCTCCGGTATCGTAGGTTGATATTGGAAGCCGTGCTTTACACGGTATGTATAACAAAAACACCGCTATCCCCTTTTGGGGTAGCGGTGTTTTTTGAAAAGAGCCCTCAAAAGCGTTGGGGCTCTTTTTATGTTGCCCAAGTGCGTGCGCGCTCAACTGCTGCATGCCAGCGAGCAAGACGGTTTTCCCGTTGTGCGTTATCAAGCGTAGGGGTGAAGGTGCCGCATATACGGCTGTGTGCCGCAATTTCGGAGAGGTCAGCATATATGCCGATGCCAAGCCCTGCAAGATTGGCGGCACCAAGTGCGGTGGTCTCTATGCATGCGGGGCGCAGAATGCGAAGACCTGAAAGATCACTTTGCAGGGTAAGAAGCAGATTGTTGGCGGCAGCGCCTCCGTCCACACGAAGTGCGGAGATCGCGAGGGAAGCATCCTTTCTCATGGCATCCAATACGTCTACCGTTTGGAACGCCATTGCCTCCAGCGTGGCACGCACCAGATGCGCTTTTGTCGTACCGCGAGAGATCCCAACAATAATGCCGCGCGCGTAAGGGTCCCAATACGGTGTGCCAAGTCCTGTGAGTGCGGGCACAAAGTACAGATCTCCCGTGTCGGGCACGGAGGCGGCAAGTGCCTCGCTTTCGGGGGCGCTTGCAATGAGCCCAAGACCGTCGCGTAGCCATTGTATGGCGGCACCGCAAACGAAAACCGAGCCCTCCAGAACGTAGGTGGTTTTATTGCCGATCTGCCACCCCACTGTGGTCAAAAGTCCGTGAGAGGAAAAGACCGCTTGCTCCCCCGTGTTCATCAAAAGGAAGCCGCCCGTTCCGTAGGTGTTCTTGACGTCTCCCTTTTCAAAGCAGCATTGCCCAAACAGTGCTGCTTGCTGATCCCCCGCAACGCCTGCCACGGGGATGGATGCGCCGAAGATCTCGGGTGCAGTCAGTCCGAATATCCCCGCAGAGGGAAGGATCTGTGGTAAAAGCGAGCTTGGAATGTCAAAAAGCTTCAAAAGCTCCTCGTCCCATTTCAGCGTTTGGATGTTGAACAGCAGCGTGCGTGCGGCGTTAGAGGGATCGGTAGCGTGCACCCTTCCGCCTGTGAGATGATAGATCAAAAAGCTGTCAACCGTGCCGAAAAGCAATTCTCCGCGCAGAGCGCGTGCGCGCGCGCCCTCTACGTGATCCAGCATCCATTTGAGCTTGGTCGCGGAAAAATAGGCGTCGATCGGAAGTCCGGTTTTTGCGCGGATCATGGGCTCCAGTCCCTCGTCGCGCATGCGGTCACAGTCCTTTGCCGTGCGTCGGCATTGCCAAACGATCGCAGGGCAAATGGGTTTTCCCGTTGCTCTTTCCCATAAGATCACGGTTTCGCGCTGGTTGGTAATGCCTATCGCGGCGATTTGCGCGGGAGAAAGCCCCGAGAGCTTGAGCGCGTCGTGTGCCGCCGCCAATTGGCTGTTCAAAATGTCCTCGGCGTTATGCTCCACCCAACCCGATCTTGGAAAGTGCTGTGTAAACTCTCTTGCGGCTTTTGCTATGACATTACCCTCGTGATCAAAAATAATGCAACGGGAGCCGGTCGTTCCTTGATCCAGTGCCATGCGGTAAGCTTTCATATGCTTTGCTCCTTTCGCGAAATTGCCGTGCTCCATTTTTTGATCCGAAGAGTGGGCTCAAAGGTAATGGCATAATCCTCTCCGTCAAAGCACACACGCTTGAGAACGCCGAAGCGTGCGCGGTAATTTGCCATGGCTGCGCATAAAAAAGCTTCTGTAACACCGAAATGCTCGGCAAATTCCCAGGACTCGCGGCAACCGCGCAAGTAGGCGTGAATCAAGCCCTCGGGGCTGATGAGGCGGTCGAAGCACCGTTCTCTTGCGCGGCGCTCCATGCGCGGATCCTGCAGGATGTTTCCTGCGGCTTGTGCAGCATGTGCCAGCTCCTCGCAAAGGATCACGGTGCGCTCCGCCTCTGTGTCGATCTGCGCGTTGAGCGCAATGGTGTCGTCACAGCAGAGCCCGCGAATGTTGGGGGAGCGAAATGGATACCTTTCAATTACAACAAGCCCTTTTTGTCTTGCTTCCTCCAGTAATGCTTCGTACAAGCGATCACCGCCCTTCACTGCTTGCGGCGAGACTTCACAAAGCGCACGAAGTCCTCGATCTCCTGCCATTCCTCTGCGGAAAAGCGCTCTCCTTCAAAGTGTGCTGCAAGGATCTCGTGCCCCTCGTCCCATCCCGTGAGATAGGAAGGGGAGACGTGTAGGGCGTCCGCCAGCTTTTCCAGTGCCTCGGTGGGAACCTTGTCGGTTTGCCCTGTGGCGTAGCGGTGTATAGCGGATTTCGAAAGCCCCGTAGCGAGTGCAAGCTCTCCATAGGAGAGCCCCATTCGCTCCATTTGTGCGCGTATGCGATCTGAAACAGTCATGGATAGTTCCATCCTTCTTGCGGAATTTTCTACTGATCTTATTGTATCATAATAGGAACACCGTGTCAAGCGCCCGTCCCAAAAGTGTGACGGATTTACAATTTGTTCACAATCTTTTTTGCAAAGGGGATTGACAAACAAACGGAAATAGTGTATCCTTTAAGTGTCCCAAAAATGGAACGACTATGGCGAAAGCTTTCTAAAACGGAAAATCGTGTGAGTCCGCGGCTTACCGATCAAAGGCGTTTTAAGGGCGCGATTTGGCAGATCGTTCCAAAATAGGGATAATTATTATATCCCGACCGTCCCTGGTTTGGGACGGCGAAAGGAGCGTAGATGACAACAAAACGGCAAGAGAAAAAAAGCGGGATCGAGAGGCTCTGTGCCGATTCGGCACGCGCCGCCTATATGATCGCTTGGCGAGATCGCCATATTGAAAAGCAAAAAGAGGTGATCGGCGCCTATGAGGAAAAGTGTACCTTGTTGGAAGCACTGCTTTCCTGCGCGCTATTGGAAGAGGCGGAAGAAAAAGAGGCGCAGACGCGTCAAGCGCAGATCCTCAAGGCATCACTTGCTGCAGCACTTGGAAAATGGCAGTGCCGCGTGGAAAACAGCGCCGAAGCATACGTGCTGACCTTCGTGCCCCAAAAGGAGGAGGACGATGCGGCGGCAGTCGCCGAGGAGTGAAGCGGCGTTTGCGGCGGAAAACACAAGGCGCCTGCTTTGCGAGAGCACGGCTGATGCGGTAGCGGTCCTAGTGCGGCTGATGCAGGATGAGGGGCAAAAGCCCGAGCTGCGCATGAAGGCTGCAGAAAGCATTCTGGACCGTGTCTGCGGCAAGGCGGGAGGCGGTGTCACGGCGAGCACGGGAGAGGAGGCACCCACCTTGGTGTGCTTTGAGGGTGTTTTGGAGGAATGGAGTCAATGAGTGAAGCCTTGATCTTTCAAAAGCTACGCCGAGAAACGCCCAATCAAAAGCAAAGGGAATTTTTCCTTTCCCATGCTGCGCACACGGCTTACGGCGGAGCACGAGGCGGCGGAAAATCCTGGGCAATGCGCCGCAAAATGGTGATGCTTGCCATGCGATATGAGGGCTTACGGCTGTTGCTCTTGCGGCGCAGTCTTTCGCAGCTGCGGGAGAATCATCTGTTGCCGCTGCAAAGTGAGCTGTACGGCTATGCCGAGTATAAAAAGGAGGAGCGCACCTTTGTGTTTCCCAATGGCGCGCGTCTTACGCTCGGCTATTGCGACTGTGACGGCGATATGCTGCAATATCAGGGCGCGGAGTATGACGTGATCGGGTTTGAGGAGGCGACGCATTTCAAGGAGGAATGGATGGTATTCATTTCCACCTCACTTCGTACCACAAAGCGCAATTTTCGCCCTCGCATCTATTACACCTGCAACCCGGGCGGTGTGGGGCACTCCTACATCAAAAGACTGTTTATAGATCGCGTATTTCGTGAAGGGGAAAATCCCGAGGACTACGCGTTTATAGCTGCCCTTGTGTATGACAATCGCGTGCTTATGGAGTCCGACCCTGCCTACGTACAGCGTCTGGAAACGTTGCCCGAGCACAAGCGGCGAGCGCATCTGCACGGCGATTGGAACGTATACGAGGGACAGGTGTTCGAGGAGTTTGCGGATATTCCGGCACACTATGAGGACCGTCGGTATACTCACGTGATCGAGGCATTTGAGCCGCCGCCGCACTGGCAACGCTACCGTTCCTTTGACTTTGGCTACGCGAGACCGTTTTCGGTGGGCTGGTGGGTGAAGGACGGTGACGGACGCTTATACCGCATTCTGGAGCTGTACGGATGCGCGCCGCACGAGGAAAACGTAGGCGTGCGATGGAGTCCCGAGCAGATCTTTCGCGAGATCGCCCGTGTGGAGGGAGAGCATCCGTGGTTACGGGGGCATCACGTGGCGGGTGTGGCAGATCCCGCCATTTGGGATGCGTCACGCGGGGAGGCGATCGCCGAAACGGGAGAGCGCTACGGCGTCTATTTTGAGCGCGGCGATAATCGCCGCGTGGCAGGCTGGATGCAGCTGCACAATCGCCTTGCATTTGATGAAAACGGATACCCGTTGCTGTATGTTTTTCGCAACTGTCGGGATTTTTTGCGTACTCTGCCTGTTTTGCAATACAGCCGCACAGCCCCCGAGGACGTGGACTCGGAGCAGGAGGACCATATTGCCGACGAGACACGGTATCTGTGCATGATGGTGCCGACGCGCCCCGAGCGAAGATCCGCAGTATCAAGACTTACCGTGCTTGATCCGCTTGACCGCCCCATTGCTTCCTATGCCGATCGCATGGCAAAGAGGGAAGTGATATCACAACAAGACAACAGAAAGGAGACTGTATGAAAGAAGAAGGTGGAAGAAAGAGCCCTGTGGGGCTTTTGGAGATCCAAAGCGCCGACATAGAGCTGCGCCGTTGGCGGCGTGCACGCGCCTCGTTTGACGCACGCGTGAGAGAGGAGGAAAGATTTTTCAATCTTCGTGTTTCACCCAAGGTGCACCGTAATAAGGAGGGGGAGATCTTTGCTCCACGCTCGGCGTGGCTTGTCAACACCATCCTGCAAAAGCACGCGGATATGATGGAAAATCTTCCCAGAGCCACCTGCATTGCAAGAGAGCCGAGCGACGTAGAGGACGCCAAGGCACTCAGCGCGATCCTGCCCGTTATCATGGAACGCTCCGATTTCGAGGAGCAGTATTCGGATAATATGTGGTTTAAGCTTAAGCACGGTGTATGCGCGTTCGGTGTGTTCTGGAATAATGATCTTGAAAACGGACTTGGCGATATTGACGTGCGCCGTGTGGAGCTGATGAATCTTTACTGGCAGCCCGAGGTGCGAAGGCTTTCCGATTCGCGTGCCGTGTACTACGTGCAGTGCATGAGCGAAGAGGAGGTAAAGGCGCGCTTCCCGCAGTATAACGGCAGAGGCGCCGCCGCCGCCTCTTACGGCTTCTCCGCTTCGGATGAGGGGACGCAGCTTGCCGTGGTGGATCGCTACTACAAAAAGCGCACTCCCGAGGGGCGCACCGTGCTGCACTACTGTAAATTTACGGGTGAGTGCTTGCTTTTTGCCACGGAAAACGATCCCCGTTATGCGAACGGCTGGTATGAGCACGGAGAATATCCCTTTGTGCTGGACGTTCTTTATCCCATGGAGGGGGAGTGCGGCGGCTACGGTATCATTGCACTTGCCAAGGATCCCCAAGCCTACATTGACCGCATGGATCGCAATTTGCTGGAATATATGGATTGGGCGACGCGTGTGCGTTACTTCTGTAAGCGCAATACGGGTATGAACGAGCAGGAGTTTTCCGACCTCACACGACGTATTGTGGAGGTGGAGGGAGATCTGGACGAGGAAAGGCTGCGACAGATCACCGTGGCGGGGCTTGACCCCTTCTGGCTGGAGCTGAAAAACGCCAAGGTCCAGGAGCTGAAGGAAACGACCGCGAACCGTGACGTTTTGCAGGGCGTTCCCGATGGCGGCGTGACAGCCGCTTCCGCGATCCTCGCCCTGCAGGAGGCAGGCAACAAGACCGTGCGGGATATGGTTGCCGCCTCTTACCGCGCTTTTGTGCGTCTGGTGCGTTTGGTGCTGGAATGTGTGCGGCAGTTTTACAGCGAGGAGCGATGCTTTCGCATTCTGGGCGAGCACGGTGAGCACGTGTATATGACGTGGAGCAACGCGGGGATCGCGGAGCGCGTAACGGGCGTTTTGCCCGACGGCACGCCCTGTTGCCGCCGTCCTGTGTTTGATATTGATGTGCGCGCCGAGAAAAAGGATCCGTATACCCGTGTTTCTCACAACGAGACCATGATGGAGCTGTATCGTATGGGTGTGTTTGACGAGCAGAACGTCCGCGCCGCAAGCGTGCTTTTGGAGAATATGGAGTTCTCGGGCGTTGCAGGCGTGAGAGAACAGGTGGCAGCGAGAGCAGCAGGAGAAAAATGATATACGTTTATCCATACCGTAAGCGGGGATATTACCGCTTATATGTGACGGGGCACGCAGATTTTAACCCCGGAGAGGACGTGGTGTGCGCAGGTGTTTCCGCACTGGTCTGTGCACTGCTTTCCTTTGCTGTGCAATCTGAGAATTGCAAGCATTTGCGTCATTATGCCGAGAAGGGAGAGGTCTTTCTTTCCTGTCGAGGCGGACTTGGCACGGCATATGATGCCGTCCTATTGGGGCTGCAACGCATTGCGGAGCAATATCCCCTGCACGTCTGCGTGGAAAACAGCGCCACGCAGCACAAATAAGGTTATTCGGCAACGGCAAAAACGTTGCCATGAAAGTGAGGACTCATGAATAACGAAGCACAAGGGAGCACGGAGCTTTTTTTGGCACCGTGTGAGGGTGAAGCAAGAGAGTTGTCTGTCCACACCCCGCAGACAGAGGATTCGGGCGAACAAGCACAAGCAGCACCTGACGCCGAGGCGCAGACCGCAAAGGAGCGAGAGGAGCGTTTCCGTGCGCTGATGGAGGGGGAATACAAGGACCTTTTCACGGAGTATTTTCAGGAGACCTTCAATCGCCGCTTCAAGGAGCACAAAACGATCAAAGGGGAATTGGAGCGCGCCCGCGCTGTGGTGAGCGCCGCCGAGAAACGCTTTGGCACGCGGGAGCACGGAGAGCTTTTGACCGCCATACGGGCGGAAAAATCGACAACGGCGCCGACAGAGACGGTGCAAGAGCCTTCTGCGCTGACAGCTGCTGCTCTCCCGAGCATGGGGGAGCAGCTGGAGGCGGCGCGTGCCCAAGCGAGAAGGGAGCTGCTGGACAGCATCCGCGCAAGAGGTATGCGCCCGAGCGAAAGCGTGTTGAACGACACCTCCTTCGCAATGGATAGCGTAAGCCGCCTGACGCGCAAGGAGCGCGAGGAGCTGGCACGCCGCGCCGCAAGGGGCGAGAAAATCACTCTCTGACCGTTGCTCTTTTCATCAAAGAAAGGAACGAATATGAGAAAAATGATCAACATGGACCTGCGTTTGTTTGACGCAGGCACAAACGTAAATACCACGGAAGGCTATGCCGACAATACGAGTGGCAACGTGATCCCTTACACCGAGATCGAGGGGCTTTCCGAGGAGATGAGACTCTAC
>CAZOFQ010000059.1:0-9909 GCA_964579105.1 uncultured Lachnospiraceae bacterium
CCAGCCGTTGGCGTGCGGGTCGATCTTGTTCTTCACACCGTCAAGACCTGCCATCAAAATGGCGGCATAGCAGAAATAGGGGTTGCAGGTCGCATCGGGGTTGCGCAGCTCAAAGCGGCGCTTGTCGGGGCTCTTGGCGTAAGCGGGGATGCGGATGACCGCGCTGCGGTTAGAAGTAGCGTAGCCCACGGTAACGGGCGCCTCAAAGCCGGGCACAAGTCGCTTGAAGGAGTTGGTGCTGGGGTTAGTCAGCGCGCAAAGAGAAGCAATGTGCTTGAGCAAGCCGCCCATAAAGTAATGTGCCGTCTCGCTCAGATGTGCGTAACCGTTGTCGTCGGAGAACACGGGCTCACCATCCTTGAACAGCAGCATATGCACGTGCATACCGCTGCCTGCCTCACCGTAGATGGGCTTGGGCATGAAGGTGGCGCTCTTGCCGTACTTGAGGGCGGTGTTGTGGATGATATACTTGATCATCATCGTGGCGTCAGCCATATGCACCACCTCACCCAGCTGCGGCTCGATCTCAAACTGACCCGAAGCCGCCACCTCGGGATGGTGGTAGTTGATCTCAATGCCCGCATCCTTCATGTGCAGGCACATTTCACTGCGGCACTCGTAGGAAATATCAAACGGCTTTGCGATATGGTAGTTCTTTTGCTTGGGAACGACAACGCCCTTCCCCTCCGTGCCGCTGTTCCAATAGGATTGTCTTGCATCCATGGAGACGCCGATGCTGTTGCTCTGCACCTCCCAGCCGATATCGTCGAAGAGGTAGAACTCAAACTCGGGCAGGATCTTCATGGTGTCGGCAACGCCGCTGTCCTTCATATACTGCACGGCGGCACGCACGATGTTGCGGGGGTATTGGGGCAAGGGACGATTTTGCGGATAGTCGATGATCATGGCGTTGCCTGTCATGGAAAGCGTGGGGATCTCGCAGAAGGGGTCGATCATGGCGGTGTCGGGATCGGGAATGAAGACCATATCGCTCTTTTCCACCACGGCATAGCCATAGTTGGAGGCGTCAAAGCCAATGCCGCTTTTCATCGTTTCCTCGGAGAAGTTCTCGGCGGGAATGGTGACGTGACGGTACTGACCGTTGATATCCACCATTTTAAAATCCACCATTTTGATGTCATGCTCTTTAATGAGGCTCAAAATTGCCTGTACGCTTTTTGCCATACGTATACCTCTTTCTTTGATTTTTGAGAATCTTTTTGAAGCGGCACGCCGCCCATTAGCATTAGTATACCATAAAAAGGAAAATCTATCAAGCGTTTTCCCGCGTCCCTGCAAGAAATCTTTTTTACAGCTTCACAATGCCAAAGCCTCGGTCATCCACAGCGATCTCACACCCGAAGGGCACTGACATTTCGGCAAGACGCTCGATGATACCGTGGTCACGGCTGAAGCGCGGATTGCCGCTTTGCCATACCTTTTTCTCAAATTGCAGCTCCACGGGCATCAGCTCCAGATACGTGAGCTTTCCGTCCTCCATCTCAAAATACGGCACGACGGATTCCAGCATACGGTGATCGCGCATCAGTCCGCGCGTATATCCCGCGGAACGGTTGTAAAACAGCTCGCGCATGGTGGCGTCGCTCGTGAGCCCCTGCTTTTGATACATCTCCTCGGGGGCAAAGGGAATGCACTCGTTGTGGATCACAAAATCGCCCATCGAATAAAAGATCGGGCGCGCCTTGTAGATCTCCACGGGGCGAAGCAGGTGCGGTCCGTGACCGAGCACGGCGTGTGCACCCGCATCGATACAGCGGTGAGCAAACTCAACAAGGAAGTCGGACGGGTTTTCCTTTTTATCACCCGAAAGCTCGTGCGAGTGGATGCTGATGAGGATATAATCCGCCTGCATCTGCGCTTCGTAGATCGCCTTCTCGATGCGCGCCATATCCGCGGGATGGGGGTGCGTGACGTATTGCGCTTTATCCCCTACGAAAAACTCCAGGTCCTTGAGCACGGCAACCCCGTCGGGGATCGGAGGATGATACCCCTCCGCACGCTCGATCTCCTTTTGCGCATTGATGCGGCTCTGGGAGGCGATCTCGCGAATGACCGCAAGCTGCTCCGCCGTCACCTGCAGATGCTCCTTGACGCGCAGGGCGTTGATGCCGGGACGCCCCTTGATACGGCGAGACTGCTCACCCGCAAGCACGGGCTCTCCCGTGGAATAAGAGGTGGTGCAGATCAGCGCCACGCGCCCTGCCTTGGTATCCAGATAAGCGGGGGCAGCCGCCTCGTGCAGATTTTCACCGATACCCGCACTCACAAGCCCTGCCTCATCCAGGGCGCGCTTGGTGGCAAGCAGACCGTCCGCGCCAAAATCGAAGGAATGGTTGTTCACCACGGAGGTCATGTTGAAGCCAAACATCTTCAGATCGTCCAATGCGGTTTTGGGTGCGCGCAGATAGCTGCCGCCGCAAAAGGCGTTGCCTGCATACTCCCCGTTGTGAATGGTCGTTTCCAGATTGATGTATCTTGCGTCTCCGCGCTCGACCTGCGCCTTGACGGCGTCAAAGCCCTCGTAGCCTTTCGGGATACGACGTTGTACAAGCATGTCTCCCGCTGCGGTAAAATTCATTTTCATAGCTTTTCTCCTTTACTCCTCGCAAAGCAATGCGGTCAGCATTTTTGCTCTTTTGGCAATGGTTTTTATATTGACGTATTCTCTATCCGTGTGGCAAAACTCGCCGCACGGTCCAAGTCCGCAAAGCGAGGTCACGCCAGCCGCCTGCGTATAGGCGGAATCCGAGCCACCACCCGAGCTTACAGCGACCAATTCACCGTACCCAAGCCTTTGGCTGATGCGATCCAGCGCTTCAAACAGCTGCTGTGTTTCCTCTCTTTTTTCCATAGGAGGGCGCATGCCAAGGCGCGTGACCCTTGCCGTAGTGCCGCCGATGAAGCTTTTCTCGCCCACCTCGCGCACGAAGCGATCCGCTGCCTCCATATCCTTACGCGCGATCACGCGCACGTCTACGGTAAAGGTGCAGCGGTCGGGAATGACGTTGGAAACGCTCCTCGCGTGGATCACGTTGCAGCTATACGTGCAACGCTCGGGATGGCTGTGGCTTTCCAGCTCCACGATTTTTTTCGCACTTTCCAGCACTGCGTTTTTACAATCGAAGTAGTTGATCCCTGCGTGTCCGCCGCGCCCCTGCACCTCGATCTCGTAGCGCATGATCCCCTTTCGCGAGACCACAACCTCGTTTCTCTCTGCGACCTCGCAATTGAGCGCGTACCGAAAGCCCGCAACGCTTTCGCGGAAAAATTCCTGCTCCCTCTCACCGCCAAGGACGTTGGAGATCTCCTCGTCCGAGGTGAGGATCAGCCTTGCATGCTGTTGATAGTCGCTCTCCCGCAATGCCTTCAGCACCAGCAATGCTACGGCAATGCCGCCCTTGCAGTCGATCGTTCCCGGACCGATCATGCGATCGCCCTCCATCCGTACCGCGGGATAGCCAAAGCGCCCCTTTTCATGTACGGTATCCATGTGCGCGAGAAAAACGCTGTGCTTTGGCGCGCCCTCGTTCAGGTCGATGGTCAAAAAGTCGCCACACGCGTCAAAGGGAGTACGGCGCACCGAAAGCCCAAGCCCTGCGGCAAAGTCGGCAATATAGTCCACCATGGCGTCGACCGCCTTTTTATCGGCGGAAGGTGTTTCAAAGGTGCAGATCCTTGAAAGAAACTCCACGAAGCGGTCGCTTTGCGCTTCGATCAGCTGAAATGCGGTTGCAGTATTCATAATTTTTATTTGCCCTCTTAATTTATTAAGATTTCAATACTATTATATCTTTTTTAGCCCAATTGTAAAGAATTGTCTGAAATATGCTTGCTATCACTTTAAAAGTATGCTAAAATAGAGGCGAGGTGAAGGATATGGAATTTTTACAGCTGCGTTATTTTTATGAAAGCGCTCTATCACAAAGCCTTTCCGGAACTGCGCGCAAATACATGGTGCCTGCTTCCTCGGTCTCCGCTTCCATCAAGCGACTGGAGGAGGAGCTTGGGTGCTGCTTATTCGAGCGCCTTTCCAACCGCATCCTGCTCAACGAAAACGGCAAGCGCCTACAGCAATCCCTTGCCGTTATCTTTAAGGAGCTGGAGCAGGCGGTGAGCAGCATCTCCCACACGGTGGACGATGCGCGCGAGGTGCGCATTCTCGTGAGGGCACTGCGAGCCACGCTGACGGATTGCGTGATCCGCTATAAGACGGAGCACGTGAACGCCAAATTCCGGCTGATCTCCAGCTTTGAGCAGGAGGGGCTTGATGACTACGATATTATCGTAGATACGCAAAAAGAGGGCTATACGGGGTACGATTTCTTTGAATTTTGCCGCCAGCGCGTTTACATCTACGCGGCAAAGGACAGCCCGCTTTGCACAATGCCACTCTCGCTTGCGCAGCTGGCGGATCAGGCGTTTGTGACCATGAGCCCGCTCGGTAATCAGTATAAGCTGCTGATGGATGCCTGCCAAAAAGCAGGCTTTTCCCCTAGGCTTTTGGCACAGATCAACGACTCCGCTTGCTTTTTTAAGTTCATCGCGTCCGGTGCGGCTGTCGGTGTGGCGGGAGAGCGCTCGGTGCGAGCGGATATGGCGATCGTCCCCTTGCGGATCACGGATTTCAAGGAGCAGCAGACCGTTTGCGTTTACTATAAACGGGAGTCCGCATACGGGCACGTGAAAAAATTTATCGAATTTTTGAAAAAAGAGAGCTGATCTCATTGCAAAAAAAGCCAAAGCATTGTATAATGATTGTAGCGGATTTCACAAAAAGGAGACTCTTATGTTTGACTTGATCATCAAAAACGGGAAAATCATTGACGGTACGGGCAGTCCCTTTTATTGTGCGGACATCGCCCTGAAGGACGGCAGGATCGCCCGCATCGGCAATGGCTTGGAAAATGCCGCGCGCGTGATCGACGCGACAGGGCTTACCGTAACCCCCGGCTTTATCGATTCCCACGCCCATAACGACCGCAATATCCTGACCTTCCCCGAGCAGATCGAAAAGATCGAGCAAGGCATCACCACCTCGATCGCGGGTGCGTGCGGCACGTCCGACGCTCCCCTTGCCATCGATTACCCCTTGGATCTCACCCAAGCCTACGGTGAGTACGGCACGCACGCCGAGATCCACCGTACAATGGGGACGTACCTTGACACGGTCACAAGGATCCCTCAGGGCTCTAACACCTTACTTTACGTGGGGCACAATGCGCTGCGACGTGCCGCAATGGGCTCACAGGGACGCGCTCCCACACAAGAAGAGCTGAAAAAAATGTGTGCTCTGCTACGCGACGGCATGGAACACGGTGCGCTGGGCGTGTCCTTCGGCCTCACCTATGCCCCCAGCTGCTACGCCGACGCAGACGAGCTGATCGCACTTTCCCGCGTGGCGGCAGAGTATCACGGCATCGTTTCCGCACACATCCGTAACGAGAGTGACCATCTTGTCCAAGCCCTTGAGGAATTTATTACCGTTTTGCGCGAAAGTGGCGCGCGCGGCGTGGCGTCTCACCAAAAATCCGCAGGCAAAGAAAACTGGGGCAAGGTACGCCACACGATGCAAATGATCGAGGACGCCAATGCGGCTGGCGTGGAGCTTTACTGTGACGTCTACCCCTACAATGCGTCGCACACCACGCTTTCTGCCACCATCGTACCCAAGCATCTGCACGCAGGCGGTCGGGATGCCCTGCTGAAGGTACTGGAGAGCGAAGAAGGTCGCAAAGAAATTCGCGATGCCTATACGCAACGCTACGGCTCGGATTTTACTTGGATCCAGATCACTATCTGCGCCGCTTACCCCGAGTATGAGGGCAAGACCGTCCCCGAGATCGCAAGACTCCACGGCAAGGACGAGATCGACACGATGTGTGACATCATTTACAACAGCAAAAACGTTTGCTCGGCATGCTACTTCAACTTGTGCGAGCAGGACATCGAAACCGTTATCGCTTATCCTCGCAGCATGATCTGTACCGACTCGGGCGTGGCGGGAAGCAATCGGGTCTATCACCCTCGCCTGCGCGGCTCCTTCCCCCGCGCGCTTGCCAAGTACACAAGAGAGCGCGGCGTGGTGTCTCTTCCCGAGATGATCCGCAAGATGACAGCTATGCCCGCAGCCGTATACAGGCTTGCGCAAAAGGGCTTGCTGCGTGAGGGCATGGACGCCGACATTTGCATATTCGATGCGGACAGGATCCAGGATCATGCCACCTTTGCGGATTGCTCCAAGCGCGCAACGGGCTTGCATTACGTGATCCTTGGTGGCGAGGTCGTTGTGGAGAACGCCGTTTTCAACGGCAAATGCATGGGGCGCGTACTGCGCTACCGTGCCTAAATGCCCACAAACGGTATGAAAATAAAGCAAAAAGGACACCGAAACGGTGTCCTTTTTGCTTTTGACGCTTGAAGCGGTCATCCCACCACGACGTAGCCTGCACAGTGGATGTGGTCGCCCTTTTCTCCCCACGTCTTATCCGTGGGGGCAGAGCCAAGATACAGCGCACGCGCGATGGTGGTGATGTCCACAAGCTGTACGCCGTCGGGTGCCTTGCGCTGCGAGCTGTTGGCAACTAAAATCTGACCGTTCTCGGTGTAGCCGACCGCCATCACGTAATGCTCACCAAATGAGAAGGGATTTTCGGGGAAATCCTCATTTGGGTTAGACCAAAAAATAACCTGCTTGCCGTTCTTCAGCACCTCCTCAATGTGCTTTGCCGCGCTCTCGCGCGAGGGCACACCGAAGCACTCCGCGCTTACACCGTGGTAACGGAGTATTTTGGTAATACCCGCTACCGTTTGATAGTTCCCTTGCGGAAATTTCTGCTCGCGCTTGGGCTCACCCCACAGCTTGCGGCAAAGGGCGAACTCCCCGTGGGGGTCGATCTTGACGCCGTGAAGATTGAGTGCCATCGCGGCACAGCAGTGACCGCACCCGTTTTTTCTGACAAACTCCTGATACTCGCCTTCGCTCCACTTGGCTTGATGCCACACGGGTGTGCTTGCACCGCCAACGCTGACAATACAAGGGATCAGCTCCGTATCTTCTATCAATTTATATTCTGCGTATGCCATCTCAAAGCTCCTTTCGAGGCGTTAACGCCTTTATTGTAGCACATGCACGCGACAATGTCAAGGAACGCCGAGACCCCGCCGTCTTGCACTGTCGCGTTGAAGCATCGGTGCGAGAAATGTCGGGCGTTAAGAAAACGCAACGCGTTTTTAGCCTCGAAGCATTGAGGGACTTGCCCTCAATGCTGTCCCGTTTTCGACCACCTAAAGCAAAAAGGGCTCCCGATCGGGAGCCCTTTTTGTTGTTGGGTAGTGTTGTCTATTTAGATGCACTTGCTTATCCTTGAAATGCAGAAATCAAGATCACTCGGTCGTTTGTACGAATGGTTAGGGTTTGCTCCTCCAAAAACATTTCTTGAAAATTTGTATTGTAGCATGTATATAATCCTAAATTTTTAAGCTGCTCATCGTTATATTGCCAGAAAATGTTAACAGTATACTGATTGTATTCGCTTTGATATGCTAAATAACATTCACATATATCAGAGCAAATCAATTCACCAAGTTCGTTTTTCACATCGATTTGCACCTGTAAGCGCTTTCCATCTGAAAGCTTGTATACACCTTTGAAATTATTGATTGCACATATCGAAGCATATCGCGTTTCTTGATCCTTCATAGTGCTTCCTCCTTATTTGTTTATAATAGTTTCGGCATAATATGCCACATAGCCATAGGATTCGCTGCCTTTTTCCAAAGGTATCCTGGAATTGTTGTAAACTGTTTTTAAATTACTACATTCATAGAAAGCATGATCGCCTATTGTGGTCAACGATTCAGGTAATGTTATATTTTTTAAATTACTACATCCATAGAAAGCCTGATCGCCTATTGTGGTCAACGATTCAGGTAATGTTATATTTTTTAAATTAGTGCATTTTCTAAAGCAACTTGCTCCTAACGTCTTAACCGAGTTTGGTATAACAATTGTTTCCAATGCGGTGCATCCTTCAAAAAGCCCTCCTCCTTCCGCGATAGCATGATATCGTCCTAATCGCTCCATAACACAGCCCTCTTCAAAAATAACATTTTTCAATGTAGTGCACTCGTCAAATCCAACTTCCAGTTGGGTAACTGAAGATTCAACAATCAAAGTTTCAATCGGGAAACCAGAAAAAGCACCATCATAGGAGGTGCCGGTGGCCCATGGGCACAATGATCCTCCCAACGTATCCCCTTCAGTACTTCCCGTAAGAATAATTGTTTTTAACGATAACGGTACATATGCGTCATAAACATATCTTTTATAGTCATATTGATCCTTATACTGACTATGTTGATAGATTAGCTGGCTACCAGGATAACTATCCTTCCCAAAATAATAGCCCGCTTGTCCCCAAAAAGGTAGCAAACTCTCATCGCCACCAATAGTAGGAATACGCATCGTTTCAAGCGCAGAACAGCCCGAAAAAGCGCCTTCGCCAATTTTGTCCACCGTTCGAGGAATATCGATACTCTTCAAACTGCTACACCCAAGAAATGCCCCCGCTCTAATGCTTGTCACTTTCCTTCCGTTATAATAAGCGGGAATGATGATTTTTGTTTCATTTTTGGCGTTTCCCACATCGGTAACAGTACAGGTGCTGCTCCCCACCGAAAAAGAGTATTCTAATCCCTCGGTATAAGTTCCTTCTTTCATTACGTGGCACTTCTCACAGAAATTATCCTCAGTATAGGCATGGTCTGACGTAGGTGTGATTTCCTGCTCATATTTGCCGCACGAGGTACAAATACGGGAACGGCTCCCCACTATCGTACAAGTAGCCTCAAATGTAGACCATTCACCGCTGCATACATGAGTCGGCGTAGATGGCGTGCTTGATGTATCATCATTGCATGAAACAAGCAAAAAGGTAGCGCACAGCAAGATCAACGCACACAATACATAAATCATTTTTTTCATTTTTTCGATCTCCTTTCTCTCACAAAGCTTTCAATGAGCTTTTCTCTTTCCTGCAAACAGTTTTTGCACATTCCAACGGCTCTGCCATCAAATGCCAGCGCTTCATCCTCCGCAAAAAAACGTTTGTAATCGTCGCCCAAATGCATTCCCGCAAAGGTTTGAGAGCAAAATCCCTCGATATGCAAGGTATGAGTTTTTAAATTATAAATATACATTCCGGCCTCCTTTGAGTTTGTTTTTAACTCATCGACTTTATTTTACATCTTTTGTAACTCATTGTCAATACTTTTAGTTAAAAATGCTATAATACATTTAAAGAAATTCAAAGGAAAAGGTAAGTGCTATGATAGGCGAAAAAATCAGAAATGCGCGCGAGGATCTGGATCTTTCGCAATACGATATGGCTCGGCTTATTCCAATGAACCAATCCAACTATTCGAAAATCGAGCGCGATGTGCAGGAACCAAGCATCGAGCAGCTGCGCCGCATCTGCCAGATTTTGAATTTAGACCCACGCTATTTGTTAGAGTTGGGCGATTTTGAAGGCATTTCCCTTACTGATATGCAATTATTAAATGACATCAAAAAATTCATGAAAGACCATAAAGCATAAAGACCGCCGAGCATCGGCGGTCTTTTATATGTAACAAATACGCGATAAGACTTGCCCCGCTTTCTGCGGCTATGCCGCAGACGCTTGAAGGACGCCTTGTCGGCACCGCCGACCATTTTGCTTTGCAAAAACGGCGACCTTCCCCGCCGCCGTATTACACAACAAAATGGGAAAGATGGTGTTGGCGGCGGAGTTCAAGACCGCTTGTGAGCGCGACAACAAAAGGGGCGCCCGACTGGGACGCCCCTTTTGTTGGTGCGAGAAACGGGACTTGAACCCGTACGGTGTAAAC
>CAZOFQ010000060.1:0-9884 GCA_964579105.1 uncultured Lachnospiraceae bacterium
CAGCTCGTTGGTGATCTCAATACCCGCCTTAAAGTCGGGCGCGATAATGATCTTGCCGTTATTATCAATAGAAGCGCGCGCGATCTCAGCGCGGGAAAGCTGCGGCAGCTGCTCCTCGATCTCGCGCTGCACGGCAAGCGCCAGCGCCTCGCTGTCTGTTACCAATACTGCACTGGCAAGCTTATCGTGTTCAGCCTGTGACAGAAGGTCTGCTGCGACGTGACGGGCATCGCTCTTACCGTCGGCAAGGATCAGGATCTCGCTGGGTCCTGCGATCATATCTATGGAAACGGTGCCGAAAACCTGCTTTTTTGCTTCCGCAACAAAGGCGTTTCCGGGACCTACGATCTTGTCCACCCTCGGCACGCTTTCCGTGCCGTATGCGAGCGCAGCAATCGCCTGTGCGCCGCCAAGCTTGAAGATCTTATCCACGCCCGCAATACATGCGGCGGCGAGAATGACAGCAGGAATCTTTCCGTCCTTTCCCGGGGGAGATACCATTACCACCTCAGGACAGCCTGCAATTTTTGCGGGGATGGCGTCCATCAGCACGGTGGAGGGGTATGCCGCCGTGCCGCCCGGCACGTAAAGCCCTGCGCGGTCCACGGGGATGATCTTTTGCCCCATGACCACACCGTTTTCTTCATTCAAAATAAAGCCGTTGCGCTTCTGCTTTTCGTGGAAACGGCGAATATTGCTTGCCGCCTCGCGCAGAATCTCCAAAAACTCCGCGGGGACAGAGGCAAATGCCTCCTCGATCTCCGCTTCGCTCACGGCAAGAGCCTCCAGCTTGACTTTATCGAATTTCTCGCAATAGGCGTAAAGCGCCTTATCGCCGTTTTGCTTGACGTCGGCAAGAATACCTGCCACGATCTCCTCCACGTTAACCGTAGGAACAACGCGCGCAAAGATCTCGCTCATCGGCACCTCGCCGTATTTTAAAATTTTAATCATTGCGTGCCTCCGTTTGCTTTCTCAAATTTTCGGTAATGGTTTGAATCGGTGCGCTTTTGAACTTATAGCTTGCCTTATTGGCAACGAGGCGCGCGCTGATGGGCACAATGGTCTCAAAGACTCTCAGGTTGTTTTCACGCAAGGTGGTTCCCGTCTCCACAATATCCACGATCACATCGGAAAGCCCCAGAATGGGCGCGATCTCGATGGAACCGTTCAGGTGGATGATATCAATATCCCTACCCACGGATGCATAGTAATTCTTTGCAATGTTGGCGAACTTTGTAGCAACGTGCAGCGTTCTTGTAGGATCATCGCGAAAATCCTCCTTTGCCGCCACCGCCATACGGCATTTGCCAATGTCAAGGTCCAGCAGCTCATAGATATCGGGCTCATACTCCAGCAAAATATCCTTGCCCGCGACACCGATATCGGCGGCACCGCGCTCTACGTAGATCGCAACATCCGAGGGCTTGACCCAGAAATAGCGCACACCCACCTCTTGGTTTTCAAAAATCAGCTTGCGATTTGTTTCCTTGATAGAGGGACACTCAAAGCCCGCCTTTTCGAACATGGCATACACCCTTTCGCCAAGACGCCCCTTGGGAAGCGCGACGTTAAGCATTGGTTTCATGCGCCGTCACCTCCCCTTCCTTCCAGCAAAGCAATTCCTTATATTTGAGCTCACAAGGCACGTTTTTTAGCACCGTTATGCGCTTATTTTGTGCAATCAGCGCTTGTGCCGCGCGGCAAAGCGCCGCGGGATCTGCAGAATCGTCATACAAGAGAACGGTGTCTACGTCATAGGCATGCGGACGGTCGCCGAAGCGCTCCAGCAGGTCAAGATAGACCGCAAAGCCGATCGCCTTGCCGCTTCTGCCCATCTTCTGCATAAGTCCGTCATACTGACCGCCCGAGAGTACACCCGCCGGCACGCCGTTGATAAAGCCCTTGAAGACGATGCCGTTATAATACGTCATGTCGTTGACCACGGAGAAATCAATGCGCACCCTTCCCGCTTTTGCCTCGCGAGAAAGTGCCGCCGTTACGCGCGCGAGGCGATCTATTTCCACTGTGTTTTCGGGCAGGATCTCACGCAATGCCGCGATTGCCGATGCGGGCTCGCCCTGCACACTCAGCAACGCACGCAGCTTTTCCGTTGCCGAATCGCAAACGCCCTCGCGGACGGCGATCTCCGCCACGCCGTGCATGTTCTTTTCACCGATACGGTGCAGCATTTCGGATTTTGCCGTGGGGGAAAGTTCCAAAGTATCCAAAACAGCGCCCAACAGATCAAGATCGGAAATATCCAGCACGTAATCGCTTGAAATTTCGGCAAGGCTTTCCGCTGCAAGGGAAAGCACCTCGGCTACGGCATAATCATCCACGTCACCGATACACTCCAAGCCCACCTGCGTCAGCTCTCCAAAGGCACGAGTACCCTTCGAAACACGGTAAACGTTTTCATCATAGTAAACCTTTTGCAGAGCTCCCGCCTCATCTTTTCCGTTTTTGATGATGGAAAGCGTTACGTCAGGCTTGAGTGCCATAAGCTTGCCGTTGGTATCCGTGAAGGTAATAATGCTTTCCGACACCAGAAACTGCTTGTTTCTTGCGTAAAGGTCATACTCCTCGAACTTGCTCATTTTATACGGGTTGTATCCGCGATTGCGATACAGCGTACGCAGACGAAATACGGCAATTTCCTCATTTTTCCATACCGTTTCGTTATTTATCATCATTCTTCTCCTTTTCCTTTGCACGACAAAGCGCCGCACGGTAGCCACCGCTACCGTAAACCAAGCACTTTTTCACACGGCTGATCGTAGCCGTGCTCGCCCCCGTTGCCTTGGAAATTTCCTGATAGTTTTTCCCCTCATCCAGCATAAAGGCAACCTCAAGACGCTGTGCAATATCCTGTAATTCCTTGATGGTACAGATGTCCTCCAAGAATGCGCGACATTCTTCCTCCCCGCCGATGTCGGTGATGGCGCGGATCAAGCGATCTGCACCCGCGATATGATCAAAATATCCCATTTGGATACCGCCTTTCCTTTGGTTTTCCAAAATACAGTGATATTTTAGCACATTAAAGCGCTAAAGTCAAGGGCTTTTACAAAATATTTTGCATTTTATCAAAAGTTCTCAAAACGGCGAAAAACCGCGCAAGCGCGGTTTTCCAATTCACCGTATAGCGATGTGAAGTTTGTGCGGATTTTCCCCTTTGACCGAGAAAAATCGTGGCAGGAAGACGCACCGCAAAAAGCAAGGTGACGGCGTAGTAACCTACGCCGAGCCGCTTTCGAGGAGCAACGAAGTCTTTTATAATTCTCTCTGACCGAGAAAAATCGTGGCAGGACGAGGCGCACCGCAGCAGACGGACGATGACAATGTATGCCATTGTCGAGTTCGTCTGCGAGGAGCAACGAAGTCCTGCGCGATTTTTCGAAGCGTCAGATCTCTTGGATCCAGCCTGCGGGGGCTTCAATAGTCCCCATTTGAATGCCGCGAAGCGTGTCGTAAAGCTTTTGCGTCACAGGTCCCATGGCGTCCATGCCGTAAACGATCTCCTTGCCATGATCCACGATCTTGCCAACGGGCGAGATCACCGCCGCCGTGCCGCAGAGACCGCACTCAGCAAAGTCACCGAGCTCGTCAATGCGCACGCGGCGCTCCTCTACCTCAAGTCCCAGATACTCCTTTGCCACGTGCATCAGCGAGCGACGGGTAATAGAGGGCAGAATGGTATCGGATTTCGGGGTTACGACCTTTCCATCCTTGGTAACGAGCAGGATGTTTGCACCGCCCGTTTCCTCAATATACGTACGCGTTTCGGAGTCGGGATAAATATTCTCGTCAAAGCCCTTTTCGTGCGCATCTACGATGGCATAAAGGCTCATAGCGTAATTGAGTCCTGCCTTGACGTGTCCCGTTCCGCGAGGTGCGGCACGGTCAAAATCACTGATGCGAACGGTAAGAGGCTTAACACCGCCCTTGAAATAAGGACCTACGGGGGTGGCAAATACGCGGAACTGATACTCGTTGGCAGGCTTGACGCCGATCACAGAATCAAAGCCGAACATAAAGGGACGCAGATATAGCGATGCGCCCGAGCCGTAAGGGGGCACAAAGTCGCGGTTGGCGTCCACCGTTTGGCGAACGGCATCCAAAAAGCGCTCCTTGGGGAACACGGGCATTTTCAGTCTCTCGCAGGACTCTATCATACGCTCTGCGTTGAGATCGGGACGGAAGCAAACCACACGCCCATCCTCCGTGGTATACGCCTTAAGTCCCTCAAAGCAGGTCTGCGCGTATTGCAGTACGCCCGCACATTCGCTGATGGTGACGGTGCTGTCGCCCGTCAGCACACCGTCATCCCACTTGCCTTCACGGTATTGCGAAACATAGCGCCAATCGGTCTTGATATAACCGAATCCAAGATTGCTCCAATCAATATTTTTGCTCATCGTTATTCATCCTTTCCTGCAAGAAGTGCTACTGCCTCTACCTCGACAAGTGCCCCCTTGGGGAGCGCGGCAACCGCCACGCAGCTACGTGCGGGCTTTGCATCGAGGTATTTGCCGTAAATTTCATTGAAAATGGCAAAATCGCCGATATTGGCAAGAAAGCAGGTGGTTTTGATCACCAGCTCGGGTGCGGATCCCGCGGCACGCAAAACCTCGCACAAATTCTTCATAACCTGCTCAGTCTGCCCTGCAATATCCTTTGCCACGATGTCACCCGCGGCGGGGTCGATCGCGATCTGCCCCGAGGTAAACACCAGCTCGCCGTGCTTTACCGCCTGGGAGTAAGGACCGATGGCGGCGGGCGCCTTATTTGTTGCAACCTTTTCCATATTATACTCCTTCCAGTAAGCGGAAGCCCTTTGCGGCAAGCACCTCTCGAATTTCATTGATATGTTCAAAATTACGGGTCTCCAGTGTCACGCGCAGATAGCAGCCGTTGACGTCCGAGCCGCCACGAGCGTGCTCGTGGTGCACCTCAATGACGTTACCGCCCAGCTCCGCGACGATGCGGGAAACAGCAAGCAGCTGCCCGGGCTTATCCAGAAGCTCGATGGTCATCTGGCAGGTACGCCCCGACATCAGAAGACCGCGGTGGATCACGCGCGAGAGCACCGTGACGTCCACGTTGCCGCCCGAAAGCACGCAAACTGCTTTTTTGCCTGCAAGGTCAACCTTGCCAAACATTGCAGCCGCCACGGAAACTGCTCCCGCGCCCTCGGTCACGAGCTTATGCTGCTCCATGAGTGCGAGGATCGCTGCGGAGATCTCGTCGTCGCTCACGGTCACGATCTCATCCACGTACTTACTGCAAATTTCAAAAGTCAGGTCGCCGGGCTTCTTCACGGCAATGCCGTCTGCAATGGTAGAAACCGAGGAAAGCTCCTCGATGACGCCGTCATGCACGGAGTTTGCCATAGAGGGAGCACCCACCGCCTGCACGCCGTAGACCTTCACGTTGGGGTTGATCGCTTTTACGGTATAGGCAACACCCGAGATCAGACCGCCGCCGCCGATCGGCACCAAAACGGCATCCAGATCGGGCAGCTGCTCCATCAGCTCCAACGCGATCGTGCCCTGCCCCGCGATCACGTCGGGATCGTTAAAGGGATGGATAAAGGTATAACCCATTTCGTCGCGGAGCTGCAACGCTTTGCGGTAAGCATCATCATACACGCCCTCTACAAGACAGACCTCGGCGCCATAGCTCTTGGTTGCCTCCACCTTGGAAATGGGCGCGCCGTCGGGCAGACAGATCACAGCCTTGATACCGTTTTTCTGCGCGGAAAGAGCCACGCCCTGTGCGTGATTACCCGCAGAGCAGGCGATCACACCGCGCGCCTTCTCCTCCTCGGAGAGGCGAGACATTTTATAGTACGAGCCGCGCACCTTAAAGGAGCCCGTGATCTGCAGATTCTCGGTCTTTAAATAAATATCGGTGCCCGGGGCAAGCTTGGGTGCATAGATCACGTCGGTCTTTCTTACGACCTCCTTGAGCACTCTGCCTGCGCGATAAACATTATCTAACGTCAGCATTTTTTCACTCTCTTTTCAAAAGGATTACAAAAGACCTTCCACAAATTGCTCGGCACAGCGCGCAGAGCGCGTGCCGCGCGAAAGTGCAAAGGCTTCTGCTTTGGTCTCCAGCTCTTTTTGCGGCATATCAATGCCATGCTTTGCCGCAAGCTCGCGAACGATCTCCAGGTACAGCTGCTGATTGGGTCTTGCAAACAGGATCGACAGCCCGAAGCGCTCGGAAAGAGAAAGCGCCTCCTGCATGGAATCGTTGCGATGCACCTCGCTGCCCTCGCGGTCACCAAAGGTCTCGCGCACGATATGGCGGCGATTGCTGGTCGCATAGATCACGGCATTTTTTGCCTTTGCCGATGCCGAGCCCTCCAGCGCCGCCTTAAGCATGCTGAAGCAGTCATCACTGCGGTGGAAGGAAAGATCGTCAATAAAGATGATAAATTTCAACGGATTTTCGCCGATCTGCCCCATGACGAAGGGCAGCAGCGACAGCTGGTCCTTACGCAGCTCAATGAGGCGCAGACCTTCGCTGAAAAAGTGATTTGCAACCGCCTTCACGGTAGAGGATTTGCCCGTGCCCGCGTCGCCGTAAAGCAATACGTTTGCGGCAGAGCGACCCGCAAGAAACGCCTCGGTGTTCGCGATGACCTTCGAGCGCTCCTCCTTGTAGCCGATGAAGCTATCAAGGGAGATCTTATCGGGGGTGCGGATGGGCTCAAGCGCGGGGTGCGGTCCGTCACCGAGACGGAACATGCCATAGGCGGCGAAAATACCGTAGCCGTACTTGTCGATCTCGCGCACGCGCACGGCGTACTCGCTCACAAGGTCTACCTTGCGAGAGGAAAACTCCGCAATCGGAAGCTCCACCCCAAGATCTATCAAAAAATCCCGTGGAGTAAGCGCGGCAAACGCGGAAAACGCGGCAAGCTCGCGCTCACAAGCACCGTCAATATACGGGTTGCTCGGCTTTCCGCCGAAATGCGAGGTCACGTATACGTTCTCGTTTTCAAACACGGCGCGGCGCACGCAATCCGTAAGATCGCCGCCGCCCGCGTAAATTTCACTCACAAACGCACTGTACGCAAGCAGCTTTTGCTCATTTCCACCACCTTGTGCCGCATATTCCAGAAACCTTGTAAAGAGCGGAAGCTCTAACACGGAACGGAACACGCACGTGGCACAAAGGCGCGCATACAGGGCTCTGACTTGATTTCCCACAGCCATATCAGAGCGCGGCGAGGATCTTATCCGTCATCTCTTCGGTAGAAAGCGCGGGAGTACCGTGTGCAAGATCTGCAGTACGGCAGCCTGCGTTCAACACCGCGTCCACGGCGTTCACGATGGCATCATGCTCCGCGGAAAGCCCGAAGGAGTGCAGCAGCAGCATTGCCGCCGAGAGAATGGTGGCAATGGGGTTGGCAAGATGCTTACCCGCAATGTCGGGTGCAGAGCCGTGGATCGGCTCATACAGCCCGCGCGTTGTTTCGCCGAGCGAGGCAGAGGGCAGCATACCGATAGAGCCCGTGATCTGCGATGCCTCATCGGAGAGGATATCGCCGAACATATTAGAGGTCACGATCACATCAAATTGTGCGGGGTTGCGCACCAGCTGCATGGCGGCGTTATCCACCAGCATATCCGACAGCGTCACGTCGGGGTATTCCTCGGCAAGCTCGTGCATGATCTTGCGCCAAAGTCTGGAGGTGTCCAGCACGTTTGCCTTATCAATGCTGCACAGCTTCTTTCCTCTTTTGCGCGCGGTCTCAAACGCCACGCGACCGATACGCTCGATCTCCATACGGCTGTAGCATTCGGTATCATACGCCTCTTCACCGTACTTGCCCTCACGCATGCCGCGCTCACCGAAGTAAATACCGCCCGTGAGCTCGCGCACGATCATCAGATCGAAGCCGTTTGCCACGATGTCGGCACGCAAGGGGCATTCCCCCGAAAGTGCGGGATACAGCTTAGCGGGGCGCAGATTGGTGAAGAGCCCCATCGCGGCACGAATGCCGAGCAACGCCTTTTCGGGGCGCAGATGACCCGGAAGCGTGTCCCATTTAGGACCGCCCACAGCACCTAGCAGCACGCTGTCCGCGGCAAGACAGCCCTCCACCGTTTCACGGGGCAAGGGCTCACCGCAGGCGTCTATCGCAGCACCGCCGATAAGATAGCGGGTAAATTGGAAGCTGTGTCCAAACTTTTTGCCAATAGCCTCCAGCACGCGCACGGCACTGTCCACGATCTCGGGACCGATACCGTCGCCGCGCAGTAATGCAATATTGTAATTCATATCAGCAAAGCTCACCTTTCTTGATGGATTCCATAAGTCCGCCGTTTTCGATCATGCGTTGAATGAAGGGTGGGAAGGGTGCGGTCTTGAACTGCTCGCCCGTGGTTTTATCCAAAATCACGCCTGCGTCCATATCCGCTTCCACAATATGCCCTGCCTCGATACGGTCAACCGCCTCGGGGCACTCCAGAATGGCAAGCCCAATGTTGATGGCATTGCGGTAGAAAATGCGCGCGAAGCTTTTGGCGATCACCAACGAAACACCGCTTGCCTTGATGGCGATGGGCGCGTGCTCACGCGAGGAGCCGCAGCCGAAGTTGAGGCCCGCGACCATGATATCGCCCTCTTGCACCTTGTTCACAAAATCCTTGTCAATATCCTCCATGCAGTGAGAAGCAAGCTCCTTCACGTCGATGGTATTGAGGTATCTTGCGGGGATGATCACGTCGGTATCGACGTTGTCCCCGTATTTGATCACGTTTCCGCAAAATTTCATCTGTTCTTCCCTCCTTATTTCGCCATGAGTGCTACGGGATCTGCGATCTTACCCGCAACGGCACTGGCTGCCGCCACGGCGGGGCTTGCGAGGTAGACCTCGGAGCTGACGTGCCCCATGCGCCCGACGAAGTTGCGGTTGGTGGTGGCAACGGCACGCTCGCCTGCGGCAAGAATACCCATGTGACCGCCAAGGCAGGGACCGCAGGTGGGGGTGGATACCACACAGCCTGCTTCCACAAAGATCTTGAGCAATCCGTTCTCTGCCGCCTTTACGTAAATATCCTGCGTGGCGGGGATGATGATGGCACGCACGTGATCTGCGATCTTACGTCCCTTGAGGATCTCTGCCGCCTCGGCAATATCCTTATACTGACCGTTGGTGCAGGAGCCGATCACGACCTGATCGATCTTCACCTCGCCCACCTCGTCGATGGTGCGGGTGTTCTCGGGCAGATGCGGGAATGCCACAGTGGACTTTATTTCGGAAAGGTCGATCTCATAGGTTTCATCGTACACGGCGTCCTCGTCTGCCTCGTAGATCACGGGCTTGCGGTCACTGTGTGCGGCAATGTACGCAAGCGTTTGCGCGTCCACGGGGAAAATGCCGTTCTTCGCGCCTGCCTCGATCGCCATGTTGGAGATCGTCAAGCGGTCATAGACGGAAAGCGCGGAAACGCCCTCACCCGTAAACTCCATGGAGCGATACAGCGCACCGTCCACGCCGATCTTGCCGATGATGTGAAGGATCACGTCCTTACCGGACACATAAGGGTTTAATTTACCCTTCAAAACAAAGCGAAGGGCGGAGGGCACCTTGAACCACGTCTTACCCGTAGCCATGCCGCACGCCATATCGGTAGAGCCGACACCCGTGGAGAAGGCGCCGAGCGCACCGTAGGTGCAGGTGTGAGAGTCCGCACCGATGACCACATCGCCCGACACGACAAGCCCCTTTTCGGGAAGCAGCGCATGCTCGATGCCCATGCGCCCCACGTCGTAGAAATGGGTGACCTGCTTTTCGCCGCAGAAATCGCGGCACATCTTGCATTGCGTTGCCGCCTTGATATCCTTATTCGGTGCGAAGT
>CAZOFQ010000061.1:0-9741 GCA_964579105.1 uncultured Lachnospiraceae bacterium
CCGAGTTTGAAGGCGGCAAGCATCAGACGCGCGTAGACATGATCACTGCCATCGAGCGTGATGGCACTCTGAGCTGATATGCTTGGCGTACAGACGATAGCCGACGTTTTGCGCGCTACCGCAGGCACGGATATGGCACCCGCCACCGCCGCGATCATCGTTGCCGCGGGAGATTCCACCCGCATGGACAAGGGCGTATCCAAGCAACTGCTCTCGGTTGGCGGTATCCCTGTTTTGGCAAGAACGCTGCTTGCCTTCGAGCGATCGGGATATATTGACGAGATCATAGCGGTCACACGCGAGCAGGACCTTGAGGCAGTCACTGCCATGGCAGAGCGTTACGGCATAAAAAAACCGTTTAAGGTCGTGCTTGGCGGCAGCTCGCGTGCCGAATCGGCGGCAAACGGCTTTGCCGCGATCGGTGATAAGATCAAATACGTTGCCATCCACGACGGCGCACGGTGTCTCGTCACCCCCGCCATGATCAAAAAGGTCCTGCGCTCCGCTTATTTGCACAAGGCGGCAACTGCCGCCTGCCCCGTGACCGATACCGTCAAGATCGCCACGAAGCACGGCTTTATTGCAAGCACGACCGACCGCAGCAGGGTATTTCTTGCGCAAACACCGCAGGTCTTTCACGCCGACCTTTACCGCGCAGCTCTCGCTCACTCCAAGGGTCTTGAGCTCACCGACGACAATCAGCTGATCGAGAATATCGGCGTACCCGTAAAGCTTGTGAACACGGGAACGGAAAACATCAAGATCACCCGCCCCGAGGACCTTGAAAAAGCGGAAATGATTTTAAAAATACGGGAGAGTAAGCAATGAGAATAGGACACGGCTATGACGTACACCGCCTCACGGAAGGGCGAGAGCTCATTCTTGGCGGCGTGAAGATCCCCTTTGAAAAAGGATTACTCGGGCATTCGGATGCCGACGTGCTGACGCACGCTGTAATGGATGCCCTGCTCGGCGCCGCGGCACTTGGAGATATCGGCAAGCTTTTTCCCGATACGGATGCCGCATACAGCGGCGCGGACAGCCTTCAGCTTGCGCGCGAGGTCGCTCGCCGCATAGCGCTTGCGGGATACCACATCTGCAACGTAGACGCCACGGTATTGGCACAACGCCCAAGACTCGCCCCCCATATCCCCTTCATGCGCGAAAACCTTGCAAATGCACTGGGCTTGCAAACGGACGCGGTCAGTGTGAAGGCGACCACCGAGGAAGGGCTGGGCTTCACGGGCGAGGGTGCAGGAATTGCGGCACACGCCATATGCCTTTTGGAATCCGCGTCCCCAAGGATCCGCAATTTATAAAAGCACCGCCCCAAGGTACCTTGGGGCGGCTTACAGCATAAGGCTGCGGGGCGAATCCTTCCACGTCCTTCATTTTGGACTGCCACCCCCGCCTTATGCAAACACTATAACGGCTCTACGCTGTCATAATATGTCGAAAAAATTTTAATGTGAGGTATTCTTATGAAAATTTCTCCTTCTTTGCTCGCTGCCGACTTTAAAACGCTTGGTACCGAGATCGAAAAAATTACAAAGGCAGGTGCGGAAATGCTGCACCTGGACGTTATGGACGGTCATTTCGTTCCCAACATGAGCTTCGGACCCGACGTGATTAAGGCGATCCGCCCCGTATCCGACATTTTTTTTGACGTTCACCTGATGATCGAAAAGCCCGAGCGCTACATCGACAAATTCATTGCCGCAGGTGCGGACGGTGTCACCATTCACTTTGAGAGCACCGAGGACCCCGCCGCCGTGCTGAAATCCATCAAAGAAGCGGGCGTAAAGGCGGGGCTTTCCATCTCCCCCGACACCCCCGCCGAGGCGATCGAGCATTTGCTCCCCCTTGCAGACATGATCCTTATCATGACCGTTTACCCAGGCTTCGGCGGTCAAAAGCTGATCCCTGCACAGCTGGAGAAGGCGCAAAGGGTACGTAATATGCTGAACGCCAAGGGGCTTGAAGCCGTTGATGTTCAGGCAGACGGCGGCATCGGTCTTGGCAACCTTGCCGACGTGCTGGCACACGGCATCAACGTGGTGGTGGCAGGCACTGCCGTATTCGGCGCTCCCGACCCCGCCGCCGTGATCGCGGAAATGCGCAAGACGGAGCAATAACGCCGTAAAAAAAGAGAACGCTTTGCGTTCTCTTTTTTTACGGCGAAAAGTCAAATACGGCGTTGCCCTCCTGCAAGCGCAGGTAGGCGTCAAACGCTTTACCGCTTTTTTTGGAGATAAAGCCTTTGATTTTTGCCGTGCGCCCCGTTTCCAGAAGCAAGCGCATATTCTGTGCGGAAACGGCTCGGCTGCAGATAAACAGCCCCACGCGGAATTTACACCCCTCGCGGTATCCCGTACAGCCGTAGCTGAACTTGCCGCGCGTCACAGGCTTGCCGCAAAGCGGGCAATTCCCTACCGTATCCCCGTAAAGCCCGATATCCTTGTCCTCCTCGGGAGGCAGCACCTTCGCCTCGAACACCGCGCGGATCTCCTCGGCGGCAAGTGCCACGCTCTGCTGTACCGTCATCTGTCCGCGAAAAACGCGCTTGAGGGCACGTCCCATTTCGCTGGTGCGGTGCTTATCCATGCGGATCTCCAATCTGTCAAGGGATTCGATCAGATATTCCCCGCCCGGCAAAATGCTGTAAACGTCCTTGTTGAGCGCGATATATTGACTCTTGCGCGCGTTGTCGATGATCCCCGTGCGCGTCGCCTCCGTGCCAAGCTCAAGACCCTCCAGCACGGCACGGTATTCCTCGGTGTCGTCGCTCTCTTCCTCCTCGGCGTGCTCTGCCGCAGCCGCCTTTTCCTCCTTAAATGGGTTTTTGAGGTAGTTGTTCAGCGTTTCGATGGTGTAATGCTTGGGCGGCGCGGTCTCCTTCTCCACGGGGGCAAAATTGACCGTTACCGCATCTCCCTTATTCAGCTTTGGCAGCACCTTATCCTTTTGCGTGGCATCATCGTACTTCATCCAGCCGCGCTCCAGGATCACAAGCCCCTTGAGCGTAAACTCCTCGCTGTCCGCCACGCGGATGGTGATCTCGGTACGCTCCGCTATACACGGCTCGGCGCAAAAGACCGCCACAAAGCGGCGGAATACCGTTGCGTATACGATATTTTCACGCTCGGAAAGCTCTCCCTTGGCAGGGATCTTATAGGTAGGCGTCAGCGCAGAGTGCGACTCGATCTTGCTGTCGTCAAAAATTTTCTTGGAATCCTTAAACTGAACGGGGTAGCCGATCCTTGCGATCTGCGATAAGATCTTACGCATCTTGTCCTTTTCCGCGCTTGCCAGATACTCGGAGTTGGTACGCGGATAGGTGAGATACCCCTTTTCATAAAGCCCCTGGATGATCTCCAGGCTGTCACTCATAGACATTTTATGCTTTTTACCGAGCAGATTTTGCAGCTTGGAAAGTGAAAAGAGCTTGCCGGGGGAAAGCGTATCCTTTTTGCGCTTGACCGCCGTCACGACAGCGCCGCCTTCATTGTATGCGGCGCAAAGCGCTTGTGCCCTCTCGCGCTCCTTTTCCTCAAATTTCTGCTTGGAAACAAGCTCGACCGTCTCGCCGTTTGTCTCGGCGTTGCTCACAAGCGCCAGATATTTTCCGGGGACAAAATGGCGGATCGCCATGTCGCGCTCATAAATGGCGCGCACGATGGGAATGATCACGCGTCCCACCCGCAATAGCGTTCCGCATTTGAGCGTGGCGTAACGCGTTAAATTTACGCCGTAGAGCCAATCGATATAGGTGCGCGCAAGCCCCTCGCTTGCAAGATTGTTATATTCTCGCTCGTCCTTCATATCTGCCAGCGCGGCGGCAACCGTTTCGGGGGTCTGATCGGGCAACCACAGGCGCTTGAGCGTTTTATTGCCCTGCAAGGCGTGCCTAATACACAGCCGCACGATGATCTCTCCCTCGCGATCGGCGTCTCCTGCATTGACAATGGTATCCACGTCGGGGCGGTTACACAGATATTTGATGGTCTCAAACTGCTTTTTCACACCCGCATCCACGCTTTTCTTGTCATCGGCACGCCGCAGCTCAAAGCGAAACTCCTTTGGAATACAGGGCAGATTATCCATGCACCAATGCCCGTTTGCCGAGGCAGGGGCGGGGGAGTATGCCTCGACATCGGCAAGAGAAAAGAGATGGCCGAATGCCCACGTTACAAGATAGCCGTTCCCTTCCAGATATCCATCGCGGCGAACAAGCTGACCGATCCCCGCCGCAATATTGCGCGCAAGACTCGGCTTCTCCGCAATGATCAAAATCATGGCGATCCCCCCTCTCATTTAAACTATCCATATTGTACCATAGTTGCTTGTCAAAGTCAATGAAAAAGACCGCCTTGGGCGGTCTTTTTGCGTTATTCGGCGTGTTTTTCTTCCTCCATGGCGGCACACTCGGCCTCCCTGTCTTCTTCGGGGAGCACGGCGACAAACGCCTTGATGGCACACTCGATCATATCATCGGTGGGCTCGCGCACGGTGATGCGCTGCAGCCACATGCCCGGTGCGGAAATGATACGGGTAAACAGGTTATCGTGTCTGCCCGCCAGCTTGAGAAGCTCGTAGCCAACACCCATCGTAAGCGGGATCAGCAGCAGCTTGATCGCGGCGCGGATCACGGTGTAAAGCGTATCATCCACCCCGCGGATATCGGCAGGGATAAACAAGCCGATGAAGATACTGACGAGCAGCATCAGAATGAGGAAGGACGTGCCGCATCGAGGATGGAAGCGACTTTGCTTGCGTACGTTTTCCACGGTAAGAGGCAAGCCGTTCTCATAGCAGAAGATCGTTTTATGCTCCGCGCCGTGATACATAAAGGTACGGCGGATATCCTTCATGAGGGAAACCAGCGCCATATAGGCAACCAAAACCATGATCTTCAAAATGCCCTCAAAGATCGAGCGCAGATAGCGGTTGCTTGCAAGATGCCAGGATCGCGGCGTAACGTCCGCCAGTACTGAGTAAAGAAAGCTCGGCAGCCAGACGAAAAGCCCGATGGCAAGCGCAAAGCCCAGCACGGTAGCGATCGCCATGATCGCCGCCATCGTTCCCTTGCCAAACATGCTTTGCGGCTCCTCGCTCGCTTTTTCTGCTTTGGGGGCGGCGCCTTGCGCTTCCTTATTTTCTTCTTCGGGGAGCTCTTCCCCAAAAACAGACGTATCCGCCGCTTCGTTTTCGGAATTTTCGATCGGCTCGGCGTTCTCCGCCTCCTTTTCCTTGGGCACCTCCTCACAGGAGATCTCAGCAGAGCGCATCAACGCCTTATAGCCGATCGCCATGGAATCCACGAAGCCAAACACACCGCGGATCACAGGCCAGCGGCAAAAAGCGGGACGCCTTTTCTTTTCATTTTGCGTTTCCTCAAAAAAGATCTCGCCGCTCGGGCGTCTGACCGCCATGGCGCTTTTTTGCGGACCGCGCATCATGATTCCCTCCATCAGCGCTTGACCGCCGATAGAGGTCTTGCGCCGCGCGCAGCAAAGCTCATCGTTTTTGTTCATAACGTTCCTTTCACTCAAACGACCGTTACAGTCAGGTGTCCTTCTGCAACGGTCGATTTCTATTATTTCTTGTTAAAATTGATTTTCATCTGACCGCCAAGCTCTTTTTTATGTTTTTCAAGCAGGTTATGGATACGCTTGGCAGGGTTGAGCAGACCGCTGATGGTCTCGTCGTGATTGAGCGTATCAATGATGTATGCCACGTATTTGCACATATTCACCTCAACGTACCACTCCTTAGAGAGCAGCTCGGGAGAACGGTACACAAGGTTGGTGGTAAAGATGCGGTCAATGATGCCCTCCTTGTACGCCTTATCAAACTTTTCAAGCCCGTCGGTAAACAAGCCGAAGGTGGCAAAGTTGAAGATGCGCTTGGCGCCCTTTTCCTTGAGCTGGAGAGCAACATCAATGAGAGATTCACCCGAGGAGATCATGTCGTCAATGATAACGGCGTCCTTGCCGTGCAGATCGCGCCCCAAGTACTCGTGTGCCTCAATGGGGTTACGGCCGTTTACGATCTTGGCGTAGTTGCGGCGCTTGTAGAACATGCCGATGTCCAGCCCCATCATAGAGGAGAAGAACATGCAGCGTCCCATTGCACCCTCGTCGGGAGAAATGATGACCATATCCTCCTTGTCAATGGAGATGTCGGGATACTGGCGCACCATTGCCTTGATCATCTGATAGGTGGGGCGCACGTCCTCAAATCCGCAAAGCGGGATGGCGTTTTGCACACGGGGATCGTGTGCGTCGAAGGTAATGATATTTTCCACGCCGATGGAAACGAGCTCCTGCAGCATGAGCGCGCAATCCAAGGATTCACGGTGAGAGCGCTTATGCTGACGGCCTTCGTAAAGCATGGGCATGATGACGGAAACGCGGCGGGATTTGCCCGCAATAGCGGCGATCACACGCTTCAGGTCTGCGTAATGATCATCGGGACTCATGGGGACCTGCTTGCCGTACATATTGTACGTAACGCTGTAATTGAAGGGATCGCAAATGATGTAAACGTCATGTCCGCGAAGGGATTGATGCAGCACACCCTTTGCCTCACCCGTGCTGAAGCGGGGGCACTCCGCATTGGCAAGAAAGGATTCCTCACCGCCGTGACGGCGCCATTCCTTCAAATAATTGTCTACCTGTGCCACAAACTGCTCGCAACCGCGCATGCCGATGACACTAAGCTCTCCGTAAAGTGTTTCCTTCATTACAAACCTCCGCGCTGAATGGTATTGATTGACATAGTACTAACGGTTTTTCCGTATGTAAGCATATTATAACATATTTTTATATTTTTGAAAAGCCCTTTTTGCGAAAAAATCCCGATAAATCCCGAATCGGAGCAATTCTGTCAAAATATGTTGCTTTTAAATTTTTGCATCACAAATTTTGCAGAAGCGTACGTACGCCTCGTCCCAAGCGGCACGGCTTGCAGTGGGCTCGTATACAACGGGATCGAAGGAATCGCTGACCAATGCTCTTGCCTCGCTAAGATCCTTCAGCTCCCCTGCCGCGATATATTGCATGCAAAGGTTACCGATTGCCGTTGCCTCTACGGGACCTGCGATCACGGGTACACCGCAGGCATCTGCGGCAAGCGCGCAAAGGAAGGTGTCCTTCGTACCGCCGCCGACGATGTGGATCGCCTTTACGGGTTTACCGCGCAAGGCGGTGATCCCCTCCATCACGTAGCGATAGCGAAGCGCCAGGCTCTCCATGATCACGCGTACGACCTGTCCTACGTTTTCCGGTACGTGCTGCCCCGTCTCGCGGCAGAAGCGGCAAATGCGCTCGGGCATATTACCCGGGGTGGCAAACATGGGATGGTCGGGATTGATAAAGGAGACGAGAGGCTTTTCCGCCTCAGCGAAGGTCTGGAGCTCTGCAAAGCTGTAATCCCTTCCCTCTCGCTTCCACTGGCGGCGGGATTCCTGCACGGTCCAAAGCCCCATGATGTTTTTGAGGAAACGGATCCTGCCCATAGCACCGCCCTCGTTGGAGAAGTTCAGCGCACGGCACTCCTCGTTGATAAGAGGTGCGTCCAACTCCGCGCCCATCAGCGACCACGTACCGCTGGAGATGTAAATAAAATCGTCGCCCTTGGCGGGAACGGCAATGACCGCGCTGGCGGTATCGTGGGACGCCACGTTGAACACCTTAAAGTTTACTCCGCCCAGCTCCTCGCTGACGGCGGCGGAAAGCGTGCCAAGGCAGTTGCCCGGCTCCACGAGATTGTCGATCAGCTGCGGAAGCCCAAGCCTTTGGAAGATCTCGGGTGCTACACGGCGGGTGGCAGCGTTGAGCAGCGCGCCGGTGGAGGCTACGGTATACTCGGTTGCCTTAATGCCCGTCAGGAAGTAATTGAGCAGGTCGGGAATGAAAAGCATTTGCTTTGCCGCCGCGAGCTGCTCGGGATGGTCACGCAGATCCGCCGCAAGCTGAAACACGGTGTTGAAATCCAGCGTTTGAATACCCGTAATGTCGTAAAGCTCCTTGGCGGAGAGCTTGCTCTCGATCTCGGCGGGGATCCCTGCCGTGCGCGTGTCACGATAGTGCATGGGATTGGCAAGCAATTCGCCGTGTGCGTCCAAAAGACCGTAATCTACGCCCCAGGTGTCGATTCCCATACCCACAATCCCTTCACCCGAAAGTTCTACCTCGCGGATGGACTGCTTGATCTCGTGAAAAATACGCAGAATATCCCAGCGGAATTTTCCCGTTACCATAACAGGATCGTTGGAAAAGCGGTGATTCTCGCGCAACGTCAGCTTTTTGCCGTCAAAGCTGCCTACAATGCCGCGTCCACTGGATGCGCCAAGGTCAATGGCAAGCATTTTCAAGTTTTTCATGTCAGATTCTCCTTTTATTTTGCCTATTCATTATTTCAACTCTACAACGGTCACACCGCCATCGCCCTCACCGTACTGTCCGATGCGGAAGGCAGCGATGCGTTTATCCTTTTTCAGGTATTTCCAAAGCGCTTGCTTCAAAGCGCCCGTACCCTTACCGTGGATGAGGCGCACGGTATGAAAGCCCGCGATCAGCGCGGTGTCGAGGTATTTATCCACCATGAACCACGCCTCGTCACCCGTTTGCCCGCGCAGATCGATCTCGTCGCGAAAATCTCTGGAAACCACGGTGCGCACGTCGGAGGACCTTGCTTTATCCTTTTGCTTCTCGCGCGTTTTTTCCACAAGACGCAGGTTCTCTACTCTGGTCTTGGTGCGGAACGCCCCCGCCTGCACCATCACGGTGCCACGGTCGGGATCTCCCAGCAGCACGCCCTCCTTACCAATGTCCACGAGAAATACCGTATCTCCCTTTTTGAGAGGACGCGGTAATACGTAATCCTCATTGGAGCGTTCCTCTACGGGGTTGAAGCGCTCTTCATTTTCGCGCAGATGCGCGCGCACAGCGCGCCTGGTGGCATCCAGATGCTCGCCGAGTCGCTCGGATTCTCTCTCCTTACGCACCTTTTCCAGCTGGTCAAAGACAAACGCACTTGAGGCGCGCGCGCTTTCTACCAGCGCCGCGGCCTTTGCCTGCGCCGTTTCCAGTAACCTCTCCGCTTCCGCGCGCTTTTTCTCCGCCTCTGCCTCGGCGGCGGCGCGGTTGCCCTCGATCATTTCACGAAGCCTTTTCGCTTCCTCGCGGTCCTTCTCCATTTGCAAGCGAGCAGTCTCCAGCTTCTCGATCACGTCCTCAAAGCGGCGGTTTTCACCGCTGATCTGCGCCTTGGCATGCTCCACCACACGGGCGGGCAACCCCAGCTTTTCGGAAATGGCAAACGCATTGGATTTGCCGGGTGTGCCGATGATCAAGCGATACGTCGGGCGCAGCGTGGAAACGTCAAACTCGCAGGATGCGTTCTGCACGCCCGCGGTGTCTAACGCAAACGCCTTTAATTCAGCATAGTGCGTGGTTACCGCGCAAAGCGCGCCCGCACGGCGCACCTCGGCGATCACTGCCACCGCAAGCGCCGCACCCTCGATGGGATCGGTCCCTGCGCCAAGCTCGTCAAACAGCACCAGGGCGTGCGGCGTGAGCGCGTTGACGATGGAAACGATGTTGACCATGTGAGAGGAAAAGGTAGAGAGCGACTGCTCAATGCTCTGCTCGTCTCCGATATCAACAAGGATGCGATCAAACAAGCAAAGCTCCGAGCCTTCATCGGCAGGGATAAACAATCCCGACTGTGCCATCA
>CAZOFQ010000062.1:0-9739 GCA_964579105.1 uncultured Lachnospiraceae bacterium
GTGCGTGGTCGGTGGCAACCATATCCACCGTACCGTCGAGAAGACCTGCTACGAGAGCATCTCTGTCCTCTTTTGCCCTTATAGGCGGATTCATTTTGAAGCGTCCGTCCTCCTGCAAGCAGGAATCGTCAAGGGTTAAGTAGTGAGGTCCTGTTTCGCAGGTTATATTAACTCACGCCGCATTTTGCCATTTCCTCGCGTCCAAAGGAGTGGATCACGCTTTGGTTGGCGGGAACGTAGATACCGCCGTATTTCTTGGCGGCGGATAGACCGAATACGTGGTCGTCCTCGTTGATGGTGCCGCCCACCGCACAAAGCGAGTTGTGGCAGTTTGTCATGGCGTAGGGCAGCGGGAATTCGGTAAGACCGCTGGCGCGCGCCGTTTGGATGATGCCCACGTAGGTGATATCATGCGAGAGCATGGCGTCAAAACGGATATTGAGCTTATCCTCACAGCCAGAGGAGTTGTGTGCTTGTAAAATCGAATAGGCGATGGTGTTCTTGCGCGCCTCAGCAGGGGAAAGCGCGGCGGTGGCGGCGGGCTTGCCATCAACCAGATACACGCCGTGATCGGTGAGCTTGAGCATTTTGGAATCCTCCTTATAAACATACAGTATATATTATAAATCATCGCGCGCGTAAAGTCAAGAAGATAGGGGAAGATGGAGTGAAAAAAGAATTTGGATAATAAAAACTATAATATGTAATATAAACTACTGCTTGTTTTAAACATCCTGCAATCCCTCTATAATAAACATGAGACTAATGCTGTTAGCACGGGGGATCGGGATGAAAAGTAAGATTTTGAGCAAGCGCATACGCGAAGCAAGAAAAGCAAAGGGGCTCACACAGGATCAATTGGCTGAAAAAGCAGGAATCAGTGCCGTATACATGAGCGAGATTGAGCGCAATCTGAAAACGCCGAGTATTGACGTGTTTTTGGGGATCGCCTTGGCGCTGGAGGTATCGGCAGATTTTTTGTTACGGGATACGTTGCCCACGGGGAAGGAGCACGTATATGACGAGTTGACGAAAAAATTGGAGAAGCTCACGCCCAAGCAGCGCAAAACGGTTTGCGACTTGATTGATGCTTATTTGAACAGCTTGGAATAAAATTCAGGGAAAGCGATTGGTATGAGTATAGCCATAGATTCCTTGGGGAGGTGTGTGATTCCCAAAAGCTTGCGCGATGCTTTTGGCTTGGAAATGTCGGGTGAGATTGAAGTTTTGGCGACAAACGAGGGGATTTTAATCAGAAACATCCGTTATCGCTTTGTTGAAATAGAGGAGAGCGCGAAGGTCTTGTCAAAACCCTCTGTCTGTGCTAAAATAAACGAGAGGTGAGTGTATGATTTTGGATAAGGATTATTTTGCGCGCCCTGCCACCGAGCTTGCACCCTTGTTGCTCGGCAAATGGCTTTGCCGCCGTACCGAGAACGGTATAGAGCGCCGCCGTATCATCGAAACGGAATGCTACTTTGGTGAGGAGGACACGGCGTGTCATGCGCATAAGGGGAGAACCGCGCGTACCGATACGCTCTATCTTGCGGGCGGCGTGACCTATGTATATCTTTGCTATGGCATCCATAGCCTGCTTAATATCGTCACGGGCGATGAGGGGCACCCCGAGGCGGTGCTGATCCGCGGTGTGGAGGGCGCTCTCGGCCCGGGGCGTGTGACCAAGGCACTTGGTATTACAACCGCGCAAAATCGCACCCCGTTATGCCCCGAATCGGGGATTTGGTTGGAGGACGACGGCACGCCGCCGCCCGAGTTTGTGGCAGGTCCGCGCGTCGGCATTGATTACGCCGAGAAAGAGGATAGAGACCGCCCGTGGAGGTACGTTGCAAAAATATAGCAAAAAACGTAGGGGCTGGCGACTTCGACAGCCCGCGATTCCGATATGTTTATAGTTGCGTAAAAAACACCCCGAAACACTTACCGTTTCGAGGTGTTTTATTATTTGACTTCGCAGTTTTCGATAGCGTAATCTAAAAGAAGATTGATTAATTCGTTACGTGAACGATTTGTAGAAGCTGCCAACTCATTTAGCTTTTCAGTAGTTTCGTCCTTGATGCGAATGGAAAAGGTCTTATAACCGTCCTCGCCCTTTAGGGATTTTTTATTGATAATCAATTTATCGTTCATGTAAGCCTCCCTCTGTATACTATCTATGTTTATTATATATTGACAGAAGTCACATTTATATGTTATAATTTATAACATAGCAAAAGGAGACACCTTGAAGTATGAATATTTTGTAAACAAAACGACTTGTTAGGCTTGATGGGAAAGTTTTGTCCACCTGCGCTCGGTATAATAATTTATGAGGGGGTTAATGAGAGGAGGTGTAAAATGGATAATAAAAAGAAAATTGCGAAAAAGCTGATTATCGTGTACATTTTGAACGTGCTTCGGCTGACTGTTAAGGAGCGCCCTATCACTCAAACGGTCATTTGCGACTATTTGAATGAGATTGGTATCCCCTGCGATCGCAAGACTGTCGGCAGAAACGTGGAATACCTACGCGAGATGGGATATCCCATCGTAAAAGTGCCCAACGTAGGGATGTATTTTGATTACGAGAGGTTTCAAGAGGATGAAAGAAATTTTATTTTGTAGAGCAAAGAAAGGAAAATAATACAATGCAAGAAGCAAAGAAAATAGTGATTCAATTGGGGAGAAAAATCAGGCACCCTAAGTATGGGACAGGTACGATCGTCAGTGTAAGCAAGGATGGCAACAAGCCTGTAAGGGTATATGCACGTTTTGGCGAGTTTATACATGATTTTCCGTATTCGGATTCATCCATTGAGATTTTGGATGAATCAAGCATAAAAGTGCAGCAGGCGCAAAAAATTCGCCATCCGCTGTTTGATGAGATAGATTCGGCTAAGAAGAAGAGACCTGCTTGTATTTATCGCTTAAGCAATGGAAATATTCTAAAAGAGAAAAAACTGGTAGTTGGCAAATGTTATGGTACAAGGGCGCAAGAGATTTTTCTTGCTTGCTGTGATGTATTTGGGTGGAATCGTGCCGAGGCAGGAAAGTTCGGACCTCAACAAAAGCTGTACGCCGAGGGTGCGGCGCATGGGCTTAGCCCATGGTTTTTGGCGCATCATTGCTGGATCGACAGCGAAGAAAGAAAATTGCAATCAATTTGGTGGAACACCATTACAGACAAAAAGGTTTTTGAAGAATGGGGGAAAACCGATGATTGCTTTTATCATGATTTTAGCAAGCGTATTACGTTTGCGAAAACCCCCGGTGGATATGCATACATAGGTGTTTTTCAGCCAAGTCGTGAGCTTGTAGAAGAAATTGATGCAGACAGCGGCAAAATGAGGCGTGTAAAATGCTACGACCTCGTTCAAGAGGAGTACGAAGGATAAATAAAAAGCGCACGGTTGGTCAACCGTGCGCTTTTTCTATACCGTTTCGGGGTGTTTTGCTCATTCTGCCTGTTTTTTGCAAAAAGGTTTTCGGTTAGGGTGAATTTCTTTTTGCGAGGGCAAAAAGAAAGAGGGGAAGGTGCTTTTCCTGAAAAAGCACCTTCCCCTGTTTGATCATACGCCTTTTTAAAAGGCGTATGATCAAACTCCGCTGTAAGCGGAGAAGCCGCCGTCAACGGGGATGACCGTGCCCGTGACAAAGCCGCTGGCGTTGTCGTCGGCAAGCCACAAGAGGCACCCGATGAGGTCGCTGACCTCACCGAATTTCTTCATGGGCGTGGCGGCAAGGATCTTGCCCGTACGCGCGGTGGGGGTGCCGTCCTCGTTGAAGAGCAGGGCGCGATTCTGATTGGTGACGAAAAAGCCGGGGGCGATGGCGTTGACACGGATGTTGCAGGGTGCAAAATGCACGGCAAGCCATTGCGTGAAGTTGCTGATGCCCGCCTTTGCTGCGCTGTAAGCGGGTATCTTGGTGAGGGGGCGGAAGGCGTTCATCGAGGAAACATTGATGATGTTACCGCCCGTTTTGATCATGTCGGGAGCAAAGACCTGCGTGGTGAGGAACGCGGAGGTGATGTTCAGGTCAAACACGAACTTGAGTCCGCTTTCCTCCAGCGCAAAGAAATCCTTTACGCCGTCCATGTCAGGCGTCATCTGCTCGTTGTCGGTGGATGCACGGGGGTTGTTTCCGCCTGCACCGTTGATGAGGAAGTTGACCGCGCCAAACTTGTCGTTAATGGCTTTCTTGGCGGCAATAATGCTTTCCTTTTCCAGGCAGTTGCACTTTACAGCCATCGCATTTTCGCCGATCTCGGCGGCGCGTGCCTTAGCGGCTTCCTCGTTGATATCAAGCAGTGCGACCTTTGCTCCGTTTACGGCAAGTGCCTTGGCGAACTCGCTGCAGAGCACGCCGCCCGCGCCCGTTATGGCGACTACCTTGCCCGAAAGATCTACGTTAAAGGGTGTTTTCATTTTGAGTATTTTCCTTTCTGAATTTTATCGAACAATGCCAGCCACTCATTTGCAATGAGCGTGGCGCCCTGCACGGTGGGATGCACACCGTCATACAAAAACGTGGCGTTACCGTGCTGCGCGGCTGCCTTGTCAAGCGCTGCCTGCAACGGCAGATAGTAGAGCCCGTACTCCTCGGCAAGGCGCTCCACGATCTCGGCGTAAACGGGGGTCTCGACGAATTCCTGCCAATGCTCCTCGGTTGCCGCGCCCTTCAGCACGAAGGGCGCGCAAAGGATGATTTTTGTATTGGGGAGACGTGCTTGCGTATCCTCGATCAGCATGCGGTAGACCTTTTCAAAACGCTCGGGGTCTACGCCATTTTCGCGCATGACCTCGTGCCAGATATCGTTGATGCCAACGAGGATAGAAAGCAGGTCGGGCTGCTCGTTCCAGACGTCCTTTTTGATGCGTGCGTAGAGGTCTACGATGCGGTTGCCGCTGATGCCGCGGTTGACGATGTCGTAGCCCGTGGGGTCTTTTTCAAACAAACGCCCCGCGATCTGCATGACGTAGCCTACACCGTAAGCAGTGTTGGGGAAGGAGATATTTTCTTCCTTTGCGCGTACGGCGTCCGTGATGCTGTCACCAAAAAACAAGATCTTCATTTTTTCAGATCCTTTTCTACTGCCTCAAAAAGACCGTAGAGGTAGGCACCGCCGAGTGCACGGTCAAACAGCCCATAGCCCGGCTTTGCATCCTCGCCCCAGATGTTGCGACCGTGGTCGGGGCGTACGTAGCCGTCGAAGCCGTTCTCCACAAATGCTTTCACGATGGCGTAAATGTCCACATTACCGCGCTCGGTGATGTGACCGTTCTCGTAAAAGTCGATGTCGTTGGTGTACTTCAGTTGACGCAGGTGAGCGAAGTAGGTGCGGTCGGCATATTTTGCGGCGAGCTTAGGCAGATCGTTGAAGCGCCCTGCGCCGAGCGAGCCCGTGCAGAAGGTGATGCCGTTGTGCTTGTTGGGCACGGCGGCAAAGAGTCTTTCATAATCCTCCTCGCAGCAGATGATGCGGGGAAGCCCGAACATATCCCACGGCGGGTCGTCGGGGTGGATCGCCATGTTGATGCCTGCCTCGTCGCAAGCGGGCATGATGGCGTTCAGGAAATACACAAGATTTTCAAACAGCTTCTCGTGCGTCATGCCCTCATACGCGGCAAGCAGAGAGTTCAGCTCGTCCTTGGTGTAGCTTTCGTCCCAGCCGGGTAAGCTCAAATTTTTGGGATCCAGCTTCATCAGCGTGTCGTGGCAATAGGCAAGGGAGGTGGCACCGTCGGGATGCTTGAGGTAAAGGTCGGTGCGCAGCCAGTCGAACACGGGCATGAAGTTGTAGCAGATGCACCTCACGCCAACCTTGCCGCAGTTGAGGATGTTTTGCTTGTATGCCTCAATGTACTTGTCGCGCGTGGGACGACCGAGCTTGATGTCCTCGTGCACGGGAACGGACTCGATCACCTCCATTTCAAGATCTGCCTCGTCGCACAGCGCCTTTAATTTTTGCAGGCGCGCAAGCGGCCAGACCTCGCCAACGGGCACGTCGTAAACGGCGGTCACAACGCCCGTCATGCCTTGGATCTGCTTAATGTGATTCAGCGGTATGCAGTCTTTTTCGCCATACCAACGAAAGGTCATTTTCATAAGGGGTGCATCCTTTCTTTTTTGTTGGGGTACAGATTCATTATAACACGCGCACGCCGTGCGCGTCAATATTGAATTTTGTACATATCATTACAAATTTGATCTTAAAGCAGGGCAGCGCTGTCGCTGTCAAGGTAAAGAACGGCGCCCTTGCGCGTACGAAGGATCGAGGCGGGGCAGTGCTCGTCGATCTCGCCGCAGAGCGTTTCGCGCACGGCATTTGCCTTGGTGGGTGCGGGGACGATGCAGAACAGATGCGGTGCCTTCACCAGTGTGGGCACGGTCAGCGTCATAGCGTGCGTGGGCACGTCCTCAAGCGTTGGGAAGCAGCCGTCGTTGACCTGCTGCTGTCGGCACATGGCATCCAGCTCTACGGGCTTGACGGCGGCAGGATCCTTGAAATCTGCCACCCATGGGTCGTTGAAGGCGATGTGGCCGTTCTCGCCGATGCCCATGCACACGATATCCGTGGGGTATTGCTCCAGCAGTGCCGTGTAGCGCGCACATTCGGAGAAAATGTCCTTTTCCATACCGTTCAGGGGGTAAAACGCGCCGACAGAGAAGGGATCTGCGACGTAAGTCTTCACAAATCTTGCAAAGCTCTGGCTCTGCTCAATGGAAATGCCGATATATTCGTCCATATGGAAAACGTTGACACGGCTCCAGTCAATAGCCTTTTCCTCGCGCAATGCGCGCAGGAAATCCGATTGCGAGGGTGCGGCGGCAAAGATCATGTTGACCGTGGGCTTCTCACGCAGAAGCGTGCGCATGGTGCGTGCCACGTCTGCGGCGGCATCAATGCCCATTGCGGTACGGTTCTCAAACACCTTTACCTGCAATTTCTCTTTGAAAAATTGTTGCTTCAGCATAAAATGACTCCTTTTTATATCATTATAATTTATTATATAGTGTAAATTTTTTTAAGTAAATAACAAAATCAGCACAAAACATTACATTTTCTGCTTGCAAAAGAGTGAGAAGTATGCTATACTGAGAGCATGATGGATTTTTCTGCGAATTTTGAAGAGCTGCTCTTTTCGCACAAGGAATACGCCAAGATGGATAAGACGAGGCTGAAAAAGCACATTCATCCCTTTTATGAGCTGCTGCTGATCGAACGGGGGGAGCTGGAATATGCGGTTGAAAACCGCTACTACATGCTCAAGGAAGGGGATATGCTTCTCATACGTCCTGCCCAGTATCACTTTGTGCGAAGGATCCTGAAAGCGCCATACCGTCGCTTCTGCTTTAATTTTACACCGGAGCACCTCACCAAAGGCGAGGCTTTGGACGCCTTGCTCGAAAGGGGAGAGTATTTTTCCTTGCGGGATGCCGCCCCCGTGCTTTCCTTGCTTTCCTCGCTTCAGCCCTTGCTGGAGCATGCTCCTGCGGAGCATACGCGGGAGATCTGCCGTGCGATGCTGAACACTGTGCTGCTCTCGCTCGATGCTGCGGCAAATATGGTTGCCGTAACGGAAACCGCAAAGGATAATTTTCAAAGGATCGTGGAGCACATTCACTTGAATCTGACCAAGATCCAACGGATCGAGGATGTGTGTGAAAGCACCTTCTTCTCTCCCTCTTACGTCAGCCATCTCTTTAAGAAGGAGCTGAATCTCGGCGTCATGCAATATATCCGCAATAAGCGCGTGTTGCTGGCACATCAAAGGATCGTAAGCGGCGAAAAGCCGACGGACGTGTATGCGGAATGCGGATTTCCCAATTACGTGACCTTTTACCGTGCTTACCTTCGGTATTTTGGGTTCTCTCCCTCAAGCTCCAAGCCATAAAAATGACCCCGCTTGCCAAAAAGAAGAGCAAACGGGGTCGTTTTTACAGTATTTTTTTGCCGGCGAGAAAGACGTGACGCGGGGTGAGCGTGCGGTCAAGCACCAAAACGTCGGCATCAGCGCCTGCACAAAGAGCGCCCTTGCTCAGGGAGAACAGCTGTGCGGCGTTTGTGGCGCAAACGCGCGTTGCTTCGGTGATGTCAAGACCCGCCTCCTCGACGCAAACGCGCAAGAGGCGATCCGTAGTGGCGACACTGCCCGCAAAAGCGGAACGGTCAAGCAGCTTACACACGCCATCCTCAACGATGCAGGGTGTTGCGCCGACGTTGGAGTGTGTTTTTTTCTCGCCCACGACCTTGAGCGAGTCGGTCACGGCGATGATCTTGTCATGGGGCTTGAGCTTGAAGATCAGCCGCAGGAGCTCGGGCGGGAGATGCTTGCCGTCTGCGATGATCTCAATGTACATATCGTCAAAAAGATAGGCACATTCCGTCACTCCCAGACGGCGGAAGCCCATTTCACGCGTGATCGTGGAGGTGCAGGAATACAGGTGTGTGACGAGGCAGCAGCCGTTCTTTCGTGCCACGCACATGTCGTCGTATACGGCGTTTGTGTGACCTGCGGAGGGGAGGATGCCGTGTGCCTTCAAATATGCGCAGAATTCTCCTCCTTCGTCGCGCTCGGGCGCGTAGTCCCAACGCTTGATGATCGAGCCGAAGCGTGCGATCAGCTTTTCATAATCCCCGCGAACGGGTGCGGTTATCACGGAAGGATCCTGCCCTCCGCATTGCGCGGGAGAAAAGTAAGGCCCCTCCAGATGGACGCCCAAAATGCATGCGCCCAAGCGGGGATCGCGCATTGCTTTTTCTATGCTTTCCAATGCGCGGTAGGTATTTTCGTAGGTGGAGGAGGTTACCGTCGGCAGAATCGCCGTCGTGCCGTGCTGCAGATGGAATTCCACCGCGGCGAGAATGCCGTCGGAATCCGCCTCGCAAAAATCAAAGCCTACAGCACCGTGCGTGTGCAGATCTATGAGCCCGGGAAGCACGAAGCCCTCTCCCGCATCGATCTCACGATCGAACGGCAAGGTCTCCTCGGTTACCGCGGAGATCTTTTTGCCCCTCATATAAACGAATCCCGCAAGTATCCCTTGCGGCGTTACGATGTTTTTGCCGTTGATGCGTGTAACCATAACGATCCTTTCCGAACGCGAGGCATTTTATCGCTGCGTTCAAGGTGCTTACCACGGCTTCATTATAACACACCTTATCAAATAAATCAATGCAATTCGCGGAATTAAAATGTACACAACCTCGATATGTCGAAAAAACTCTATTGCTCTCGTAAAGCCGTCGCGGTCTGCCTTTACCCCAAGACCGATTTTTATGTTTTTCCAGTATCGTTTAGTGGTTTTTAGTGCCATTCTGTCAACCAAACCGTACATTTTCGTGCTCTCGCGGACTACTGCTTCCATGTAGTTCAATTCTCGAAGTGGTCAAGCATGTGGTCAAAAAACAAGCCCTGCGTATCCGTTTTTTTGAGATACACAGGGCTTGTTTTTATCATTTTCGCACCCCAAAAATTTTGGGGCGTAATAAACAAAGAAAAAGGTCGACGGAAAAATGGAGATAATTTACACTCATACAGCGTTCAAGACTTTTGCTGGTAAGGAAAATGAGAGAACGACCGCCGAAGGAAAAGGTAGTGTACTCACCGTTATTGCTTAAATACGCTGTGTTTTGTTCAGCCATCGTATGACTCCTTTCGAAAATGATATTATTTCACCATCATATGTATAATAGAAGCAAGCGTTTCGACAATAGATATATAAAGTTGTAGCACTA
>CAZOFQ010000063.1:0-9216 GCA_964579105.1 uncultured Lachnospiraceae bacterium
TAACTCCACCAACCCCACCCGCTTCCAGCACCCCGTTGCAGGCACCTACAAGAAGTGGTGCCAGGAGAACGGCAAGAAGTACTTCTCTGTTGCATCGGGCGGCGGCACGGGCCGTACCCTGCACCCCGATAACATGGCTGCGGGTCCCGCTTCCTACGGCATGACCGACACGCTTGGCAGAATGCACGGCGACGCACAGTTCGCAGGCTCCTCCTCCGTGCCTGCTCACGTTGAGATGATGGGTCTGATCGGCGCAGGCAACAACCCCATGGTCGGTATGACCGTGGCTGTCGCCGTGGCGATCGAGGAAAGCTACAAGTAATTGCTTGATTTTGCCGTCTTTCGAGGCTTTTGTAAGGCATTGTAAAATCCGATCACGCAAAATTTAACACAAAAAAGTCGGACACATCATTTTGGGCTTTTGCCCCTATGATGTGTCCGATTTATTTTTATTTAAACAGAGGATCGCCGAAAATGACGGCAGCGACACCGACCCTTGAGGAGGGCTGCAATAAGTATTTGGAATATCGCAGGCAAGGCGATCTGCATTTCTACAATACGCGGCATAGCATTACAAATCAAGAAAAGAAGATCTATAAGCTTTCAAGAAATGCGAGCAGGAGTATTTTCTGCTTAGGGGAAAGCTTAGAAAAAGCTGCGGAGATCTCATCCGCATTCGCCTCTTCTCTGAAAAATTCCTGAACAGAAATGCTCATGGCATCACACAAAAGCTGAAGATGACCGATGGTAATATCCGCCTCGCCGCGCTCAACACGCCGCAAATGTGTTTGCGATACACCTGCTCGCTCTGCCAAGCCGTTTTGCGTAAAGCCGCATCGCTTTCTCAGATCAATCAGTCTTTTTCCAACATCCATGGTCTCCCCCCCCTTTTGTTAGTCTTATAAGATTATAATATCACAAACCTCCCTTGATAATTATTCTTATAGGCTTGACAATTTATTCTTATAGTGCTATAATAATATTCGCTACACAACGCCTTCTGTCCCGAAAGTCTGCGACGATCGTTATTCTGCCCGTCAACTCGTGGCAAGCTCAGCGAAGCGCGAATGTGAGAAAAAAGAAAAGGAGAAAAGGAGAAAAATATGAAAAGAAGTATACTCAAAGTGCTTTTGACAGCTTTGACATTGGTCGGTTTGATCTTCGGCTTCGGCATCCTCGCAGGTGCACAGGAGGAACCAACATACGTCGCGCAGGTCGGTAACACCAAGTACGAAAGCATTGACGAAGCGGTTGCCAACTGGACAAACAACACCGAGCTGACGCTTCTTGCGGACGTAACGCTGAGCGATGTCGTGCAGATAAAATCCACAGAAAAGCACACCCTGAATCTTGGCACCTATACACTGACCGCTGCCAGCGGCAAGCACGCGCTGGAGGTCACGGCAGGAAATCTCACAGGCTCCACCTACGCGCTGGTCATACATGCAGATGCGACCAACCCCGGCAGCATCGTTGCCACGGGCAAGTCCTGCATCTATTACAGAAAGACCGGCACGGCACAAGACCGCCCCATCATTCAGATCAACGGCGGTGTGTTCAGCGGCAGCTACGCCATCAACGTTTACAGTAGCAATGCCGGCACCAACGCCCCCCATGTCGACATCAGCGGCGGCATTTTCAATGCACCCGTAGTCGTAACCAAGGGCAAGTTGACGATATCGGGCGGCACCTTCCATAAGTCTATTAACGCCACAGGGGATCAGACCTCGTACCGCTTGTTCAGCGGCGGTCGTTTTAAAAGCTTCCAATTTCTGACTGCCGATGCCGCAAGCAAGTTTGCTGTTGGCTCGGGAATAAGCAAATATGACACGGGGATGTATGTGGATGCCGAGGGCTATCTTGTTGTTGGCGGTTCTGTCATTACAGCTCCCGACACTGCGTATCAGGCATCCACGACCTATGATGCCTGGAGCTCCTACTTAAAGTATAGCAGTGCCGCCGCAAACGGTCTTTACTGGAGCGATATCAACACTGCCATGACAAAGAATCCCGGTGGTAACATCACCGTTTACGTAAACGAGCTTGATATGACGGGCAGTAGCTTTAAGGGTAAGCTGATTCTTCCCAAGGACGGCGAGCTGTCTGTGAGCTTTGCCGAGGGCACCGCCCCCGCATGGTCTGTCATCGCCCAAGCGGACGGTCAAATTGCCGTTTATACCGAAACGGTCTCTGACGGTGTTGTAACACGCAGCTATTCCACGATCACCGTTTCCAAAAACGTAGAGGATGGCGGTGCTATTCAGGCGACAGCCTCCAACGAGGCAGGCAAGGCCGCCTTGATCGCCACCCCCGGTGCAAATTATTATTTTGTAAGCTGGACCGACGGTGATGAGGTGATCGGCACCGAAACGACCTGCCTCCTCGATCTTTCCCAATATTCCGCCATTCAGGCAAACTTTGCTTTGAAAACACCCGAGCAGACACCGACAGGCTCCTTTGAAAAGCCCAATAAGATCATTGACCTTGTGCCCGAAGCGCAGTATACCGTTACGTGCAACGGTAGCTCGACCGACCTTACCGCAGACGCGGCAGGGGAGCTGACTGTGCAGGATACGTGGTACGGCATGGATATCAGCATCGTGAAAAAGCCGACGGATATTACGTACTGCGACAGCGATGCGCAAATCATGACCCTTCCTATCTGCTACATCATTACCCTTCGCTACGGCGAGGGCATCGCCGATGAGGTGATCAGACTGTTCGAGCCCTCCCTTGCATATCCCATTCCAAAAACTATCCAAGGCATGATCTTCATGGGCTGGTATGACGATGACGCCTTCACCGTGCCGCACGACTTTGACATAGCCATCACCGCAAGCATGACCCTGTACGCGCGATTCGCAGATTACGACGGCGAGATCAAGGCGCTCAAGGATGCGCTCGATACCGCCATCAACGATCTGAGCACCGCACTGGAAGACAAGGCAGATGCCGCTACCGTGTCCGCGAGCATCGAGGCGCTGCAGATTGCCATTGCCAATTTGGAGGCTGCCTATGGCGCAGCCGACGAGGCACTGAAGGAAGAGCTTTTGGCAGCGATCAACGCCGCCAAGCAGGAGGCGATCGACGCCGCCATGGGGTATATCCCCCACATCGGTGAAAACGGAAGCTGGTGGGTCGGCGAAACGGATACGGGCGTCAATGCAAACGGCAATGCAGGCGCAGACGGCGCGGATGGCACAGACGGTGCAAACGGCATTACGCCGCTCATTCGCATCAACAGCACCACGTACGAGTGGGAGGTTTCCTACGATAACGGTCTGACCTGGAATTCCCTTGGCGCAAAGGCATCCGCTACGGAAAATGAGCCCGAGAGTGAAGCCTCTGCAAGCGAGGATGAAGAGGACGCGGGTAAAAGCGTTGATGCTTTGACTGTTTCCTCCATTGTTGCGGGCACAGCACTCACAAGCAATAACATTGTTCTGGGCGCCTGGTCATTTTTGAAAAAAAGAAAAAAATTACTTTGATGTGTAAATAAAAAGGAAATAAGATGGACATTGTACTTATTCTTTTCTTGTCGATAGTCAGCGTTGTGACTATTTTTTCGACCTTTTCCGTTTTGCGAGAAATCGTAAGAGAGAAAGGAAACAGCAAGCGCGCACGCATTGAGGCAGACCGTGAGATACGCGCCGCCATGGTTGCCGCAATCGCCGAGGAGCGCGCAAAAATGGAGACCATGAGCGAGAAAATCCATTCTGCCCATATCGCGGAAAGCGCTATTCTCCCTGCCGCTTTGGAATGTGCGAAAACGGAGAGCGCAAGCAAGGAGCTCCCCTTCACCGAGACCTCTATCGCGCTTGAGAAGGATGCCATCAAGGTACAGGAGGGGCATATCGCCGACGCCGAGGAAACGGTAAGCTTTTCTACCACGCAGCGCCGCACGCTTGAGGAGCAATACGCAGAGCTCAACGACGAGCAGAAGGAATTTTACGATCAGATCTCCGCATATGCTGCCGCCAAGGAGGGTAGCAAATGTGTAAAAAATCAACGCTACAAGGAGTATAAGCTTGGCTCCGCCCGTATCGTTCGTCTGCGTATCAGGCGCGGCATCCTACATTGCGAATTTGTGATGATCAACCGCGATTTTCACAACCGCATCAGCGAAAGTAAGATTTCCATCAAGGAAGCAGCCACCGTCATTAAGGTGCAAAATGCTGCCGCAGTTGAGGTGGTTCTCAGCAGCATTGATCTTGCCATCCGACTGATTGAGGAGGAGCGCGCCCACAAAAAGCAGCTCGCAAGAGAACGCCGCAGGCAGGCAAGCCTCCGTGCCAAGCAGCAAAATTCAAACACATAACACAAGCACGATTCGCTTATCGTGAAAGCGACTGTCTAACTTCGCTTCATCTAATATAGGCAATTCCATTTATAACATTACTGCTTACAATTCATCCAAACAAACGGACACATCATCAGAGGGAGCTCCCTCTGATGATGTGTCCGTTTTTATTTTGTATAAACCGAGCGCGCGTATTGCGAGGGGGTAAGCCCTGTTTTTTCCTTGAAAAATCTAGAAAAGTAGTGAATGGAGCCAAAGCCTAAGCGTTCCGCGATCTGCGTGAAGTTCAGCGAGGATTCGCGGATCAGCTTTTTCGCCTCACCGACCTTCATGGCAAGAAAGTAGGTCATGGGCGCGCAGCCGAGCTGCTCGCGGCAAAGCCTTTTGAGCTTGGAAACACTGACCTTGCAATATGCGGCGATCTCCTCTTGCGTAAGACTGCGATGCAGCTGCTCGCGCAAAAAGGCGGTCATTTTTTGCAGCTCCTCCGCGCGGAAATTGCCCTGATTGGATGCTGTCTGCGTCGTGGAAGCATATGCCGCGATCCCCGTATACAGGTCTATCAAAAGCAGCTCCAGCCTGTTTTTCAGCCTCATCAGCTCCAGCGGCGGCACGCCCTCACACACCATCATCCCCTGCTCGCCGCTTTCCCTTTGCACCTTGCAAAACTGCTCCGCACCCTGCGTTACGATGGCGGAAAGCTGCCGCTTTTGTGTATCGTTCAGCGTGATCACGCGATTGCAAACCGAGTGCAAATGCGTGAAATCCGTTTCAAAGCTGACAATACTGACCACGGCACTGCTGGGCTTGCCCGTTCCCACGTGATAGGCATTTGGCGCAAAAAGAATGGCTTGCCCCGCGCACAGCTCAAAGCGCTCGCCGTCCACAAGCAGCGTGTGCTCGCCGCGCTCCACGTAAAGCAGCTCGGGAAAGTCGTGCCAATCTCCGCCGTAATAGCGTTGGCTTTTCCCAAAATCAATATGATAGAAGGTCACTGCCGCACTCACACAAAAGAGTGCGGACAATTCGGTTTTATGTCGTTTCATGCAACGCTTCCCTGCCCTTCGTGAGCCGATGCTGCAAATTTTTTACCCGTTTGTACAAAGACCGAGCAAATCTTTCGTGCTACAATACAGGTAAGGCATGAGCCTATTATAACAAAAGGAAATCAGAAAGTCAAGAAAGGAACACCTGCTATGGAAAAATTGAGACTTGGACTTGTCGGCTGCGGCGGCATGATGAAAACGCACGTCAAAGCCGTTACCGCGATGGAAGAGGTAGAGATCGTTGCTCTGTGCGACACGCTGCGCGAGCGCGCCGAGGACGTGGCAGAGATCTTTCCCAACGCCTACATTACCACCAATTACCGTGACATGGTAGACTACGTGGACGCCGTGCTGGTCGCACTGCCCCATGATCTTCATTACGAATGCGGCATGTTCTTTGCCAAAAAGAAAAAGCACGTGTTGATGGAAAAGCCTCTTTGCAACTCCGAGGAGGAGTGCCTCTCCCTGATCGAGACCTGCGAAAAGGAAGGCGTAACGCTGATGTGCGCCTACCCTGTTCGCTTCTGGGAGGGCGTTGTGAAGCTCAAGGAGGAGCTGGACAGCGGCAAATACGGTGCCATCATGCAGATGTCCATCTGGACGGAGCAGCTCACGGGCGAAAAATGGCCGCTTGACGAGCATCCGGGCTGGGGCGCTACCGCCCGTCTTGGCGGCGGACAGTTCTTCAGCCACGGCTGTCACTACGTGGACATTCTGCTTTGGTTTCTCGGCAATCCCACCAAGGGCACGCACTTCGGCACAAAGGTCGGCACGCCCTGGATGATGCGTGAGGGCACCAGCATTGCAAGCTTCGCCTTTGAAAACGGCGCACTCGGCTATCACGGTGCGACCTGGGGCGCACGCGGCTCCAGCCTTGGCACCACCTTCCAGGTGCACACCGAGCAGGGCATGCTGGAATACGTTCACAGAGAAGGCGAGGTGCGCCTGTATAACGCCAAGGTGGAGCACATCCCGGGCGAGATCGAGCATATGAGCGACTATAAGGTGCTTTGGAGGCGCGACGGCGAGCGCTCCAAGCAGACACAGTTTGAGATCGCGCATTTTGCCGATTGCGTACGCAACAAAAAGCTCCCCATCACCAACGGCCGCGCCGCCTTGCAAAGCCTGCGCGTGATCTGGAGGATGTACGACGCCGAAAAGACCAACACCGTTGCAGATCTTAGCGGTCTTGGCTTGGAGCAGATCTGACCTCCCGTCCGACCGCTTCTGCGGTCGGACGTTTTTTATGCGATTGACAAACGCCCCGATTTGTGTTATATTGAATACAATTGCGACAAAGGAAAACCCGAAAGGAATCATCATGTACACAAAAAAAGATATTATCGCACAGCTGGAGGCAATGCACGCGCCGCAAGACAGCGTGGTGCTGATGCACTGCTCCCTTCGCTCCGTGGGCAACCTCGAGGGCGGCGCCGAGGCGTTTTTGGATACCCTTATCAGCTATTTCACCGCCGAGGGCGGACTGCTTTGCATTCCCACGCACACGTGGTGCAATCTCGGCAAGAACAAGCCCACGTTGGATCTGACATGTGCCGAGAGTAACCTCGGTTATCTCACGGAGCTGGCGGCAAGGGACGCGCGCGCCGTTCGCACCGAAAACCCGACGCACTCCATGGCGGTGTTCGGCGCGCGGGAAAGGGCGCTTGCGTTTGCCGCGGGAGAGGAGCTGATCTCAAGCCCCATTGCACCCGAGAGCTGCTACGGCAAGCTTTTCGAAATGGGCGGAAGGATCCTGCTTTGCGGCGTGGGTCAGGAGCGCAACACCTACCTGCACACTGCCGAGGAGATGGTTGCCATTCCTGATCGCATGCTTTCGGACACATCCCCCGTAACGGTGCGAAAAAAAGACGGCAGCATACACACACGCCACCTTCATATGTTCAACGAGGCAAACGGTGACGTCTCCTGCCGCTTCCCCAAATATGAGACCGCCTTCCGCTACCACCGCGCCATCACGGATGGCTTTATCGGCAACGCTCCCGCACAGCTTTGCGATGCGCGTGTCTGCCGTCAGGTCGTGGAAATGATCTATCAAAACGGCGGCAAGGATCCTCTTGCCACCGAGGAGCAGATCTCTCCCGCGCTGTATTGCCACCCCTTACCGCAATAACAAGAAGCCTATGATAGATAAAGCATTTTTGGAAATTACCAACTGCTGCAACCTGCAATGCTCCTTTTGCCACGGCACGCGGCGCGCGCCGCACACTCTCACCGAGGCAGAGTTTGAAGCTCTTACCGACCGCCTTGCAGGCGAGATCAAATTCCTGTATTTTCACTTGATGGGAGAGCCGATTTTACACCCGTTACTACCCCAATTTATCAAACGGGCTTGGGAGAAGGGCTTTTATCCCATCCTCACCACAAATGGGTCACTGCTCAAAAAGCACGGCGAGGCATTGCTGGAAAATCCCCCCTACAAGATCAGTATTTCCCTGCACGCGCCCGCCGCCAACGCCGCGTTTGCAGAGCCCGCTTATTTTGACACGTGTATTGATTTTGCCAAGCGTGCCGCCGCCAAGGGCTGCATTATGGTGCTGCGTCTTTGGAACATCGGCGGCGAGGGCGAGACGGAAAACGGCTCCATTCTGAAAAAATTGCACGAGGCGTTCCCCGAGCAGTGGTCTCCCTCGCACCGCGACAGCGTGCGCCTCTCGCGTGACAAGGTGTTTTTGGAGTGGGGCAAGCATTTTGAATGGCCCGATCCCACCGCCCACGAGGCGGATGCGGACACCCCCATCTTCTGCCACGCCCTGCGCGACCAGGTCGGTGTGCTGTGTGACGGCACGGTCGTGCCCTGCTGTCTGGACGCGGAGGGGCACCTTGCGCTCGGCAATCTTTTTGATACCCCGTTGCGCGAAATTCTTGCCACGCCGCGCGCCCGCGCCATCTACGACGGCTTCACGGTGCACCGCGCCGCCGAGGAGCTCTGCCGCCGCTGCGGGTATGTGAGAAGGTTTTAATAAAATAAAGGCGTTTGAAAATCAAACGCCTTTATTTATTTCTTGGGTACGGAGATTTTTCATCCGTCAGCCCTGCCAGATAATCCATGCTGGTTTCCAATGCAATTGCCAAGCGCTTACACTGGTCATAGGTATAATACCGTTTTCCGCTTTCAATTTTAGAATAATCACTTTGATCGATACCCGTCATCATTTGTATTTTCACTTGCGTATATCCCTTTTCCTTGCGTAGCTCCTTAAGTCTGCTCATTTTTATCACCTCATCTTAATTATGTCAATTTTCCCTATTGCAATTATGGTGAAATTGACCTATAATATTATTAAAGGAGGTGACTGTATGGCAGAATTTTGCTTGAACCGCTGGAACGAATTAAACGGAACAAATGCAACAGACCTCGATTTTGAAATAAGCTTTGACCTTGCGTTATGCGAGGGGTGCGGAAAATACCGTCATATCATTCTTGGTGAGCGAGACATATTTGAAATTTTTCTGTTTTGGCCCTTTATTTTAATGAAAAATCTTGTGCGAAACTTGTGTGATGCTCTCGCTGCTCGTTCCAGACGGCGTTTTCTCAAGGGAACATCAAAAAAAGTACAGAATTATCAAAACAGAAACTCGCAAAAAACTGTTTTTCCTTATGACAAGCTTTTCCCTTGTGCGCGTTTAAGCTGTCAAATCTTAAATACGAACAAAGATCGCAAAAATTGAAGCTAATTTTGATGGACGAAATACGATCTGCCCTGTCGAAGCGTGACGGCTAAAAATTTCGTTTTTTTACGTTTTGGCATTGACAAACTTCTTTTTTTCGTATATAATACTGATGTTTGCAGGCGTAGTCTAATGGTAAAACCTCAGCTTCCCAAGCTGATGCCGCGGGTTCGATTCCCG
>CAZOFQ010000064.1:0-9158 GCA_964579105.1 uncultured Lachnospiraceae bacterium
CGCACTTGCATGCTTTATACTTCATCTCTTACTGTTCAATTTTCAAAGACCATTTTTACCGCCGCTTTTTCGCGGCGACCTCATTATTCTATCACGGTCTCCTTTTTTTGTCAACACTTTTTTGGCATTTTTTGCGTTTTCTTGCAAAAAGACCAAATTAGCTCTTTTTTTCGCTGTATCATTTGTTTAAAAAGCGCAAGCCAACAGTACGCATGCGCGCGTGCACGCGAATATAATTTAATGAGGGCAGGCGTGTTGCCTGCCCTCATTCCGTTATTGAACGAATTCTTTTTCCTTCTCGTTTTCCGCGTTTGCCTCGCCCTCCTCGTTAAGAAGCTCATGAACCTCCACGCGCACCTCACAGGTTCGCTGTTCATCCGCCTCGGTCACCGTGATGGAAAGGTTTTCGTAATCAAACGCATACCCAACCTCGGGAATATTGCCGCACTGCTCGGCAAGCCAGCCGTTCACCGTGGTGGATTCGATCTCCTCGTTCTTATCCAATGAGAAAAACTCAAAGAATTCATCCACGGAAACACCTGTTTGTAAGCGATAGGCGTTCTCACCATCGGGAAGGAAGACGTGGGTTGCCTCATCATCCGCCTCGTCGAAGATCTCACCGACAAGCTCCTCGATGATATCCTCCATGGTGACCACACCAAGCGTCATGGCGTACTCGTTGAGCACCACGACCATGTGCGTGCGGTTCTTCTGCATATCCTTGAAAAGTGCGTCAAGCCGCACCGTTTCAGGCACAAACTCGGGGGCGATCAGCACGTCCTCGATCTTGAAATCCTTGGTGTTATGCTTCAGCAAATAGTTCTTTGCGTGCAAAATGCCAATGATATGATCAATATCCTCGTCATATACGGGGATTCTGGAGTAGCCCTCCTCCTCGATAAGAGCAACGAGCCGTTCCTTTTCGATATCCTTGGGAACGGCAACCAACGCACTGCGCAGCGTCATAATATCCGCCGCGGAGCGATGCTCTAATTTGAAAACGTTTTTGATGTATTCGATATCATCCTGCTTGAGCGTCCCTTCGTCCGCGCCCGCGTCCAGCATGATCACGATGTCCTCCTCGGAAACCGACTCCTCTTTTTCGTTGGGGTCAATACCAAACAGACGCAAAACGCCGTTGGTGGAAACCGCAAGGAACCAGATCACGGGCTTCAACACGGTTGTCAGCCCCGAAATGATGCCGCACATAGCACGCGCCAGCTTATCCTTGTGCCTCATCGCAATGCGCTTGGGCACAAGCTCGCCGAGCACCAGCGTAAAATAGGAAAGGATCAGCGTGATCAGGACGACCGAGACCGTATTGATAACACCCTGGTACGCTGCAGCATTGAAGCGTGTGACCATGGCTTCGGTCAGCATGTTGGCGAAGGTATCCGCCGCAAACGCAGAGCCCAAAAAGCCCGCCAGCGTGATACCGACCTGGATCGCGGAAAGAAACTTGTTCGGGTCCTCGATGACCTTGAGCAGCTTTTTCGCCTTTTTGTCGCCGTCCTCTGCCTGTGCGCGTACCTTTTTTTCGTTAATGGACACCATTGCCAGCTCCGTTGCCGCAAACAGTGCGTTTAGCAGGATAAGTACAAATTGCAATAAAAGTTGTTTTACGATAACCATAATATTCTCCTTAAAATCAATAATCAATACTGTGTGTAGTGTTCTATCGGCGTGCTATCAGCAAAGAAGCACTCGACCGTAGGACGGACACACGGGATTATTGAAACGAGAATATTCAACACTTAAGCTTCCCTCTTCGGGCCAACTTCGGGGTAGCGGATCCACAAAACCAACTCCTTTCTTTTCATAATTGTTTTTATTATAGCATGTCTTTCTCCAAAACACATGAACAAAATGTAAATTAAAAGCAAGCCTCGCTTCATGGCGCGAGGCTTGCTTCGTATTGGATCAGATGTAATCGGCACAAACGGCAACGTATCCGTAGGCAGGTACATTTTGCAGCTGCACGGTGGTTTCATTCAGCTGTGCACCCCTGCCGCCGATGATTTTCACATTTTTGACGGCGCGAGCAAATTTCACCTCGGTTTTGGCAATGCCGTCTACGGTGCAATTGAAATAAGCAACCGCAACTGCACCCTGCGTTTCATTACAACGGCAGTACAGATAAGGATTTCCAAAGCATTGTGCGGGCAATTCCTTGCCGCCAAGCCACGGAATCGCCTGCATGATCTGCTTGCCGCGCAGGTAGCTCCAGTACATACCGGATTTTTCGACCTGACCTTCTGCGCGGAAGGCATACACAAGGAAGCGCTGTCCGCTTGCATTTTCATAAAGATAGGCGGCGGGGACACGACGGCGCGGCTCCTTTTCAAAATCAGAGGAAACGAAGCTGCTGAGCACCCTTGCTCCGTCGGCAAGCTCCGGTTCCAAAAGGTCGCTTGCCCAATAAACGGAAATAGGATAGGGCTCCCCTTCAAAATCCTCCAAAACACCCATGGTGAGGGGCTTGCAGGAGCGCAATCCGACATCAATACCGTTCGCTTGCAGAATTTCCGCCGCGGTAGCGTCTAAAATCAAGCCTTTTTTGAAAGCGCTTTCAGGCAGATATTTTGCATTTTCACCAAACGCGATGCCGCAGAGCCCATCCCCTGTATATACAGTAGGAACAGCGTTCACGGAAAGCATCATCTGCGCCTCGGAAAACGCATATTTCTTCATGATCAGCTTTTCCGATTTGACGCGATCAAACGTGGAAGGCAAGGTTGCATCCTTCAGCTTGTGCATCTCCTCGTAAACTCTCACGCCTGTCTCGGGCATACTATAGAAAATTTCCTGCAGCTGCTTGGCATCCTCTGCGGCGGCGAGATGTGCGTTGACATATCCGCGCTCCGCGGCGGGCTGGCAAGGGTAATGATAAAAGTACTTCAGCACACCAACATTTTTGGTGAGCATTGTCGCAATATCAAAGCACTCGATATGTGCAAGCGGAGTGTGAAAACGGTCATGCGGATAGGTATCGCATTCGGTAAAGACCTCGATCTCCTCGTTTTCCGTCCATGCGGCTTGTATGCGCGCAAACTCGATCATACTGGGCAGGGGCAGCTCGCCGAAGCGTTGAGCATGATACCAGTAGGGTGCAGAGGTAAAGCGCAGGAAGGGCTTGGTCTTCCCCGCTAAAATGTAGGTCAGCTCAATGGCATCCGCGCCCTCTGTGTCCCAAGAGGTATATCCCGCGCAAAAGCCCATGCGCACGGTGGGATCTACGCCATCCACCGCGGCACGAAGTCTGCGGCAGAAATTACGCAGGGTATCGCCCTGCATATCCAGCCACGTGCGTCGGTAAGCATTGCCTTTGCCCACAAACAATTTTTCGGGCAAGCCCTCAATGCCGACCTCCTCGCCCATGCGGCGGGAAAACTCGGCAAGATGCAGATCACACGCACAACCGAGTCCAGGGCGCACCGAAAGACAAAGCTCATCATCCAGCATGATCATGCGCGCCCCATGACGGGCAAGCTCACGCACAATATCCTCAACCGACGCAACAAAACGCTCGTCCAAGGGGCAGATTGCATCCCCGCCGTTCTTTCCCACAATAGAACGGATCTGTGTCAGCTCTCCCGTGTCTGTGGCATCGGAAAACAGTGGACCTCCATAGCCGAGCGTGCTGATCCACACACCACACTCGTAACCATGCTGTGTATAAAATTCTTGGGCTTTTTGCAAGGTTTCATAATGAAACTGCTTTTGCTTTTCGTCAAGCAACGGGAAACGCGCTCCCGTGTGTAGAAAAAGATGATTCACACCAAGCTTTTTAAAATCTTCCGAAAAGGTCTGCTTATCATGAGTGGGATCTACCATAATGGGTACGTAAAGCTTTCGCATCCTTCTCCTCCTTGCTCTGTTCAAGTCAAAGCTATTAGAGCTGACAGAATTTCTTTGTTTCAGTATATCACATCAAAGAAAAAACACAAGAACTATTTATTTTAAAAAGTTGCACTTTTGTTTTGTTATATGTTTTTGCCAAAGCCGCAAAACTGACACAAACCCATAAAAAGCAATCAAAAAAACACCGGCGGAGCCAACCGACACGGTTGGCTCCGCCGGTGTTTGCAAGCGTATCAATATTGAATTTTTTGCAGCTCGCCCTCGGCAAGGCGGGAGCGCTCTGCCGCAAAGCCCACAAGGTGGCTTTCCACCGAGTTTTCGATAGAGGTCAGCCCCAGCGTTTCTTCCCCCACGCTTTCGGCAATAATGTCCTTGATGAGGAAATAGTCGCCGCCGCCGTGTCCGTAGCCCGAGCATTCCTTGGAAAGCTCGGCAACGTCAATGATGCTCTCCTCTTCGCCGAATACGCGGCAATGCAGCTTATTGTCTGCCATGCTTCCGCTGATCTCGCCAAATTCACAATGCACGTAAATATCACGGCGGCTGATCTGATTAAACGCAGTCATCGTCAAATGCGCGGTACTGCCGTTTTCAAACAAAAAGTTGGTGACCTGGTGATCCACGGCGGTGTTGTCGCATGCGTAAACACAGCGACCGTAAGGTCCCTTCTCCAGTGCCTCCATCACGTTTTCGCGCGTAACATCGTTCACCAGCACGTCGAGAGGCCAATTGAGCTTGCCTTTTTCCAAACGGTTTTTCACGTAATACGTATACGCCGAGTATACACAAGCATCTCTGTACCGACATTCCGTGCAGCGATCCGCCGCGCCCTCGGGCTGATTCTCGCGCTTGAACAGACGGAGCGAGCCCTGCGAGGAGACGGCCTTGACGCGATCGCCAAGAAGCCAGATCAGAATATCAATATCGTGACAGCATTTTGCAACGATCATAGGGGAGCTTTCGGCTGTATTTCTCCAGTTGCCGCGCACATAGCTGTGCGCCTGATGCCAATAGCCCACGTGCTCCGTCAGATTCACGGTGGAAACGCGGCCGTATCTCCCCGAAGCGATCTCCCTTTTGATGGCGCTGAAAAACGGGGTGTAGCGCAAAACGTGGCACACATAGATCTTTCTTCCCAAGCGCTTTGCGGCTTGATAGATCTCCAGGACGTGCTCCTCCTTGGTGGCAATGGGCTTTTCCAGCAAAAGATCGTACCCCACCGCCAGCGCCTTAAGGGCGTGTACGTAATGCTGGGCATCCTGCGTGGACACGATACAAACGTCCGCCAGCCTTCCCTTAGAGAAAAACGCATCCTCGTCGGTGAACAGCATCTCTTCGGGCAGATCGTGAAGCCTCTTGGCAATGGCAAGACGCGCCTTGTCATTGTCACACACGGCAAGCACGCTGTTTTTTTGCAGCTCCTTGATGATATTCGTGTAATTTCTGCCGCGGGCGCCAAACCCCAGCACTGCAAAGGTTAACATCATAAAACCTCCTGATATCTTGACAACGCTTTCGCGTTCTGTTATCATAATAACATACTCGAAAGTGAATTTCTATACAAAAAAATGTAGAAAATCTATATTTTTGTATCATGGAGAACAAAAAAATGCGTCCACACGTCAATTTTAACGAGAACCTTGAGCTGACCGCGCTTTACACTGCATTCGCCGCCACGCGCGACAGTGACTACCGTTACGGCGGCGAATCTCATAACTTTTGGGAGATCGTCATTGTGACAAAGGGAGAGATCGGCGTCACCGCCGAAAAAAACGTGTTCTATCTGAAAAAGGGACAGGCGATCCTGCACCCGCCGAATGAATTCCATAATCTCTGGAGCGCCAAAAACGAGGCGAGCATTGTGATCTTTACTTTTTGCGCCAAGCATCTTCCTCTGCCGCGATCGCAGATCTTCGAGATCCGTGATCCGAGCGAGCCGCTTTCTATTTTAAAGGAGATCGAAACGGCATTTGATATGCAGAAATCCTACGCCATAAAAATCCGTGACGGATGCGAGGTCGGGGCGGCGATCGCCGTCAAAAGGCTGGAGCTTTTTCTTTTGCGGGCGCTGACCGCCGACACCGAGAGAGAGCGCGGGCATACCTCGCAATCCGCAAAAAATTATGCCGCCGTCGTCAGATTTTTGGAAAAGAATCTGCACCGCAATCTCTGCGTTCGCGAGATCGCCGCAAATTGCAATATCGGCGAGGTAAATTTAAAAAAGACCTTCTCCCGCTACGCGGGCATGGGCGTGATGGCGTATTTCAATGCACTCAAGATCCGTGCCGCTACCAAAATGCTGGAGCAGGGCGCCACGGTCTGTGAGACCGCCGAGGCGCTCGGCTTTGCCAACCAGAACTATTTCAGCACCGTGTTCACGCGGGTGATGGGAAGATCCCCGAAGCATTTTAAGGGATGAGAAGCGACAGTCCCGCGCAATTCCTTGTCTCAAGCCGTCCGATAGCGTATAAAAAGGCATCCCTGCCAAGCCGACAGGGATGCCTTTTTCCTTATTTTAACGCATACTGCCCCGCTACGACCTTGCCGAGGATGCGGATCTGGTCCAGCCTTGCGCCCTCAAAGCGCATCGGTCTGTGCATGGGGTTTTCGGGCATGAGCGTGAGCAGATTGTTTTCCCTATCATAATACACGCGCTTGACGGTGGTTTCCTCCTCGATCAGCACCACGGCGATCTCGCCGTCGTCCACGCTCTCCTGCCGCTTGACAAAGAGAATATCCCCGTCGAAGATCCGCGCGTTGATCATACTATCTCCTTTGGCAGTAAGACAAAAATCCGCACCTATATCCGCATCAACATCCACAAATGTACCGTATTCTTCTTCTGCAAAGGTCGGCTCGCCGCACGCCACGTTCCCAAGCATGGGCAGGCGCTTGCGGGAGATGGGGCGGACCTCGGCAAGCACGGAAACGTCTATTTCGTCAACGGAAAGCATCAGCTCGTTCAAGGAGCAGCCCATGGCACCCGCAATCTTTCGCATAGTTGAAAGCGTAGGGACGATCGGCTCATTCGTTTTCGGGTTTTTCCCCTCCTCCAGCATGGAGATATATCCATTCGACACGCCGCATTTTTGCGCAAATTGCCGCTGCGAAAGTTTATGCTCCCCTCTGTAATCCTTTATCAGCTTTCCTATATTCATGTGTAGCTCCCTTGGTCTGTCATTGAGTATATTATACAACACAAAAAATGCATTGTCAAGAAAAATTTCAAAAAATTAAACATTTTCTGTTTAACTCGCTTGACAAATAGCCGCATATGGTGTATAATGTGTTTAGCGCGTTAAACAAACATACGGAAGGAGGGGCATATATGGGAATATAGCCGGAGAAATTTGCACAGGTAAAGACTTTTTTAACGCTTATTACAAATTCAAGGAGGAGTACGCATGATATTTATCGTTCATCCCGACAAGACCGTCACCACGCTCTTGGAGCAGGTCACCGTCGGGGACACCACAACGGACATCGTTGTCATTTCGCCGTTTTCGGACGCGCGAAGCTGTACGCTGAAATACAGGCTTCCCGACGGCGAGGAGAGCGAGCCGCAATTTTTAAAGCACATGGGAACGGGAGCCTCCCTTGGCATCGGCTACGAGGGGAGCGTTTATACGATGAAGATCTCCCAGCTCATGACGGAATTCATGGGCACCGTGAGGGTCACCATCGTGTTCACCGATGCAAACGCAAAGGAGTTCGTCTGTGAAGCGGCAAGCTTTACAGTGGGCTGCTTCCCTTCCTTTTTCTTCCCTGCAGACACCGCGGAGAATGCGGATTTTTCGGCGCAGATCAAGGAGATGCAAACAACCATAGAGCAAAGCATTCTGCCCATGCTCGACGAAGCAAGCGGTGCGGCTGCCGTGGCAAGGGATTCCGCACAAAGCTGTGCCGCTTCCGCGCAAGAATCTGCCGCGGCGGCACAAGAGGCATCCGTCGGGGCACAAGCGTCCTTAAGATATGCAGGACACGCGGAAAGCTCTGCCGCCGCTGCGCAGCAATCGGCGGAAAGCGCTGCACTCCGCGAGAGTCAAGCGGCACTTTACGCGGAGAGCTACAAGCTCCCCGACGTAACGAGCGCAGACGACGGGAACTATTTGCGCGTCGCAGGCGGAAAATGGACGTCGGTGTCCGACGCCACGTCCCTCACCGCGCAAGAGCTTGAAAACGCCCTTGCGGCTGAGCGCGCCAAGGTAAAATTTTATGCCACGCCCGACGCGGAGGAAAATCCCGCAGAGCTGTTCGGCGGCGACTGGACGCGCATTGAAAATCGCTTCTTGCTCGGCATCGGTGATGCATACCCTCTGCACGACGCAAACGGAGCTCTCATTCTTGAGGGCGGCAGCGCGGATGCGGTCGTGGTGGAGCATAATCATGAAATAATGGCAACCTATTCCACGTATGGAACGGCATCGGCTGAATCAACGAGCGTACAGGGTGTTAACGATTATTTGGCGTCCTATTCGCGCACGCTCAAAACGGGCGAGAGTGGCACGGGCAAAAATATGCCGCCCTACTACGGCATGTACCTATGGCGCAGACTGACACAGGAGGAGATCGAAAATGCGAGTGCTTGATGAAACGAAAACCAAGGAGCTTTTGGAATACGACCTTGAAATGGGCTATCTAAAGGCGGATAAGCTGTTCGTAAAACACCACGAAGCCGTCGAGGAAAGCCCCGAGCGCTGGCACTACGAGGTGGAGAAGCTGTTTGCAAACGGCGGCAGAAGCCACAAAAGGGTGGTGGACTCCCCTGCCGTTGCCGCAAGCGAGGCATGGGACGAGTACGAGGACGTGCAGATCTACGTGCCTTACACCGAGGAGGAGCTTGCGCGCGTCACGCAAGAACGCTACGAGCAGCGCGTGGAGCAGCTGATCCGCGCGAGATATTCTCTCAGTGCGGAGCTTGCCATTCTACGTCAGCGCGACAGCAAGCCCGAGGAATTCGCCGCGTACAACGCGTATGCGGAGCAGTGCAAAGCAACTGCCAAGGCGGAGCTTGGCATGCCATAAGCATGGAAATTCCGCGCCCCTTGCGCCTTCCCTGCAGGGAAGGCGCAAGGGGCGCTTGGTATGCCATCAAGGTGCCCGTCTCCGTCGCTAATGCGACGGGGGAAGCTTGCTCAAAATCAAGCTCCTCTTTTCGCTCCCCTTTTCATACCGTTCCCTCGCAACTCACTTTACAACCTTCCATTGGTTCGAGCCGTACTCGATGCCCCAAAAACAAAGGGATGCACCGCAAGGGTGCATCCCTTTGTTTTGGTGGAGCATTCGGACTTAAATCC
>CAZOFQ010000065.1:0-8809 GCA_964579105.1 uncultured Lachnospiraceae bacterium
GGAAGAAGATGTCACCGTTCTCGGCAGAGCCGCGGAGCACGGGGTGCTCGGGGTTGATGGAACGGGCGCGGAACGCCTTCACGGCATCCATATCCACCATCTCGGCAAGATCCTTGTAGTCCCAAGCCTCGATCTTCTGCACCTCGTGAGAGGTACGGAAGCCGTCGAAGAAGTTCAGCACGGGAACGCGACCCTTGATGGTGGCAAGGTGTGCCACAGCACCCAGGTCCATGATCTCCTGCTGGTTGGTCTCAGCCATCATGGCGTAGCCCGTCTGACGGCAGGCATACACGTCGGAGTGATCACCGAAGATGTTGAGCGCGTGAGAAGCCACGCAACGTGCGGAAACGTGGATCACGCTGGGAAGCAGCTCGCCTGCGATCTTGTACATGTTGGGAATCATCAAAAGCAAGCCCTGAGAAGCGGTGTAGGTGGTGGTCAGTGCGCCTGCGGCAAGAGAGCCGTGCACAGCGCCTGCGGCGCCTGCCTCGGACTGCATCTCCACCATCTGTACGCGCTCGCCCAGAATGTTGCGGGCAGGCTCGCCGAAGATGTTCTTATCGGCAGCAGACCAGGTGTCAGTTACCTCCGCCATAGGGCTGGAAGGGGTGATGGGGTAGATTGCGGCAACCTCGGTGAACGCATAGGAAACGTGCGCCGCCGCGGTATTGCCGTCCATGGAAATCTTTCTTCTTTCGATTGCCATTTTTTGCCTCCGTTATTTTTATTAATATTTTTGATTTTTTACGGGCATGAGAGCCGCATGCACCGCATGCCGCCATCACACCACCCTTTATCATAGCATGTTTTTTATTATTTGTAAAGAGTTTTTGCGCAACTTTCCCTTGGAATATGTTAAATTCTTGGCAAACGGCGCATCTTTTTGCAGCATTTTTCTTTTCTTTGCAAAAATATACATCATTTTGGTTTTTTATGCAAACTCCCCTCGCTACAAGCTTGATTTGTTCTCCTTATAAACAGAAATGCAAAAGCAGGGGGAGCCTTTTTAAGGCTCCCCCTGCTTTTTGGATCTGCGCGACACAAGCTGCTTAATTTTCGCCCGTCTGTGTCTGCTCCTCGCAAAGATACGGTGTGATGTCGTATGCGGCGAGCTTGGCGGGGTCCATGCGTCCCTTGGCGCGCTCGAAATACTGCACGCTGTTCCGCAGCATGAACGTGAACTGATTGTTGGGCGTGCGGCGCTCCGCCTCGCACAGATACAGCAGCTTTCGCAGCAGCTCCTCGGGCATATGCACCGTAACGGTCGGTTGTTTTTTCATGACTCTCTCCTTTTGCCGAACGCTCAATACGTGGGACTGTCCAGATACCAGCTTCCGTTCTCCAGCGCAAACGCCAGCTTCACAACGGTGCGGTTCTCCTCGTCACCCACGATATAGCTTTCCATTTCCACCAAAACGTATTTTGCCTTGCTTCCGTCGACGATCTGCATGGTGCTGTAATCATAGCGACGCTCGGGCAGCTCAAGCCCCTCTACCACGTTCGCCTTTTGCAGGTACGTCACGCCGTCCTTCTTCTTTTCGCGGTAGCGTGCAAACAGCACGTTGCTTTCGGTGTCACCGTAGGCAATGCCCGTGAACAGCCCCTCGTAGATCCTCGAAAGATACGCAGAGGAATATACCTTCTCTGCCGCCTCTTTGATCTGGGCGACCGACTGATAGGGCTCCTCCAGCATGACGTAGTCGTATTCCTCCTCATCGTCGCTGCTGTAGCTGAAGGTGGGCTCCTCGTAATTCTCCAGCGGGTAGTAATAGTAGCCCGTGCTTTCGTCGCGGTAAACGTACCCGTCGCGTGCCTCGCGGCTTTTTTCGGCATAGCGGTATTTTTCATACCCCGAGCTGCCGATCATGTGCCCCGTTTCGATATCGTACGCAACGTATTTGGTCTCATCATCCACGGCTTCGGGAATGATCACGTAATACCAGTAAGCGATCACGGTGCCCACACGGCTGTCACTGAACACCTTATAGTAGATGGTGTGCGTGCCGCCGTTAAACTCTACCTTGTAGTCGTTCAGCTCCACGTCAACGCGCGGATACGTGGCAGGTCCCTTGCCAAACAGCACCTCGTTGACCTCATACGAGCCCTCCACCAGTGCCTCAAAGCGCTCCCGCACCGTTTCAAGCGCAGGGGGGCGTCTGTTCCGCAAGAGATTGACAAGCAGCACCGTGGCAAGGATGACAAGCACCAGTGCAACGGCGATGATCGCCGCCCAAAGCTGCTTTGGAAGCTTGCGCTTTTTCGCACCGTCTGCGGTCGTTTTTTCAATTTCGCCCGTGCTGTCCTCTCCTTCTTCTGTCGGCGCGCACTCCCGTGGCGCGTCCTTGCACGCCTCATTCTCGGCGTGCAGTCTTTCAAGATTCTTTTCGTTTTCCATATACTTCCTCTGACTCGGTTTTTTACAAGACGCATCCCCATACCCGCGCACGGGTATGGGGATGCCTTTGCGGTCTTACCACGTCATATCTCTCAGCTTTTTCCTGCGTCTGATGGGAATGACGATCGCCAAGATAACCGCCGTACCGATCACCACGCCCGAGCCGATCACGCCAACGTAAAGAATGTAGGGCTGCTTGAACTCCTCCACCTTTGCGCCGCAGACCTTGCAGGTCACGCTTTGCTGCAGGGGCGTGAGCATGCCGCGCTCGGAGGTGACGGCAGGCTCCTGCCACTCGTGCTCATCCTTCGTTTCGGGGTCGATCTGCCCACAATAGATGCAGAATTTTCCGCAAGGCTTGGAGGGGTCCTCTACAATGTATTCATGCTCGCAGGTGTACTCCAGCACGTAAACGGTGTCATCACCGTTTTTGAACTTGCCCGTGATCTCACTTTTCTCTCCCGTGTAGGTCATGCCCTCCATTTCCTTGGGCACGATGGTATACTTATCTCCCGCAAAATAGCCGCCAACGGTATAGGTATAGAAGGTCTGCCCATCCTGATTCTTACACACAACGCCGACGGATTCGCCGTAATGAATGAGGTCGCGGATGTCGGTCAGCTGATCTCCCGTAACGTCGTCCACAACGCCGTTTCGCACGCTATCGTACAGAATGTTGTAGAAAAAGTCCTTTTCGGTGCCCGCATAATAGATGGTCTTGAGGTTGTCACAGTTGTAGAACGTGGTGCGGTTGATCTTCACCACGGAGTGGGGAATATACACCGTCTCCAGCGTGTCGCAGTTGTAGAAGGAATATCTGCCCACCGATTGCACGCCGTCGTGAATGATCGCGGTCTTGATCTTTTTCTTCTGGTTGCTCTTCATCCAGGGCACCCAAGAGGCTTTTGCATAGGGAAGCATCTGCTGATAAACGATCTCCCCGTCCTCTCCCTTACCGCAGAAGATATTCAGCTCGCCCGTTTCGGTGTCCAGGGTGTATTCCATGCGATAGTAGGGGGCAAGCGTGTACGCCTCAATATCATCGGCATCCAGATTTGCACCCTCCATGCCGTCAATGCTCGCCTCGCCCTGTGAGCCGCTGTTGTTATTGCTGCCGGAGGTCAGGCTGTCTCTGTCAAGGATCCAGTCTTCGTCCAACGCACGCCCCGAAATGATCTCGGCACCCGTGCCGAGGCTAAACCCCGACACAAGCAGTAATGCGGTAAGAAAAGCACACAAAATTCGTTTCATACAATTCTCCTTATTCTTGCGTAGCGGTTTCCTCTGTAGAAATATTCACGGAGTCGGCTTGCACCTGCGTCGCTTCCTCGCCCTCGGCTCCACCCGCGGAGTCTTGCTCCTCATGCTGTACCTTGGAGAAGTTCACGATGCTCTGTCCGTCGGCAAGACGCATCACGATAACGCCTGCGGCGGAACGGGAATATGTGTTGATCTGCGCGACGGGAGTGCGGATGATAGTGCCCATATTGGTGATCATCATCAGATCGTCGCCGTCGTCCACGGCGGCAATGCCCGCAAGCCGACCCGTCTTTTCTGTAAGGTTATGGCAGGTCACACCAAGACCTCCGCGTCCCTTGACGCGGTATTCGTCAAACGAGGTGCGCTTGCCGTAGCCCTGCTCGGTCACGGTGATGAGCTGCTTATCGTCCTCTACCTTCACAGCACCCACGACAAAGTCTCCCTCACGAAGCTTCACGCCGCGCACACCGCGCGCGGTTCTGCCAAGAGGACGCACCGTGCTCTCGCTGAAGCGCGCGGCAGACCCCTCGTGCGTGGCAAGGATCAGATCGGCATTGCCCTGCGTGTGCATCACGAACACCAGCTCGTCACCCTCGTCCAGCGTGAGTGCGCGCTTGCCTCCCTTGCGCTGGTACTCGTATTCCGACAGCAGCGTGCGCTTGATCACACCCTGCTTGGTCACCATGGTGAGATAGGATTCGGCGTCAAATTCGCCAACGGCGATCATTGCCGTGATCTTTTCACCCTGCTCGGTCTCGATGATATTGATGATATTCGTGCCCTTTGCGGTACGGGACGCCTCGGGGATCTGGTAAGCCTTGCGCATAAAGACCTTGCCCGTGTTGGTGAAGAGCATCAGGTATGCGTGGCTGTGCACCACCTGCACCATTTCGATGAAGTCCTCATCCTTGGTGGTCATTGCAAGAATCCCCTTGCCGCCCTTGTGCTGTGCTGCGTAGGTGTCGGCGGGCTGACGCTTGATGTAGCCCGCATGCGTGAGGGTGATCACGCAGTCGTGGCGCTCGATGAGATCCTCCAAGAGGATCTCGTCCTCGGCGGCAACGATGTCGGTACGACGCTCGTCCGCGTACTTGCGGCGGATCTCCAGCAGCTCCTCCTTGATGATGGCGTTGATTCTCTGCTCGTCGGCAAGGATCGCCTTGAACTCCTCGATCATGCTATGCAGCTTCGCCAGCTCATCCTCGATCTTCTGTCTCTCCAGTCCCGTCAGCTTTCCAAGCGTCATTTCCACGATCGCCTGCGCCTGCGTTTCGGAAAGACCGTAGCGCGCCATCAGCTTTTCCTTGGCGTCGGGGATCGATGCGGTGGAACGGATCAGCTCCACGATCTCGTCGATGTTGTCGCCCGCGATCTTGTAGCCCTCCAAAATATGCGCACGCGCCTCTGCCTTGTCAAGATCAAACTTGGTGCGACGGGTGATCACGCTTTGCTGGTGTGCGATATAGTGATCCAGCAGCTGCGGCAGGGAAAGCACCTTCGGCTCGCCGTTCACCAGCGCCAGCATGTTGATGGCGCAGGTATCCTGCAGCTGCGTGTTCTTGTAGAGCTGGTTGAGGATGACCTGACCGTTCGCATCGCGGCGGTAGGAGATGAGAATTCTGATACCGTTACGCTCGTTAGAGACGTCCTTGATGTCGGTGATGCCCTCAATACGCTTATCCTTTACCAGCTGTGCGATGGATTGCACCAGCATGCTTTTGTTCACCTGATAGGGGATCTCGGTCACCACGATGTTGTGATGCTCCTCGTCCACCTCTGCCTTGGCACGCACCATCACGCGGCCGCGCCCCGTATTGTAGGCTTCCACGATACCGTTTTGCCCGTAGCAGGTGGCGGCAGTCGGGAAGTCGGGACCCTTGATGTGCTCCATCAGCTGCTCCACGGTGCAGTCGGGCTGCTCCATGCGCAGGATCGTAGCGTCCACCACCTCGCCGAGGTTGTGGGGCGGAATGTTGGTTGCCATGCCCACGGCAATACCCACAGAGCCGTTGACAAGCAGGTTCGGGAAGCGGGAGGGCAGCACCGAGGGCTCACGGCGGCGGTTGTCGAAGTTGGGGACGAAGTCCACCACCTCTTTTTCCAGCCCCGTCATCAGCTCATCGGAGATTTTAGCAAGCCTTGCCTCGGTATAACGGTAGGCAGCCGCACCGTCACCGTCCACAGAGCCGAAGTTGCCCTGACCCTCGATGAGGGGGTAACGGAGCGAGAAATCCTGTGCCATACGCACCATCGTGCCGTATACGGCGGCGTCACCGTGCGGGTGGTAACGGCCTAATACGTTACCGACCGTGGTCGCGGATTTGTAGAAGGGCTTATCCGAGGTCAGGTGATCCTCGTACATGGCGTACATGATGCGGCGCTGACCCGGCTTCATGCCGTCGCGCACGTCGGGGAGCGCACGAGACATGATGACCGACATGGAGTATTCGATAAACGCTTGCTTGACGCGCTTCTCCATGTCGATATCTTCTATTCTTTGATTCGGAAACTCAAGATTTTCGTTTTTATGTTCCACTGTTGTTTCCCTCTCTTATTCTTTGAATTCAGAAACGGCAACCTCATCCACGCGATCTGCCATTTGCTCGGCAGTGGGGAGTGTGGTGCCCGTCAGCTGCACCTTCGCGGTAGAGGAGGCGGTTGCAATGGCAAGCGCGCGCCTCACATCGTGCCCGCCGAGAATTGCCACGGTGAAGGAGGACAGGAAGGTATCCCCTGCCGCTACCGTGCCGCGCACGGGTGCGTCCAGAATGGGGGCGTGCCAGAGCGTTTCCTCGCCCGCGTAGATCGCACCGTTCTTGCCAAGCGACAAAAGCAGCTTGGTTTGCGGATAACGCCTCTTGAAAGCAGCGATCTTTTCGGTGAGCGTCTCGCCCTCGGTGATGAGCGCCGCAAACTCGGATTTGTTCGGCTTGATAAGGTCGGGTGCAGCCTTTAAGGTCTCCACAAGCACCGCACCGTCGCAATCCGCCACGACCATTGCACCCTTTTCATGCGCGAGCTTGGTGCACTCTGCGTAGAAATCAAGCGGGAGCCCCTTGGGAAGCGAGCCTGCAAGATACAGGCACTCATAGTCCGCATCGCGCAATGCCTGCAGCATTGCTGCCTTTTCCGTCTCGCTCACGGGTCCACCACCCTGATTACACTCGGTAAACACGCCCTCGCCGTCCGAGAGCTTCACGTTCAGCCTCACGCCGCATGTGGTATTGATGGTTTTGGTGGGGATCTTCTCCGCCTCAAGAAAGCTCTCGTAAAGCGCACCGAAGGGGCCGCCCGAGTAAGTGAAGTAGGTGACGTCTGCGCCGTGGCGTGCCATTACGATCACGGCGTTTGCACCCTTGCAGCCCTGGTTGAGATTGGTGGCGGTGGCGCGGTTGACCTCGCCCTTTTCCAAAGGCTTATCAAAATACATGGTACGGTCGATACCGGGGTTGACCGTCAGCATAGCAATTTTAGGGATTCTTTTCAGTTCCATGTCAATTCCCCCCTTAGATATCCAGATTCTCGGCAAACTTGGCGTTTTGCTCGATAAATTCGCGGCGAGGCTCTACCTCGTCACCCATCAGCGTGGAGAAGATCTGATCGCACAAAATGGCGTCCTCCATGGTCACGCGCAAGAGAATACGGCGCTCGGGATCCATCGTGGTCTCCCAAAGCTGATCGGGGTTCATCTCACCAAGACCCTTGTAGCGGTCTGCCTCAAGGTTTTTGCCCTCTGCAAGCAGCGCGTCACGCTCGGCATCCGTATAGGCATATTTCTCGCCGCCCGTTTTGCCCGAGCGCTTATAGACCTTGTAAAGCGGAGGCTTTGCAAGATACACGTGCCCGTTTTCGATCAAGGGCTTCATGTGGCGGAAGAAGAAGGTGAGCAGCAGGATCTGAATGTGCGAGCCGTCCACGTCCGCGTCCGCCATCAGAATGATCTTGCCGTAGCGCAGCTTTTCTATATCGAATTCCTCACCGATACCGCAGCCCAGAGCCTGGATGATCGGGATGATAGAGGTATTGGCGTAAATTTTATCAAGGCGGCTTTTCTCTACGTTGAGGATCTTACCGCGCAAGGGCAGAATTGCCTGGAAGCGGGGGTCACGCCCGAGCTTTGCCGAGCCGCCTGCCGAATCTCCCTCCACCAGATACACCTCGGTGAGCTCCTTGCGGCGCTCGGTGCAGTCGGAGAGCTTGCCCGGCAGCGTCATGGATTCCAGTCCGTTCTTACGTCTTGTTGCCTCACGCGCCTTGCGTGCCGCCTCGCGTGCACGGTTTGCCGTAAGTGCCTTTTCGATGATGATGCGCCCCGCAGAAGGGTTTTCCTCCAAATATTCGGAAAGCTTTTCCACCACCAGCTTATCCACAAACTGGCGGATGTGCGCGTTGCCGAGCTTGGTCTTGGTCTGACCCTCAAACTGTGCCTCCTTCAGCTTGACGGAGACCACTGCCGTCAGACCCTCGCGCACGTCGTCGCCCGAAAGGTTTTTGTCATCCTCCTTGAGCTGCTTATACTTTCTCGCATACTCGTTGATGACCTTAGTGATGGCATTTTTAAAGCCCACCTCGTGCGTACCGCCCTCGACGGTATTGATATCGTTGGCAAAGGTCAGAAGCGTTTCATTATAGGTATCGGTATACTGCAGTGCCACCTCGGCAATGGTGCGTGCGCCGTCCTCCACCTTCTCCGCCGTCATATAAATGACCTCGGGGTGGATCACCTGACAGTGCTTTTGCTCGTTAAGATAGCTGACAAAGTTCTTGATACCGCCCTCGTATTGCAGCACCTCACTTCTGTAATTTCCCTCCTCGTCCGCCTCGCGCCGGTCGGTGATGGAAATGGAGATGCCCGCATTGAGGAACGCCTGCTCGCGCAAGCGCTTGAGCAGCGTTTCATATTCAAACACGACCTCATCGAAGATCTCGGCATCGGGCTTGAAGCGCACGTAAAGACCGTGCTTATCCGTCTCACCCTCATCCTTGAAGGGACGCGCCACAGCACCGCGCTCAAAGCGCTCGGTATAGCGGCGTCCTTGATAGCAGCTTTCCAGCTCGATCCACTCGGAGAGCGCATTGACCACCGAGGAGCCCACGCCGTGCAGACCGCCCGAGAACTCGTAGCCGTTGCCGTCAAATTTACCGCCTGCGTGC
>CAZOFQ010000066.1:0-8793 GCA_964579105.1 uncultured Lachnospiraceae bacterium
AGCACGTCACCGTAAAGGAATATTTGGAAACGGCAAAGGAAAAGCATGAGAGCACCGTGTACTACACAACGGATGCAGCCATGCAAGCACCATACGTCTCCATGTACACGGCACAAGGCATTGCTGTCGCCGAGCTGGATTCCATGCTTGACACACAGTTTATCGCTTGCGTGGAGGCATCCGACAAGGAAGTAAAATTCCGCCGCGTGGATGCGGCACCTGCCGAGGTGCTGGAAAGCGAGGCTGCCGAGGAAAACAAGGCGCTGTGCGAGCTTTTCACCGCCGCGATCGGAAAAGAAGGGGTCAGCGTTACGCTCCAAGCCATGAAAAACGTCGACACCCCCGTGATCCTCAACATTCCCGAGGAGCTCCGCCGCATGCAGGACACGATGCGGATGTACAAGCTGGCGGATGGCGAGAGCCTTGATGACGAGCTCCCCCCCAATACCTCGCTTTTGGTAAACACCGCCTCGCCCTTGATCGGAAGGCTGATTGCGCTCATGGAAAACGACGGCGTCCGTGCCAAACAGATCGCAAGCTATCTCTGGAAGCTCTCGCTGCTCTGCTTGCGCAAGCTGACCGCAGAGGAAATGCAGAAATTTCTCACCGAGAGCTATGGCATACTAAACGGATTTGCACAATGAGTGAGCCCTTTGACACCGCAAAGCAAAATTTATCCCTGTGGCACGAGACTGCCGCACAGGCACGCGAGCTTTGCCTCTTGCAGCAAACACAGCTGGGCTCTTGGGTGGCAACGAAGCAAGCAACGGAGGAATCCTCCTCCCCCAAGGACGCCTTCATCGGCGTGGGCGAGCTTCAAGCATCTCCTCTTGTCCCCCCCGCTAAGCTCCTTGCCCATACACTAAACGTCGAGGAACGGATCGCGTTTTGCCGCGGGATCCTGCAAGCCTCTCCCAATATGCCGACTGCCGAGCTTATCGAGGAGTCACCGCCCGCAGCGCCCCTCATCTGCTTTTTAGACAGCTTTTTCAGCCGAGAAGCCATGCGAAGATTCGATACGGTGCTCCCCATGGCACGTCCACTCACCGCCCCAACCCTTACCGAGGTCTGCGAGGAGCTGGCAAGCAGACATGCGGATTTCGCGCTCTTGCCCATTGAGGACTCACGTGAGGGGCGCTTTTGGCACTTGTTCGAGGAGATCGAACGCTTTGAATTGCGCCTTTGCATGACCTGTGAGATCCCCTACCCCGACGAGGGACGCAGTGTGACCGTGGCACTGCTCTCGCGCCGCCCCTACGCCTTGCCTCGCTCTGCCCTCGATCGGCTTTGGTCATTGACGCTGTTTGACGAGGATCCACATTCCCTCATCGACCTTCTGCAAGCATCGCTGTCGCTTGGCATAACACTGACGCGCATTGATTCTCTCCCCGCCCCTTACGGCGACGGCGGCGTGTTCTATCACCCCGTTTTTCGTGTAAAGGAAGAAGCCGAGGCGTTGTTCGAAGCCTATTTAAACACATTTCATCCGCGTGCCCGCATCACGGCAAAATACACAAGTCTGAAATAAGGAGATTTTTATGAAAACCTTTCTTTACGCTCCGCGCGGCGTTTGCTCCCGCGCCATTGAAATAGATCTGGACGGTGATGTGATCCAAGCCGTGCGCTTTTCGGGCGGCTGCTCGGGAAACACACAAGGGCTCGCCGCACTGGCGTGCGGCATGCGTGCAGAGGACGCGATCTCGCGCCTTGCGGGTATCCGTTGCGGCTTTAAGACGACCTCCTGCCCCGACCAGCTTGCCAAGGCTCTTACACAGGCGCTCTCGGAGTCCTGATTAAGCAAAAAGAACGCATGATCCTTCGATCACGCGTTCTTTTTTTAACATTCCTTCAGATACTCCAGAACGGTTTGGTAGATACGGGCGAAGGAGTCCAGCTCCATGCGCTCGGCGGGGGTATGAAGATCCCAAATATTGCAGCCCACGGAGATAGCCTCCAGCGAGGGAACGCGGTCACAGATGACGCCACACTCAAGCCCTGCGTGGATAACCGCCGTTCCCGCCTGCCTTCCGCTGACACGGTGATATGCGCTTTGCCATGCGCGCACCGTGGCGGAATCCTCGGGGCTCTCCCATCCCGGGTAGGCACCGCGATGTGTCACGTGCGCGCTTACGGCATGGGCGCACGTCTCCAGCACCGCACAATGACCTTCAATTTCTTCGCTCATCGGCGAGCGAGTGGAAAAGGTGATCCGAATGCTCTGCTCCGTTGTCAAAACGCTTGCCATATTTCGTGAGGTCTGCGGCAGCACCCCATCCTCACGGAAGGCAAGCACGCCGTTTGGAACGCACATCAGCTGCAGGAGCCTTTCGGTATCCCGTGCGGCAAGCATCCCCTTCAGCGTAACCTTGGCAAAGGTACAGCTTGCTTCCCTGTCCTCGGGGGCAGCACAACGCGCCTTCAGGCGCTGTGCTTGTGCCTCCAGAAGCTGCGTGGCGCTTCTCGCGTTGGGCACGAAGATCACCGCCTCACATTCGCGCGGAATGGCATTATCCTTATCTCCCCCATGAATATCGGAAATCCGCACCTCCATCTTCTCCCCAACGGCACCGATCAGGGACGCCATCCATTGCAGCGCGTTACCGCGCCCCTTATGGATATCCTCCCCCGAATGTCCGCCGCACAGCCCCTTGACGCATACGGCGATCCCCTCTGCCGTGATCGGCTCTCGCTGCACGGGCAACACAACGTCGCTGCGCTTACCGCCGCAGCACCCCGTTGTGATCACGCCCTCCTCGGCAGAATCCAGATTCAGCATACGACGCGCGGAAATACGGCTGTAATCAAACGCCGAAGCGCCCAAAAGCCCGATCTCCTCGCTCACGGTAAAGAGACACTCCAGAGGCGGGTGGGAAGACGCCTCGCAAAGCGCGGCGAGTATGATCGCCATGCCGCTTCCGTCATCTGCACCGAGCGTAGTACCGTCTGCGTGCAATATGCCGCCCTCTCTTATCAGGCGTATCCCATCGGCTGCAAAATCATGCGTGCAGCCCTTGTTTTTTTCAGCAACCATATCCGAATGCGCCTGCAACAGCACGGGTGCCTCGTTTTCTCTGCCCTTGCTTGCCGACTTTTTGATGAGCACGTTATGCAAGGCATCGCGGTAGCACTCCAGGCCTCGTGCTTCGGCAAAGCGCACCAGATAATCGGCAATTTTTTGCTCCTGTCCCGAGACGCGCGGGATCGCGGCGATCTCCTCAAAAAAGCGGAAGGGCAAGGTGGGCTTCAGATCGTTTAAAATATACGGCATAAGACCTCCATGAAAAGAGCCGCACGGGTTTCGTGCGGCATTTGTTTAATGAAGACGGGAAAGTGCTTTAGCGGCGCCCTCCGCAACGGCAGTATCGGCATTTTTTGCCACGCGGGTACGCAATCCCATCACGTCGGCAAGAAATTGATCCAGACCCAAAAGGATCCCACCACCCGTAAGCACCACACCACAGCGCCCGATATCGGCACGCATCTCGTCGGCGGTGCGCTCCACCACCGAAAGCACGGCATCCAAAAGCTCGGAGATCGGCTCCCTCAGAGCACCCAGCATCTCCTTGGAGGAAAGGGTTACGATGCGCAGCTCGCGCGTATTCATACAACGCCCTCTGACCTCCAGCGTTTTCGGTGCGTCATGCTCCGCTATGTTACCGATACGGATCTTGATCTGTTCGGCTGTGCGACGGCTGATATACAGCTGATGCTTATTTCTCAAATAATGGATGATGGCAGAATCAAAGCGAGTGCCACCCACGTGTGCCGTAGCGTGCGTGACCATATCGCCAAGGAACACCACCGCGACCTCGGTACGGGAGGCTCCTACGTGCACCAGCATCTGCCCCGTGGGGGTAGAAAAATCAAAGCCCGCACCAAGCGCGGCGCAAAGCGGCGCCTCAAGCAAATGGACGCGAGAAGCACCTGCCGCAAGAAGCGCATCCTCCACGGCATTCATCTGTGCCTCGGTCAGGTCGCACGGAATGGCAAGCATCACCTGCGGGCGCAGCAGCGTGCGCCCCAGCGCACGGCGGAAAAGAATCCGCAAAAGCGCGGCAAGCACCTCTGATGCCTTGATCACGGCATCCCATACGGGCCAAACAAGCCGAATGTGATCCTGCGCCTCCTTGGCAAGACGAAGTGCGGGGGCTCCCGCTTCCACGACCTTGCCCGTATCAATATCCACGGCTGCCACGCTCGGCTCCTTGAGAAGAAGCGCTCCGTCCGCAGAGCAAACAGTGATCTGCGTCGTACCAATGTCAATACCGATCTTTTTGCCCGGCACGTCTTCTCCCCCCTTCCGCGACAGATCCGCCGATTAACTATAAAATTATTATACTACACCGCACGAAAAAATGCAATCCCCTTGTTAAATTTTAACGTTCACTCACGCATTTTTCGCTCGGTATAAGCAATTGCGACCGCAAGCACACCCGAAGCACCCGCTTGAAGCAACAGCCTTGTGATAAGACTCATGCCCGTACCCGTGGTGACAAGGTCATCCACCAAGATCACAAGACGCCCGTCCACCTCGCCGCGAAGAAAGAATTCTCCCTTAAGATTTTCGGCACGCTGCTTGGCATTCAGCTTTTTCTGCTCACGGGATCTGCCATGACGGGCGATCAGATCGGAAAATGAAATTTGCATGCAATCACCGAGTGCCACCGCAAGCTCCCTTGCTTGATCCGTGCCCTCGCGCCGATACTTGCGCGGATGACGCGGCAGATAGGCGATCACCGCGTTTTGTGCGCTTACCCCCGTCTCCTTCAGCTCCTCGAGCACACTCGGAGCCAGCTCCTTTGCCAGATATTGTGTCACACGGGACGAGGGACGCCGCTTCATATCCAGCACCATGCGGTGCACGACGCGATAGGTCGTACCTTCCCCATAAGGTGCCAGCTTCAGCAAGGAGGTGCATCCTGCTCTTTTCATGACACGGGGCTGACAGCGACACTCGTAATACGGACCATAGCAGCGCGGACACTGCAAGCGCATCTCACGCTCCCACTGCATGGCGCAGTCATCGCAAAAAATCGACCCCTGCGTTTCAAAAAGCGGTAACAATCGGTGGCAACCCGCGCAACGGGGCGGAAAAAGAAGCTCCCTTAAGACTTGCAACGGCTTACTCATTTTGCACTTCCTTCACGCCAAGGCGTGCCGCAAGCCCCGTATAGCGCATGGATTGCCGATTGTTTTTCACCATTTGCTCGGCAATCTCCGCGCGCCCTACCAATATCACCATTTTTTGTGCACGGGTGATCGCAGTATACAGCAAATTACGCGTCAGCAGCATCGGCGGTGCGGCGTACAGGGGCAGGATCACCACGGGATACTCGCTACCCTGGCTTTTGTGCACGGTAATGGCGTACGCGCTCTCCAATTCATCAAGAGCTGTGAAGTCATAGGTCACGTGTCGGTCGTCAAACACGACCTCTACGCTCTTGCCCACGGGGTCGATCCGTTCGATAAGACCGATGTCACCGTTGAATACGCCAAGTCCCGTTTCCTCGCCCCGTTCCCATACTAAATCATAATTATTGCGGATCTGCATGACGCGATCGCCCTCGCGCAGCACAGTGTCGCGTACCCGATGCTCACGCTTGCCCGCGCGCGGAGGATTGAGCGCCTCCTGCAAGATGCGATTGAGATGCTCCGTTCCCGCCTCTCCCTTACGCGAGGGGGAAATGACCTGAATGTTGCCCGCAATACGGGCACCGTACGTGCGCGGGAGACGGTTGCAGCAAAGATCCGCCACGGTGGCGGCGATCTGTGCATCCGTGGCACGCGAAAGAAAGAAAAAGTCGTTATTCCTCACGTCCAATCTCGGCATATCACCGTGATTGACGGCGTGTGCATTCGTCACGATAAGGCTATGCCCTGCCTGACGGAAGACCTCTGTGAGTGCGATCGAGGCAAAACGCTTGCTTTCAAGAAGATCCTGCAATACGTTTCCCGCGCCCACCGAGGGCAGCTGATCGGCGTCACCGATCAAAATCAGGCGCGCACCCGGCTTGATCGCGCGCAGCAGCGCGGCTGTAAGCGGCTCATCCATCATGGAGACCTCGTCCACGATGATCACGTCCTCTCTCAGCGGATCGCGCTCGTTGCGGGAAAATTCGGCGTGCTTGCCCTCGTTATAGCTCATTTCCAGCAGTCTGTGAACGGTCTTTGCCTCGGCGGCGGTCGCCTCGGAGAGGCGCTTTGCCGCACGTCCCGTAGGCGCTGCCAGCGCCACGCGCAGCTCCATGCTCTTAAAAATACGCATCAGTGCCCGCACCACGGTGGTCTTACCTGTTCCCGGTCCCCCCGTGAGGATCATGACGCCGTTTTCCAAGGCGCTTGCGATCGCCTCTTTTTGCAGATAAGCGTAGGAAATGCCGCCGCTTTTTTCCTCTCGCGCGATAAAATACTCAATGTCCTTGATATCCAGCCTCACACAAGCACGATCAATGGCGACCAAGCGCTCGGCAATGGTGCGCTCGCACTCGTAAAATGCTCTGTCGTACAGATAGGTACGCTCCCCTGCGTCGGTCAAATGCCGCACGCGATAGAGCTTGTGCGCGCGGAGTAAGGAGTGGATCGCCTTCTCTACCACGTCACGCTCCACGTCAAGCATGCTGCTTGCCGCCTCGCACAGCCTTTCCTCGGGCAAGCAGGTATGCCCGCTTTGCGCGGCGTTATAGGAAAGCACGTACAGCACGCCACTCTCCGCACGGGAAAGCCCCGCGCGGTCAAAGCCGATCCTTTCCGCCAGCGCATCTGCCTTTTCAAAGCCGATCCCCTCAATCTCCTCGCAAAGCCGATAAGGGTTCTCCTTTGCGATCTCCACGGCACTGTTTCCCCACGCCTTGAAGATGCGAACGGAAAGTGCGGCGCCGAAAAAGTCTCTGAAAAACATCATGACACGGCGCACACCTGCCTGACGCTTGAAATCCTCGGAGATCTCCTGCGCCGCCTTGCGGCTGATCCCCTGCACCTGCGTGAGCCAATCGGGGTGGTTTTCGATCACGTCAAAGGTGTCCTCACCGAAAAGATCCACGATCTTTTGCGCCTTTTTAGGACCAACCCCCTTCACCGTGTGCGAGGAAAGGTAGCGCAAAATAGCGCCCGCATCGGAGGGTAGCTGCTTTTCAAACTGCTCGGCGCGAAATTGCCGTCCGTATTTGGGATTATGTATCCATCTGCCGTAAAGCGTCAGCTCGTCGCCTTCTCCAACGTAAGGGAGCGTGCCCACAACGGTGATCAGCTCCTCCTCACTCGTGCCAAAATCCAAAATGGCGTAGCCATTTTCCTCATTTTGATAAATTACCCCTTCAACGGTGCCGAAAATCCGTTCAAGTGCGTCGTTTTTAACATCCTCGTTCAAGCCTGCCCCCTCCCTTCTATTCGATAAAATAATAGTGTGCGTGATAGTACCGCAACGCCTGCAGCACCGCATCGTCGGTACCGCGCTCTACCAGCGCGATCACGCGCGCCCCTGCAAAAAACAACGTGCTCGAGCGCGTTGTTTCCAACAGCAGCGGAATTTGCGTTGCTTGCGTGGTTGCGGGGATCCTTATCACAAGCCCCGCCTCAGCGGGTAAAAATCGCGCTGTAACGAAAATTCGCAACAGCGCGTAAAGCCCAAAGACAGCAAAAACAGCAAGCGAGATCTCGGCGACTGTTTTCATATACATAGCATCACCTCCGCACTTTTATGATATGCAAGGAGGCGCGCTCCCGCCAATGGCGGGGCATCATTTTTTCAAAGCAGCTCAGCAGCCAAAATTTGTGCCATATCCCGTTTTTCCCACGGAATATCAAGATCCTCTCTGCCCATATGACCGTAAGCCGCCAATTGGGCGTAAATCGGGCGACGAAGCCCAAAGCGTTCGATGATCGCAGCGGGACGCAGATCGAAATGACGCTGTACCGCCTCGGAGATCTTGTTATCCTCCACCTTACCCGTACCGAAGGTATCTACCAACACGGACACGGGATGTGCCACGCCGATGGCGTACGCCACCTGCACCTCACATTTCTTGGCAAGACCTGCGGCAACCACATTTTTGGCGATATAGCGCGCGGCATAGCATGCCGAACGGTCTACCTTGGTGGGGTCCTTACCCGAAAAAGCACCGCCGCCGTGGCGGGAATAGCCGCCATAAGTATCCACGATGATCTTTCTGCCCGTGAGCCCCGTATCCCCCGCAGGTCCGCCCACCACGAAGCGCCCCGTAGGATTAACGAAGATCTTGGTTTTTTCATTCAACAGCTCGGCGGGAATGATCGGCGTGATAACCTCACGGATCAGATCCTCGCGGATCGTCTCCACCGTCACTTCCGCTGCGTGCTGTGTGGAAATGACCACCGTATCCACGCGAACGGGCTTGTCATCCTCATACTCTACCGTTACCTGCGTCTTTCCATCGGGACGCAGATAGGAAAGCGTACCGTTCTTGCGCACGTCCGTGAGGCGTTTTGCCAGCTTATGCGCGAGCGAAATGGGCAACGGCATGAGCTCGGGCGTCTCGTTGCAGGCGTAACCAAACATCAAGCCCTGGTCGCCGGCGCCGATGCGGTCATAGGCATCCTCGGATTCTTCCCGGCTCTCAATGGCTTCGTTGACGCCCATAGCAATATCGGGAGACTGCTCGTCGATAGCGGTCATCACCGCACAAGTATTGCTGTCGAAGTTTCCTTCTTCACCGTTATAGCCGATCTCTTTAACCACAGACCGGGCAATAGAGGGAATATCCACATAGCAAGAGGTGGTGATTTCGCCCATCACCATCACCATACCGGTGGTGCAGA
>CAZOFQ010000067.1:0-8686 GCA_964579105.1 uncultured Lachnospiraceae bacterium
TTTTTGGGTGAATACCGCCGGGAATGCCCTGACCGTCGTCCTGAATCGATACAGAGCCGTCGGGCAGCAGCACCACGTCAATGTGACTGCATCTCCCCGCGAGAGCCTCGTCGATGGAGTTGTCCACGATCTCGTAGACCAGATGATGCAGACCGCGCAAAGAAGTGGTGCCAATATACATACCCGGGCGGCGGCGCACTGCCTCCAAGCCCTCCAGCACCTGTATTTGGCTGTCGTCGTAAACCTGTCTTGCTTCTTCGTTGTTTGCCATGTTTTTTTCCTTCCTTTTGTCTTTGTGACAAGCCTTGGTCAAAAAAATTATTTTCTAATTGGTTTCATCCCCGCTGCGTCCCAATAGCGCTGCCGAGGAAAGCTGAGAAAAGCAGATCCCGTATCCATTCCTTTTTCGGTAAAGCACAAAGGATTTCGGGATCTCCTCCGAGCTTGCCTCTACCTCGCCGCGCTTTTGTGCGCCCGAGAGATATTTCCGCGTGATCGCGGAAACCGTAGAGGTATCGGCATCAAAAATACCGATGATATCCTTTTCTCTGATGTTTTTGTTGTTTCCTACGTGTAAATACATATTTGATTCCTCACGGAATGTTTTTATTGATAGAATTTTTGCGCCGCACGTTTGTGGTGCGCGGATTGCGGGGCGTCGAGGACGTCGCCCCCTACAGGTTCGTACACTCGTCGTTTGTGCGCTGCGGATATTTAATAAAATCTTCCGTTTTCGACGCGGATCACGTGCTCGGTATCGCGGTCCACCGACTCACAGGTGGTCATAATGACCTGCTTACCCTCAATTTTGTGCAGCAGATAATCCCTTCTTCCCGCATCCAGCTCGGAAAGCACGTCGTCCAGCAAAAACACGGGATATTCGCCGCAATCCTCGCGGCACATTTCTCCCTCTGCCAGCTTCAGTGCCAGTGCAAGGGAGCGCTGTTGCCCCTGCGAGGCGTAATTTCTTGCCTCCTTGCCGTTGAGGATCACGTCCATATCATCCTTATGGATGCCGTACAGGGTGCTTCCCGCACCGATCTCACGCTCGTAATTGCTTGTGAGCTGGCGGTACAGCATTGCCTCGGTCTCGCTTACCTCCTCATAGGTCGCGCCCTCACCTTTATTACAGCCGAGATAGCGCAGCAGGGGCTTTTCTCTTTCGTTCGTCATTTCCGTAAAGCACTCTGCCACAAAGGGCATCGCCGCTTCGATATACCGCTTGCGGCTTCTTGCAATATACGCACCCTCGCGTGCCAGCTGTGCCGACCACAGCTCCACGGTGCTGTCAAACACGTCTCTTTCCCTTTGGGCGTTGCGAATGAGTGTATTTCTTTGCTTTAATATTTGTGCATAGCGTTGCAGGGCGGCAAGATAGGCAGGCTCACGTGCGCTGATGGCAATATCCAAAAACTGTCTGCGCTCCGCAGGACCTCCCTTGATCAAGGAAAGCTGCTCGGGGCAAAACAGCACCGCACGAAACGCGCCCACAAGCTCTGACATCCGACTCACACGCACGTGATTTTTTTCCACCGTGCGCGCCTTGCTTTGATACAAATTCATTTTGATATTCTGTACCCTGCCCGCACCTTCAAAATCTATGGAAACGGCGGCAGCCTCCTTGCCGAAGGTAATTGCTTCCTTTGCGTGCAGGGAACGAAAGCTTCTGCCGATGGCGCCCATATAGATCGCCTCTAAGAGATTGGTCTTGCCCTGTGCATTTTCGCCGTAAAGCACGTTCACTCCCCTACAAAAGCGCACCGTGGCATTTTCAATATTTCTGAAATTCCAAAGGGATACGGCGTGACACAGCATGCTTTAATCCTTCATACGAACGGGCAGGAGCATGAACAGATCCTCTGTGTCCGTTTCTGCCTCTGCGGGCTCTATATTTACACTTGTTAAGGGGGAGGAGAGCGCGAGGCGGATCTTCTCACTCTCGCACGCGCGCACCGATTCAATGAGGAAGCGGTTGTTGAAGGCGATCAAAAGATCCGCACCCTCGTGCTCGATCTCAATCTCATCATAGGTGCTTCCCGCGGCGGAGGCGGCAAGGATCTTCAAAAGTCCGCCCTCAAGCTGCAGCTTTACGTGCGAGCGCACACTGCCCGTCACACGCTCCTCGGTGATCAGCGCGGCACGGTCCAGCGCGGACAGCAGCACATCGCGATCCATCGTGGCATAGATCTTATGCTGACGGATGATGATGCGGTCAAAGTCAATGTATTCTCCATCCACAAGACGGGAGAAAAAGACCATATTTTCAAAATAGAAGACAAGATGCTTGCGCATCATGTGGATGCGGATCATCGCGTCCGTATCGGCGGAAAACAGCTTATACAGCTCGTTCACCGTTTTCACGGGAAGAATAAACTTAAAGCGCACGTCGCTGCCGTCGGCGTTATTGTTTTCGATCTCGGCACCGTTTAAAATGCATTTTGCCAGCTTGAAGCTGTCGCAGGAGACCACAAGCAGCCTTCCGTCGCTCACCTCCAGATAGCAGCCGTTGAGCACGTTGCGCTGATCGTTCACGCCCATGGCGTACATCGTCTTGTTGAACATATCCTTCAGCACACCCGCCTTCACGGAAAAGCCAAGGCTGCTCTCAAGTCTTGGCAGCTCGGGGAAATCCTCACCGCGAAGCGCACTCATTTTATGAGAGGATTTACCGCTTTCGATCATAGCGCAAAGATTGCGATCCACGGTCAGCGTGACCTCCTCGCCGTCCATCACACGCATGGTCTGGTTGAACTTTTGCGCGTTGATCACAAAGCACCCCTCCTCGATGACCTTTGCCTCAATGGTGGTGCGAAGACCCTTTTCCAGATCGTACGTGGTGAGAATACAGGTATCGGGGCTGACAGCCTCTATTTTGATGCCCTCGGTAGCGGCAAGCGTGGATTTTCCGACAGTGGCACAAAGCAACGGCGCGGTAGCGGCAAGAACTGCCTGACGGTTAAAAATAATTTTCATGATAATTCTCCTTTTTGTGATGACCGCCCCGCGGGCGGTAAAAACGGATAGGTAGGTATAAATATCTATTATCAGATGAAGTAGGGACGGTGGAAACGGTGGAAAACCTTGAAATGCCGATGAGAACAAGGATTTTCCAAAAAATGCAAGAGGAAAAGCGTTTGAAAAGCTGTTTGCTTTCGGTGGAGAAATTTGTGGAAAACTATAGCATTCAAGCAAGAAGGAGACCAATTTGAGAGGGGCTGTGTTCAGAAAAAGCAAAATTTTGCAAAAAAGCTTTTATTGAACAAGAAAATGAAGAAGCCTCCTGTTCAAAACCCTTCCGGAAAGGAAAAAAAGGAACATAAGAAAAACTTTTCCACACGCCAAAAAAGGCGAAGAGAACGGGACTTTTTTAATTTCAAACAGGTTTTAAACCGATTTTACACCGCTTGAACGGCTGTTGTGCAAAACCTGTCAGCTTCCCGAGATTTCCTTACGCAAAAGCTCCAGATCGGCGGCAAACAGCGGATCGTGAATGATCTTTTTCTGCACCCACACACAGGAGGAGAGCATGGTGGAATGGTCACGGTCAAAGATCTTGCCGATACGAGGCAGAGAAAGCTCGGTAATCTCGCGGATGAGATAAATGGAGATGTGACGCGGTGTCATGACCTCCTTGGCGCGCTTTTTACCCGTGATTTCCTCGCGCGGCACGTTGTACTTTTTCACCACCGCCGCAAAGATCTTATCAATGGTCACCTCCAGGGGCTCGGCATCGCCCATGAGGTCGGAAAGACAGTCCTTGGCGAGCTCCAGCGAGATCCTTCTGCCGTCCACCATGCTTTTTGCGGAAAGCTTTTTGATAGAGCCCTCGATCTGGCGGATGTTGGAGCGCAGATTTTCCGCAAGGAAGGTCAGCACCTCGGTGGGAACGTCTACCTCAATGTCCTCTGCCTTTTTCTTGATGATGGCAACGCGCAGCTCAAGATCGGGGGGATTGATGTCGGCAAGCAGCCCCTGCTCAAAGCGGGAGCGCAGACGCTCCTCAAGCGGGTTGATATCCTTCGGGGGGCGATCGGAGGCGAGAATGATCTGCTTTCCCTCGTCAAACAGCGCCTGGAAGGTGTGGAACACCTCGTTTTGCGTTGCTTCCTTGCCCGCAATGAACTGAATATCGTCAACCAAAAGCACGTCGCAGCTGCGATAGGTTTCGCGGAACTGTGCCATGTTATTGTGTGTGAGGTGTGCCACCATGTTATTGGTGAAATCCTCACCCTTCGTATAGATCACGCGAATATTGGGATTGGTCCTTCTCATTTCGTTGATCACGGCGTACATCAGATGGGTCTTTCCCACACCCGAGGGACCGTAAATGAAAAGCGGATTGTATTCGTTAAACGGGTTTTGCGCCACCTTCCAGCAAACGGCACGGGCAAAGCGGTTAGAGGTACCCACGATGAAATTATCGAAGGTATAATTTGCCAGCTGTGCGGGCTCGCCCGCCGCGGATGTATTGCTTCTTTTCACTTCCTCCTGACGGGGGCTGCCGAGATCGATGGGGGTATGCGTGCCCGTAAAGCGAAAGCCCACGCAAAGAGAGATGCCCGCCTCGGCACAAAAGGCGTTTTCCAGCACGGGCTTGTGCTGCTCGGTGAGTCGCTTACAGATAAAGTCGGATTTGGTATCAAACAGCAAAAGGTTTTTTTCGGGGTCGTACTCCGAGGGGGTGAGATCACCGTACCACATGTTAAAAGCGGCTGAAGACATAGAGCCCTTGAACGAGTCCTTGACGATCTCCCACATTTTTTTGATTTCTTCGGGGCAGTTCATAGTTTTTGTCCTTTCAAGAAATGCGGTAAAACCGCGGATCCGAGCGCACACGCGCAGCACGCGCGCGCATATATTTTTTGTATTATAACATATTAAATATTGAAAAGCAAGAAAGACCCCCTGTAAGACGGCACTGTTTTAACAAAAACTTTACATTTTTATGTTTTGCTTTGCATGATTGACAGCAGGAGAGAAAAAGACTATAATAAAACAAAAAAGAAAGAGGAGCACAGCATGAAGAAATTTGAAAGGCTCGGCGAGGGAGCATATCGCCTTGTCACCGCCTATAAGGACATTTTTACCACGGTCTATCTGTTTTGTACCGAGGAGGGTGCGCTGCTGTTTGATGCGGCAAGCTTTCCCGAGGATATCGAGGATGCCGTTCTTCCCATGCTCTCTCAGGTGGGAATAGATCGGGATGCTTTGAAATACGTTTTTATTTCACACAATCACAAGGACCACGCAGGAGGCTTGGAGGCGCTTGCCGCCGCCTTTCCCAACACCTGTATCCTCTCGCGCAGCGAGGTGCTGCAAAAGAAATATGAGGGACACCCCTTTCGCATCCCGAAGGAGGGCGATCTGTTTTTAAATACCTTCCGCGTTGTGGAGATCCCCGGGCACACCGCAGACAGCGCGGCGCTATTGGACGTACGCAGTAATACGCTCGTTACGGGTGACTGCCTGCAAGCCTTCGGCATCTTCGGCTCGGAGGACTGGGCAGCAAACATCAATCTGCCCGCAGAGCATCTTGCGGCGCTGAAAAAGCTGCGCGGCATGGAGATCGACGCGATCCTTGCCGCACACGACTACCACCCCGTTGGATACTGTGCACACGGAAAAGAGGCGGTGTCGCGCTACATAGACGCCTGCACAGAGCCGCTTGATTTGATGAAAAGGCTGATCCTGGAGAACCCCGCGCTGGACGACGAGGGCGTGCGCACGCTTTACAATGAAAGCGGAAGGATCCCTACCGTTCGTGCCCGTGTGATCGGCGCTGTGCGGCAGGCACTTTGCTGACGCTAAACATCACATCGCGCTGTGGCGGGAAGGGATGCTCCCTTCCCGCCACGCTTTTAAAAAAACGAAAATTTCCTTTCCGACTCTTGAAAAACAGAAAAAAGTGCGGTATACTTATTATGATAGGTAACGCTAACAAAAAGGAGAACGTATGAAAAAGGAGATCTTTGCGGTCACGGGCATGACCTGCGCCGCCTGTGTTGCGCACGTGGAGCGCGCCGCGCGCGGGGTGCTCGGTGAGCTTCCCTTCACGGTGAGCTTGCTTTCGGGTACGCTATCCGTTACGCTTGCAGACGAAGCAGATACAGAGGCGGTATTTAAAAAGCTTTCCGTCTCTCTCGCACGGGCGGGCTACGGGCTCCAAAAAAGGGAGGACGGCGCCGATGAGGCACGCGCGGCGGCGGAGAAAAAGCGTGAGAGCTGCCGTCTTACGCTTTCCGTTACGCTCACGGCACTGCTGATGGCGGTTGCCATGTGGCACATGACGCCCCTGCCCTTGCCCGCGTTTTTGGACGGAGCGCGCCACCCCGTTTTGTTTTATGCCATTCAAGCGGTGCTGACAGCGACGGTGCTTTATCTGCAGCGCCATTTCTTCCGCAACGGCTTTTCCGCCCTTTTTCACCGCAGTCCGAACATGGATTCGCTGGTGGCACTCGGCTCTGCCTCTGCGGCGATCTACGGCGCGGTGGCGGGTGTCTTTATCGTTTACGGCGCGATGACGGACAACACGGCACTGTTGCACCAATATCTGCACGAGCTGTATCTGGAATCCGCCGCGATGATCCTCACGCTGGTCTCGGTGGGCAAATATCTGGAGGGGCGTGCGCGCCACCGTGCCGCGGGTGCGGTGCGGGCGCTGATGGCAGAGGAGCCGAAGACCGCGCGCTTGCTCACCCCCGAGGGTGAGGTGGAGGTTGCACTGCAAAGCGTGCGGGTGGGTGACCTTTTGCGCGTGCCCGCAGGAGAAAAGATCCCCGCCGACGGCGTGATAAGGGAAGGCGAGGGGAGCGTGAATGAGGCAATGCTGACGGGCGAAGCCCTGCCCCGCGCGGTACGCGAGGGGGATCGCGTCTCGGGCGCAACCGTGCTCTCGGAAGGCAGCCTTGTGGTAGAGGTGGATCGCCCCGTGGAGGAAAGCACCCTGCGGCAGATCGTAACGCTCTTGGAGGAGGCCGCCTCCAGCAAAGCCCCCGCCGCGCGGCTTGCCGACAAGGTGAGTGCCGTTTTTGTTCCCGTGGTGCTTTGCATTGCGGTGCTGACCGCTACCGTATGGCTGATCGTCACGCGTGACGCAGGAATGGCGTTCCGCACCGCGGTCTCGGTGCTGGTGATCTCCTGCCCCTGCGCGCTGGGTCTTGCCACGCCCACCGCCATTACCGTGGGAAGCGGATGCGGCGCGAAATTCGGTATTTTATTCAAAAGCGCCGAGGCGCTGGAGACGCTTGCAGGCGCCAGCTATTTACTGACCGACAAAACGGGCACGCTGACACGCGGCGAAATGACCGTGACCGACCGTGCAGCGTTTGACTGCGACGAGCAGCTGCTGCTTGACGTGACTGCTTCGATCGAGGCACTTTCCGCCCACCCCGTGGCAAAGCCGCTTGCCGCGCTTTGTGCAGCGCGACTGCCGCTGTCGGATTTTACCACTCACACAGGGCGCGGGCTCTCTGCCATGACAAGCGAGGGCGAGCGCGTGCTGGCAGGCAACGTGGCGCTATTTGAGGAGATCCCCGACGCGCCTGTGCTGACAAGTGAGATGCGCGCCAAGGAGCGCGCCTTTGCCGCCGAGGGGAAAAGCACGGTGCTGGTGTCGCTTGGAAAACGGGTGCTCGGCTGCTTTGGCGTGGCGGATACGCTGCGCGAGGACAGCGCCGCCGCCGTTGCCGCCCTGCGCGCGCTCCACGTGCAGACCGTGATGCTGACGGGTGACCATCCCGCCGCCGCACAAAAGATCGCAAAGGAGGCGGGGATCGACACGGTAAGGGCAGGGCTGCTTCCCGCCGATAAGGAGCGACTTGTGCGCGAATATACGCAAAAGGGCGTGACCGCCATGGTGGGGGACGGCATCAACGATGCCCCCGCACTGGCAGGTGCCGACGTGGGACTTGCCATAGGCGCGGGCACGGGTGTTGCCGTGGAATCCGCGGGCGTGGTGCTTGCGGGCAATTCCCTCATGGACGCCGCCGCCGCGATCGAGCTTGGACGCGCCACGCGCAAGAACATCAGGCAAAACCTGTTCTGGGCGCTTTGCTACAACAGCGTGTGCATTCCCGTTGCTGCGGGCGTGCTTTACCCCGCGTTCGGGCTGTTGCTCACGCCGATGATCGCCAGCGCTGCCATGAGCCTTTCCTCGGTGTTCGTGGTGTGTAACGCGCTGCGGCTTGCGCGCTTTGTTCCCCCTGTGCTTGCCGAGCGCACGGCGAGCGAGAAGCAGCAAAGGAAAGAAAAGAAGAAAAATATACAAAAGGAGGATGCGGATATGTTTGGATTTGGCAAAAAGAATACGGAGACCACCGTGCTCTCGGTTGAGGGTATGGCGTGCGGGCATTGCGCTGCGCGCGTGGAGAGCGCGCTTGCCGCCGTGAAGGGCGTGAAGAGTGCTAAGGTGGATCTGGAAGCCGCCACCGTGACCGTGACCGCACGGGGTGTCTCCCACGGCGCGCTTGTTGCCGCTGTCACCAACGCAGGCTACACCGTAAAATAAGCAAACACAAAAAGAAAAAGCCGCATCGCGGCTTTTTCTTTTTGGCAAGAGGTTGGAACGTTGTCCGTTTGTGCATCGGGGATTACGGACCGTCGGGGATGTCCGTTCCTCGTAGGGGACGGCCCCCGGACGTCCCGTGTCCGTGACCAACATCCCGTCCGTTCGTGCATCGCGGATTAC
>CAZOFQ010000068.1:0-8649 GCA_964579105.1 uncultured Lachnospiraceae bacterium
AAGAACAGCACGAACAAGGGTGCCGTCCACTTATCGGCGCGGTCCATAATATCCGCGGAGAAATCACATAGATTGCAGAACACGGTGCCCAGCATCATGCAGACAAGCAACGAGGAGAAGCCGATCTCCAGCTCTCCGATCTCGAAATGCAGCATGGAGAGCGCAACGGTAAGCAGCACGAAGGTGATAGAAAGCGACATACGCTTGGAGCCCGAATGAAAGAAGCGCTCGCAAACGGTAAACAGATACCCCATCACAAAGCCGAGCAGCAGTGAGAGGAAGACCTCAAGCAGGGGATTTACCAGGACCGAGATCAGGCTGATCTCGCCACTGCCGATCGCTTTTGCCACACCGAAGGAGATGGAGAAGATCACAAGTCCCACGGCATCGTCCAATGCCACGATGGGCAAAAGCAGATCGGTGAGCTTACCCTTTGCCTTATACTGGCGCACGACCATCAGCGTGGCGGCGGGAGCCGTTGCCGTAGCGATCGCGCCTAAGATGATGGCAGCGGGAATTGTCAGAATATCGGGAATGGCAAAATGCAGTGCGATGAGTGCGCCATCCACCAGAACGGCGGCAACGAGCGCTTGCAGAATACCGATCACAGTCGCCTGCTTGCCGATCGCCTTCAGCTCCGACATGCGGAACTCGTTGCCGATAGCAAAGGCAATAAAGCCAAGCGCCACGTCACAAATGACCTCATAGGCAGAATTTTTCACGCTTCCCTCGGCAATGCCGAAATCGACAGCCGAAAAACCGATGTGCGTAATGGGAAGTCCCAACGCGGAAAGATCGATAGCACCCAGCACAAAGGGCCCTACCAAAAGCCCTGCCACCAAATAGGCGGTAACCGCAGGCAGCTTGAAAAGCTTGGCAAGGCGAGACATGAGCAGCCCTGCCAGCATAGCAACGGATACGGTGACAAGAAATTGCATAGTCGTGCTTTTACTCCTTTATATTAATATTAATACCGTAACATTATATCGCACATCTGCACGCGTGTCAACAAAAATAACAAAAATGTAACAACTGCCTCGCAAGGTGAGCCCCCTTCCGAAAATAAAAAGAGGGGGCAGAGTCATTTAGCTGCAGAAGGCGTGATCCCGGCGCGACAGACGTATAAAAATATGCCGAGTGCCGAGAGGGCATCTAAAAAACACACGTTAAATTTGAAATTCGCAAGAATTTCCACCCAAAAAGCCGCCCTCTGTGCCGATCACGGCAAAGAGGGCGGCTTTCTTTTTCGGGGTTCCTTTTGTGTGCTTTTGTTCGGCGCTCAATGACTCAGCCTCAAAAAACACACCCATTAAGGGGCTTAGTTGTCCTCGGTGATCGAAATCGCGCGGCGGATGCTCCAGTCGCTTTTCTCCAGTGCCCGCACGGCATCCTCCTCGCTGCAGCCGAGGATATCACGCGTGATGCGCACAACACGCCCCTTCAGCTTGACGTTGGTTGGGCGCAGATTGATCATCAAATTCTGATACACTCTGCCCGTTTTTGCCATAGCGCAGGTGGTCAGCATATTCAGCACCATCTTGTGTGCCGTTCCCGCCTTGAGACGCGTAGAGCCCGTAATGACCTCGGCACCCGTGTCGGTGATAATGGTAATATCCGCGCATTTTTCAATGGGCGTATCAAAGTTAGAGGTCAACGCAATGGGGGTAGCGCCCAGCTCGCGTGCGGTATTCAGCGCACCCACCACGTAAGCAGCACCGCCCGCCACCGAAACGCCCACAAGCACATCGCCCTTGTCCACGCCTGCGTTTTTCACGTCGGCAATGCCGTTCTCCTCCTTATCCTCGGCGTTCTCCGCCGCCTTGAACATGCGATCCATGCCGCCTGCGAGGATGCCCTGCACCATATCGGGGGACGCGCCGAATGTTGGCGGACATTCCGCGGCATCCAGCACGCCGAGCCGCCCCGAGGTGCCCGCACCGATAAAGAACAGTCTGTGCCCGTCGTTGAACGCCTCGGCGATCACGTCTATCGCCTTGGCGATCTCGGGCGCCGCCTTCTCCACGGCAAGCACGGCATTTTGGTTCTCGCGACACATGGCAGCCACCTGCTCGGCAGAGCTCATGCGATCAAAATTCATCGTATTGGGGTTTCTCATCTCCGTTTTCAGCATCGTCTGTTACTCCTTTATCATAGCAGCATATTTTTTCTTAAAGTTTTCCGAAAAATCACTCGGTGGCTCTCCCATCATTCCGGCGCAGTAGTGACACGCACCGTAGATCGGGGGCAATTCGGGAATCACGTAGGCATAGCGCTCGTTATCCAAAAGCCCCAGCACGATCTCGCGGTCTCGCGTCAGCCCCCCCGCAAGAATGACCCGCTTACCGATACCGTAGCGCGCGGCGGCGCGGTCGATCTGACTGCGCAGAACGCTTGCACGCTCTCGCAGGATCTCACCCGCTACCGTATCTCCTTGCTCAAACGCGCGGAAAACGAGCTTGGCATATGCGGCGATCTCCTCCTTCGGCTTTTTATACAGCGTGGGAATGCTTTCAAAGATGCCATCCTTCAGCTCCTCCTTCAGCATATCAAACAGCAGCGTAGGCTCTCCCACGCCGTCCTCGGCGGCAAGTGCCGCCATCACGGCATCTCTGCCGATGGCATAGCCGCTGAAGCCGTTGTCAAACAAATATCCCCAGCCGCCAAGACGCACGAAATCCTCCTTCGTTTTTACAAATACAACAGAGCCCGTGCCCATGATCGTCATCATGCAGCTTTCGTAATACGGAGTGCTGTATATGACGTTGTAGGCATCGTTGCGAACCTCGATCCGCTGCGCGGGGAAGGCTGCTCGCAGGAAGGAAAGCACCGCACGGCGGTTGCTCTCCACTCCGCAGCCCGCGATCCCCGCAAAGATCGCACAGACCTCGTTTTCGATACCCATCAGGGCATCAATGCCCTTTTTCAGCGTTGCTTGTGCCGCCTCCAAGCCGTACACGTTTGGATTCGTGCCACCGAGTCTTTCGCGCGCCAGGATCTCGCCGTGCTCGGTAAACAGGCAAAATTCCGTCTTCGTGCCGCCCCCGTCAATGCCGATCATCACACGCCCCTTTGCGTGCGATGCACCGCTTTGCAGCAAGCGATCCGCCGAAACGCCCAACACCTCGCACAAAAGGCACAGGTTATTTACGTCGGGAGCCGATTGCCCGTTTTCCCATTTGGAAACGTTCTGAGGGCTGATGTAAAGCCTTGCGGCAAGTGCCGCCTGCGTCATTTTGCGCAATTTTCGATATTGGCGAATATTGTTACCCAAGAGCTTGGGATCGTACATCCTAACACATCCTTTCCTTCTATTCTGCGTCTATTGTATCACTCTCAAGGGGAAAATTCAAGTGCCGATTCCGACACACGCGGATTTTGTCAACCACAGGTTGAGTTTTTCGTGCAAAGCAAGGCACCGCGGTGTGCCGTCGCGGTGCCTTAAAATAAAATTATTCGTCCATGTCCGTGCTGATCTCAACACGTGCTGCGCAGTTGACGATCACACTCTGAATGCCGTTTTTGCAGCTCGCCTTTTGCGTGTAGCCTTGCGTGCAGGTCAGCAGATTCTGCCCATTGGAGGCACAAAGACGGAAACGGTATTTCGCACCCTTATCCATGTACAGCTCGAATTTAGGATATTTTTCGGTCTGCATATCCACCAGAGTCTGGTCCTCTACGGGAACGCTTGCCGCGATCTTCGCCACACTTTCCACGGCACTGCGACAATTTGCGGCAGAGGCATAGGTCTGTGCACTCTTGGCAATGACCTGCTTGTTGCCCGCATAGATCACGTAAACGTAGCGCCCATCCTTGGAGGGCTTGACCAGAACAAAGCCCTTGAGCGCGGCAATGCGCTCCGCCTCTGCCTGCTCGGCGGCAAGACGCTCTGCTTCTACACGCTCTGCCTCCGCTTTGTTGGCGGCACGCGTAGCGGCTGCCTTTTTGGCGGCTGCGGAACGCTTTTCGGCATCCTCCTGTGCCTTTGCGGCGGCAACCTCTTGCTCTGCGGCTTCCTTTTTTGCTTTTTTCTTTTTTCCGAAGAAACACATATGCTTATCCCCCTAAAAGATGAGTTATATTATGAGACTATTGTAACATATTTTTTGCCCCGACGCAACATTTTTCTCAAAAAATCCCTTTTCTCGCGTCTTTCCCTTGCGCTTAACGCCGAGCCCTGCTCTTTTTCAAAGAAATGCCGCGCTCTTTTTATAAAAAATTCTATCCGCTATTGATTTTTTTGCTGATTTGTGGTTTAATTATGGTATAGATGTTTTGATTGGAGGATTTTACATATGAAAACAAAAGCCGTTCGCCTTTACGGTGCAAACGACCTCCGCCTGGAGGAATTCGACCTGCCCGAGATCGGCGCGGGTGAGGTTCTGCTCCGCGTAGTTACCGACTCCCTTTGCGCCTCTACCTATAAGGCAGTGAAGCAAGGCTCCGCGCACAAGCGCGTGCCGCCCGACGTTGCGGAAAAGCCCATCATCATCGGTCACGAGATGTGCGGTGAGATCATCGAGGTGGGTGCTGACCTCAAGGATAAATGGAAGGTCGGCCAGAAGATCGTCATTCAGCCTGCACTCAAGCTGGAAACGGGCTATGACCCCGGCTACTCCTATCAGTATATCGGCGGCTCTTCCAAATATGCCGTTGTGCCCGAGATCGTTCTGGAGCGCGGCTGCATGATCCCCTACGAGGGCGACTGCTTCTTCAAGGGCTCGCTTGTGGAGTCCCTGGGCTGTGTGCTGCGTGGCTACAAGGGCTTCTACCACACCGATTACAGCAACTACGTCCGTACCGACGGTGCCAAGAAGGGCGGCAGACTTGCCATCCTCGGCGGTGCAGGTCCTATGGGCATCGGTGCTGTGGAAATGGCTCCCACCTACGCAGGTCTCAAGCAGGTCGTTGTGACCGACCTCAACGGCGAGCGTTTGGATTGGGCAGAGTCCAAGAGCACGCCTGCAAACGCCGCAAAGAACGGCTGCGAGCTGATCTACCTCAACACCTCGGGTCTTGAGGATCCCGTAAAGACGCTGCTGGAGATCTCCGAGGGCGGCTTTGATGACGTGTTTGTGATGGTTCCCGTTCCCGCACTCTTCTCCATGGCAGAAAAGATCTGTCGCGAGGACGGCTGCATCAACTTCTTCGCAGGACCCGCCGTGCACGACATGCCCGGTAGCCTCAACCTCTACCGCGTACACTACGACGGCATTCACGTGGTCGGCACCGCGGGCAGCATTCCCGAGGATACGGTCGACACCATCGGTCTCATTGAAAAGAACGCCATCAATCCCGGCGCGATCGTTTCCCACATTCTCGGTCTCAACGCCGTGATCGACACCCTCTTCGCCATGGAAAAGCCCAACGGCGCAAAGAAGGTGTGCTACAACGAGCTGGATATTCCGCTGATTGCACTGGAGGATCTCCCCAAGATGGGCGAGACCGACCCCATGTACGCCGAGCTTGCCCGCATCGTTGCAGCCAACGGCGGTATCTGGTGCCGCGAGGCAGAGGAGTATCTCCTTGCCAACGCGCCGAGAATCTAATTCATTCGCATTTCTGCGCGCCCCTTTCAACAGGGCGCGCAGATTTTTCAAGAAAATAGAAAAAAGGGCTTGCAAAACAGAAAAAAGTATGTTATAATATTTACGTTATGCTGGTGTAGCACAGGGGTAGTGCAGCTGATTCGTAATCAGCAGGTCGAGAGTTCGAATCTCTCCACCAGCTCCAACAAAAAGGGCAATCGCCGTTTGGCGGTTGCCCTTTTTGGCTAGTAGGGACAGATGAGAAGTCCTCACGCGCCCATGGGCGCGTGAGGACTTGATGCGAACAGCACTCCCAAGGTAATGCTTTGCTTGAATACTTTACACGGAAAACGGTACGCGCAAATGCAGCATGCTGCCTAGGCTCTGCTTGGGCAATCAAAAGACGCAGCCGTCTCTCCACCTTCTTTGTAAAATGCCCGATGCGGATATCCGCATCGGGCATTTTCATTTATTCTTCTATATCGTTGAAATACTCTCTATCAAAAAATTCTCTCAGCGTAATACCCGCACCCTCGCAAAAACGCTTTACGGTGATCACCTTGGAGCATTTTGTTCTGCCCTTCACCAAATCATAAATGGCAGAGGGGGACATACCGCCTTTCAGCGAAGCGTCGCAGATATTCAAATTCTTTTCCTTGCATATTTCATGGATTCGTTTTACGATTGCATCATTTAGCTTCATAATTGCGCCTTTCGCGAAGTTTCTTCACGGTATTCCACAATTATTATAGGATTATCAGCAAAATTTTTCTCGTGGAGTTCCACGATATTGACACAAACGCCATATACGTATATAATAAAAATATCGGAGTTCCACGATAGCGAGGGCTTGTTATGATTGTATTGTTTATAGGTCATAGTGCACTGTATAACTGTACTGCACTATCCGAAAAAGTCAAAAAAGTAATTTTAGAGCATATTCCACCCCATATCAAGCCAATTTTTTATTGTGGCGGATATGGTGACTTCGACCATTTATGTGCACACATTTGCCGATCGCTACGGGAAAACAATTTTAACTGCGAAATTGTTTTTATTACTCCTTATATCACGCAAACACAACAAAAAAAGATAAAGTATTTTATCGACACAAAACTATATGATTCCGTTATTTATCCTCCACTGGAGCACATTCAACCTCGCTTTGCTATAAGCGAGAGAAACAAATGGATGATTGAGCAAGCAGATCTTATTATTTCCCATGTTACCCACAGCTTCTGTGGTGCATATAAAGGGTTAGAATATGCTAGAAAAAGGAGCAAAAATATTATAAATATAGAGTGACAAAAACTATTACAAAAAACAAAAAGAGCCTTGAAAAAGGCTCTTTTTGTTTTTTACGCACCGAGATAGGCTTTTCTCACGCGCTCGTCCTCGGCAAGCTCGTGCGCCGCCCCGGACATGGTAATGAGGCCGTTCTCCAGCACGTAGGCGCGGTCAGAGATGGACATTGCCTTCTTTGCATTCTGCTCCACAAGCAGCACGGTCTTTCCTGCTTCGCGGAAGGTCTTGATGATCTCAAACACCTCACCGACAAGCAGGGGAGACAGACCCATCGAGGGCTCGTCCAGCACGATCAGCTGAGGGTTCGCAAGCAGGGCGCGTCCCATGGCAAGCATCTGCTGCTCACCGCCCGACAGCGTGCCCGCCAGCTGACGGCGACGCTCTGCAAGGCGGGGGAACTGCTCGAATACGGCTTCCATATTCTTTGCGATCTCCGCTTTATCCTTGCGTGAATAAGCGCCCAGCAGAAGATTATCGTACACCGTAAGCCCTTGGAAGATACGGCGTCCCTCCGGCACGTGTACCATGCCCATCCCCGCAATCTTGTGTGCGGGCACGTGCGTGATCTCCTCACCCTTGTATATAACGGCTCCCTCCTTGGGGTGGATCAGACCCGTAATGGTGTGCAGGGTGGTGGTTTTTCCTGCGCCGTTTGCGCCGATCAGCGACACGATCTCTCCGCGATTGACCTCAAAGGAGATCCCCTTGAGCGCCTGGATCATACCGTAATAGACGTTCAGATTTTCAACCTTTAACAACGTTTCAGACATGTAGGCACCCCCTTATTCGCCAAGGTATGCCTTCACGACTGCGGGGTCGGAAAGCACCGCGGCGGTCTCGCCCTTGGCAAGCTCCGTACCGAAATTCAGCACCGTTACATTCTCGCAAATACCACCCACCAGTCGCATATCATGCTCAATGAGCAGGATGGTCATGTCAAACTCGCGGCGGATGAAGGAAATGTCATCCATCAATTCCTGCGTTTCGTTGGGGTTCATGCCCGCGGCGGGCTCGTCCAGCAAAAGCAGGGTAGGACTGGTCGCCATAGCGCGCGCAATCTCCAGGCGGCGTTGCTTGCCGTAAGGCAGATTTGCCGCAAGGTAATCCTTGTATTCGTCCAGCTTGAACACACGCAAAAGCTCCAGCGCGCGGTCATAAAACTCCTTTTCAGACGCCTTGTGACGCGGCGTGCGGAACACGGATTGCGCGATATTGCAGGGGATCTGATTGGCAAGACCCACCATCACGTTTTCCAGCACCGTAAGGCTGTTGAAAAGGCGAATGTTCTGGAAGGTTCTCGCAATACCGAGGCGATTGACCTCGGCGGGTGCCTTGCCCGTGATGTCCCGACCGTTCAGATATACCTTACCCGAGGTAGGCTTATACACGCCCGTAAGAATGTTAAAAACAGTGGTTTTTCCCGCACCGTTCGGGCCGATAAGGCCGTAAAGCTCGCCCTTACGGATCTCCAGATTGACGTCGTCCACAGCGCGAAGACCGCCAAACTGGATGCAAAGATGCTCGGTTTTGAGAACCAACTCGCGGCCGTCTGCCGCCACAAATCTATCGTTCATATCAGTTCTCCTCCTTCCCATCGTTTTCGCACTCCGCCGCTGCCGATTGCTTTTTAAAGATCTTTTCCGAGAGCGTTTTGAGGTTATACTTCTCGCGGAAGCCCTTGAGTCCGGGCGCGTTCTTGTAGATCACGATCAGCACCAGAATGATGGCGTAAAGCAGATTCTGCAGCACGGCAAGGTTGCCTGTGAGCATGGTTTGAAGCTGTACGTTGAGGAAGGTGATGAGCGCCGCTGCAATCATA
>CAZOFQ010000069.1:0-1458 GCA_964579105.1 uncultured Lachnospiraceae bacterium
AGCAATGAGGGCACGAGATTGTACAGCGGAATGGCAAGATTGCCATAGCTGCTATACATGGCATTTGCCACCGATGCGGCAAAGCCTGCGGATTGCAGCCGTGCCGAGATCAAAACGGTATCCAAGAGGCTCACAAGACTCATGACCGACGCACTGAGCGTGATAGGCAGCGCCACACGCAAAAGCTCTGCTAACACGGCACGGCGGCAGGGGAGCAGCGCACTCTGCGTACGATCCCTTCTTCTTTTAAAGAGATCATACAGCAGCCACGCCAAAAGCACGAGCGCAGCCACCGCCATGCCTGCCGTGATACCGAAAATGGCATACGCCGCCACGAGGGAGGCATTGCACCCCAGTCGCTTGGCATACAGGGCAAACATCAACCCAAAGCCGAGCTTGCCTGCTGCCTCCAGCACCTCGGACAGCGCCGTTGCACCCATGCGGCTCTGCCCTTGAAAATACCCCTTGGCAGCACCGATAAACGCCGCAAGAAAGAGCGCGGGCGCAATGGCAACGATCGCCGCGGCACTCTCACGCATGGCAAGCCGCTCGGCAAGTGCGGGGGCGCCCTTTATTAAAAAGACCGTGCCGCACAGTCCTATCGAAAGAAACAGCGCAAGCGCCGCACCGAAAATACGGCGCACGCTTTTATGCCGCCCCGTAGCAAACGCTGCACTGATCTGTAAGGAAAGCGCCGTTGGCAACCCCGTAGCGGAAAGCACGAACAGCAAGGAATAGATATGATAGGCGGCAAGAAAGAACGCCATACCCTCCACACCCACGATGTGAATCAGGGGGATCTTATAAAACAAGCCCACAAATTTGGTAAACAGGGCGGCCGGCATCAATACCAGCACGCCCCTCATCAACGTTTTTTGCTTGGAGCTTCCTTCACCACCCACCAAAAAGCATCACCTCATCCAAGGAGAGCTCAAAGCCCTCGCTCTCCGTAAAATTCCGTGATCGCCTGTGCCTGCGCCTCGCCTTTGTCCGATTCCAGATACTCATAAGGATACTTGGGATTGAACATGCGGCGAATGACTGACTTTTTGCCGCTTTGCGGCGGGGCGTAATCCACAAGCTTTGTGACAGCACCCGCACCTGCGGCAAAGATGGAATGAACCTCTTCCATCATATAAATATTATAAAGACACTCCTTGCCCTCTTTGGAGAAGCCTACGTTCTCAAAATTGCCCACCATATTCTTCTGGCGGTACATGTAATAGGGCAGATACCCTTCCTCCATGGCGCGGATCTGGGAATAGTCTACGCATTTGCCTGCATCACCGCCGCGCAAATTATACACGTGCTTTCCCTCTCGCAGGATCTCCGCTGCCTTCTTGACACAGAAGGTATGCACCGTAATGTTTTCGGGGGCAAGGCGCAGCACGCCGTCAAAGGTCTCGGAAAAGCTTTCAAAGGTATCACCGGGCAGACCGACGATCAGATCGGTATTGA
>CAZOFQ010000069.1:1468-8489 GCA_964579105.1 uncultured Lachnospiraceae bacterium
GTATTGATACAATCTATGCCCGAGCTTCTTGCAATATCATAGGAACGGTAAAAATCCTCTACCGAATGGCAGCGTCCCACGCCCTTGAGGACGTCCTCACAAAGCGTTTGCGGATTGACGCAAACGCGCGTAACGCCGTATGCCTTGGCAATTGCCATCTTCTCGGCATCAATGGTATCGGGTCTGCCCGATTCCAGCGTATACTCGCGCAAGAGCGAAACGTCGGTGCATTCCGTCACGGTGGACAGCAGCACACGGAGCTGCTCTGCCGAAAGAATGGTGGGCGTTCCCCCGCCGATATACACGGAAAGCACGTTGAGACCAAGCTCGCGAATGGTGGCAAATTTTTGCCGTATCTCGCGGCAAAGCAGCGTCAGGTAATCGGGAATGAGGGAGAGCAGTCGCTTCGACGTATAGGAAACGAAGGAGCAATAGGTACAGCGCGTGGGACAGAACGGAATGGAGATATACACACTGCAATCCCGCGCATCGGGCGTGCCGATGATCTTCTGCTCGCGGATCGCCACGTCGGTGGCAAGCGCCGCCTTTTTAAGATAAACGTGATAGTTGGCGGAAAGCGCCTTTCTCACCTGCGTTTTGCTCATTCCCTTCAAGAGCAGCTCGGTCGCCACCTTGGAGGGGCGCACACCCGTCAGCATTCCCCAGGAGGGGCGGTAGTGCATCATCTCGCCCGCAGAGCTGAGAATAGCGTGTCCGATGGCGATCTTACGCGTACGGTCCTGCGTTTGATCTTCGGTGAAGGCATGCGTTTTGACAGCGCGTGTTTCCTTGCCGCGATAGCAAAGCCTTGCGTTGACCGTTACGTTCTGTTCGTCCTCCGTGGCATCCAAATACAGTACGGGCTCGCCCGGCTGCTCCTCTCCCGAGAACTTTTCACCCGGAAAAAAGATCATACAAAGCGTCTGCACATAATAGGTATTTACATCGCCCGTAATATAGAGCTTCATACGCGACACTCCTTTTTGGGTTGTTTTAACACATCTGTGTCCATCACGATGGTGATGGGACCGTCACCGACAAGTCCCACCTCCATATGCGCGCCAAACTCGCCCGTTTGCACCAAGGGGAGCTCACGGCGCAGCAATTCGGTAAAATACAAATACAGCTCCTTGGCGCGCGCAGGCTCAGCCGCGCCCATAAAATCGGGGCGGTTGCCCCTGCGGTAATTGGCAAGCAAGGTAAATTAGAGACCACCAACGCGCCACCGCCCACGTCGGTCACGCTTAGGTTCAGCTTATCTGCCTCATCCGTAAAGATGCGGCAGCGCAAAATTTTGGCGGCAAGCATTTCCGCCTCCCGTTCGGAGTCGTTTTGCCCCACGCCAAGCAGAATCAAAAGCCCCTTGCCGATCTCGCCGACCGTGCTGCCCTCCACGCGCACAAAAGCGGAGGCAGCACGCTGCAGTACGGCGATCATGAGTAGCCTCGCTCGATCGCGATCACGTCGTTCAGCCCCTTGAGGCGGGAAACGATGGAATGATAGTGATCTACGTTTTTACAGCTGATCTTCAAATTGATGACCATCCTGCCGTCGTTCTTTTTCTGTGTATTGATCTGCAAAAGCAGCACCTTCATGTCCGCAAGCGCCATGGTGATGTCGGCAAGAATGGTCAGGCTTGCATAGGCGTGGATCTGCACCAACGCCTCGTAGACGTCGTTTTCTCTGCCCTTTCCGCCGTTCTCCCAGTGTGCCTCTACCCAACGGTCCGCATCCTCCAGCTTCTTCATCCCCGACTCCACGTTGGGACAATCCACCTTATGGATGGAGATGCCAAAGCCCTTGGTGATAAAGCCGATCACACCGTCACCCGGCAAGGGGTTACAGCACTTGGCGAACTTCACGGCGCAGCCGCGCTCGCCATCCACCACGATACCGCTGTTGTGCTTGATATGGCGCGGGGTAGGCGCGACCTGGATCTGCTCCGCCACAAGCACGGGGGCAGCCTCCTTCTCCTCGGGGCGCACCACCTTATCAAACTCCTCGCGCAACCGTGTGGCAAGCTTGGAGATGGTAAGACCGCCGTAGCCGATGGTGTTATACAGGTCCTCGGCGCTGGAAAAGCCCATGCGAACGGCGAGTGCGCCAACGATCTCGGTGCGCTGTGCTTCCGTTGCGGGTCTGCCGAATTTTTTACATTCCAGCTCGATGGCGGCTTTGCCCACCACTATGTTGTCGGGGCGCTTTTCCTTTTTGAACCATTGGCGGATCTTAGCGCGCGCTTCCCCCGTTTTGACGATGCTGAGCCAATCGCGGCTGGGACCCTTGCAGGAGTTGGAGGTGATGATCTCCACGATCTCGCCGCTGCGCGGTGCGCGATCGATAGGCACGATCATGCCATTGATCTTAGCACCCACCATTTTATTACCCACCGCCGAGTGGATGGCATAGGCAAAGTCGATGACCGTTGCTCCCTGCGGCAACGTGATCACGTCACCCTTGGGAGTAAACACAAAGGTCTCGTCCTGGAAAATATCCGTCTTAAAGACATTCATGAACTCGTCGGGGTCGCGAGTCTCGCCCTCGCTTTCGATCAGGCGAGAGACCCACTCCAGCTTTTTGTCCATGTCCGCCTTGCTCTCCGCGCCCGATTTGTATTTCCAATGCGCGGCGATGCCGTATTCTGCCACCTGGTGCATCTCACGGGTACGGATCTGCACCTCAAACGGAATACCGTAACGACCGATGACGGTGGTGTGCAAGGAACGGTACAGATTGGGCTTTGGCGTGGAAATATAGTCCTTGAAGCGCCCGGGAATGGATTTATACATCTCGTGAATGAGTCCGAGCGCGGTATAGCACTCCAGCTCGTTTTGCACGATGATGCGAAGGGCGTAAAAATCGTAGATCTCGTCAAAGCTCTTGTTCTGTGTATACATCTTTTTGTAGATGCTATACACAGATTTGATGCGCCCCTCCAGCGTAAAGCTGATCTGATTTGCCGCCATCTTATCACCGATCTCCTTGCGGATCTGCTCCACGAAATCGGTGTGGCGACCGTACTTGGTCTCAATATCGTTTTTGACCTCGGTGTATCCGTAAGGGTCAAGATAGCGCAAGCTGATATTTTCCAGCTCCTGCTTGATGCGCTGCATACCGAGACGGTGTGCAAGCGGTGCATACACGTGCATGGTCTCAAGAGCCGTGATGCGCTGCTTTTCCTCGGATTTGGCGTCCAGCGTACGCATATTGTGCAAGCGATCGCACAGCTTGATAAAGATCACGCGCACGTCACGGGACATCGCGAGCAGCATTTTACGCAGGGTCTCGATATGCCCCTCCTCTTTGTCCTCGATCTTGAGCATCACGATCTTCGTAAGACCGTCCACGATCAGTGCCACGTCGGCACCGAAGCGCTTTTCGATCTCCTTCAGATTCGTTTTATCCGCACAGTCCTCCACGGTGTCGTGCAAAAGGGCGGCGCAGATCGAGTCGGAATCCAGCCCCAACGACGCGGCGATCTCCGCCACGGCAACGGGGTGGGAAATATAAGGCTCGCCGCTTTGACGCATCTGTCCGTCGTGCAAGAGCGCAGCGTATTCAAAAGCATCGCGGATCTTATCCTGATTATAGTGATTAGAGCTCGCCTCCAACACCTCAAAAAGGCGCTCTACGTCTGCTTGAATGTCATGTATCATGGTATTTCCTCCTTACAGGCAGGACCTGCATTGGGACTTTAATTTTTTAAGGATAGAGGATTTTTCAATATTGGTTTTCGAGGCATTGAAGAAAATATCAAAGCGGTAGACGCCAGCCTCGAGCTCCTCCACACCGCAGATCCGCAACTCGTGAAAGATCTCCAATATGTATTTCATTCGCACGTAATTGATAGGACGCGGAGCACCGCAATTGATCATGGTCAGCAGCACACGTTCGGGAAAAACGTCATTCCCCTGACGGAATTCCCGACGCAACACCGTATATACGTGCGCGAAGTCTGCGCGCTCGGGCACAAATTCCTCCTCGGGCGAAAAGGACGCGCCCGCGCGCACTGCGCGGTAACGCTCGCCAAGATCGTCGCACTCGGCAGAGAATTTTGCGGAAGGCTTGAAGTCCTGCACGATCATCTGCACCGTACGCAGATCGCGGAATTCGTTCACATCTACCGTGCCCAGCAGATCAACGCGCTCTCCCTCGCGGTAAGGAAAGCGGGAGCGCGGTGTGGAAAAGAGCAGCGCGGTAAGGGAGAGCCCGCCCTTGCCCACCTGCAGCTTCAAATGCTTTCCGCCGCCCAACTCGCTCACGCGCTCTACGGTGAGATCGCGCAGCACGAAATGCGGCACGGGATTGGCAACACCAAAGGGCTCAAGACGCAACAACTCCTCGGCAAAGGGAAGCGTGACGTCGGTAAGCTCCAGCTCAAGATCCGCTTCTAAATGCGCGGATACGCCGCCCTCGGGCAAGCGCTCCGCCACGTACGCATTGATGCGCTCACGGAAGTCTTCCAGCTGACCGCGGCGAATGGTAAGTCCCGCCGCCAGCTCGTGCCCGCCGAATTTGACGAGCAGATCCTCGCAGGCGTGCAACGCCTCTACCAAATTGACGCCCTTTACGCTGCGTCCCGAGCCCTTGCCCAGATCGTCGGGCGTATCAAAGCCACTTGTAGCACCGTCGAAGGAGATCAGAATAGAGGGCAGGCCGTAGCGTTCGGTAATGCGCGAGGAAACGATACCGATAATGCCCTGCCGCCACGCATCGTCCTCCAGCACAAGAACGCGAGTGGTCTCGGGATCAAGCTCCTGCTCGATGCGGCGATATGCCTGCTCGGCAATGGCGTTTTCCTCCACCTGGCGCCGACGGTTGATCTCGCACAGCTGTGCCGCCATGGCACAAGCCTCCTCTTGCGTTTTCGCCAGCAAAAGCTCTACGGCAAGAGACGCCTCGCTCATGCGCCCTGCGGCGTTGATGCGGGGTGCAAGCCCGAAGCCGATGAAGGAGGACGTGATCTTTTTTCTCTTTTGCACGCGACCGCTTTGCGTTGCGCTTGATTCCTCAAGAAGCGCCTTCAAGCCCACGCGCTCGGTTGCTTCGATCTGCTTAAGGCCCAACGTCACGATCAGGCGGTTCTCATCCGTGATGGGCATCACATCGGCAATGGTGCCGATGGCAACAAGATCGGCATAAGCGTGTGCCACACGGCGTACACCCTCGATCTCCGCCTCGCCTCGCTCCGCGCCCAGCGTGCACTCATACGCACTGACCAGCTTAAAGACTACGCCAACGCCTGCCAGCTCCTTAAACGGATACGGACAATCGGGGCGATGAGGATTGACTACCGCCACCGCCTGCGGCAGTGTCTGATGGCATTCGTGATGGTCGGTGATGACCATATCTATCCCTCGAGACCCGGCGTATTCGGTTTCCTCGCAAGCGGTAATGCCCGTATCAACGGTAATAATGCAGCTTACGCCCGCGTCCGCCAAGCGGTCGATGGCAGAAACGGAAAGCCCGTATCCCTCCCCCGAACGGCTGGGGATATAGTAGCCAACGTCGGCACCGAGATCCTTCAGGTATAAGTAAAGCAGGCTGACGGCAGTCACACCGTCCACGTCATAGTCTCCGTAGATTACGATCCTTTCCCGCGCGTCCACGGCGCGACGGATGCGCGCCACTGCCGCCTCAATATCCTTGAGCAAGAACGGGCTGTGAAACATGGTATCCTCCAGGCACAAAAAGCGCTTTACCTCGTCTGCCGTGCGGTATCCGCGATGGTAAAGCAGGCGTGCACAGATAGGGGAAAGTCCCGTCAATGCCGCAACTCCCGCGACAAAGTCCTCGGGCGCCTTCCCCGTTTCGCGCAATACCCATATTTTTTCCTTGGATAACTGTTCCATCGGCGTTTCCCTTTCTTGAATTATTTTTGCGGGGGACGATAACGCGCCATGACGGCAAGCGCGGTGCGCAAGCCGTCCAACGCGGCACTGGTAATGCCTCCCGCGTATCCCGCGCCCTCGCCAATGGGATATACCCTCTCATAGCGCGAGGCGGTGCGTTCCTCGCCGCGCAAAATGCGCACGGGCGAGGACGTGCGGCTCTCCACGCCCGTCAACACTGCGTGCGGAGCAGCAAAGCCCTGTAATTTTTTATCAAACGACCGCAACCCGATCGCAAGCGTCTCGCTCACAAAGGCGGGGAGCACGGTGTGCAGATCCGCCATGCGAACGCGCCCACCGCCGTAGGTAGGCTGCACAAGCGAGGGCTGCGTGCCCTGCGTAAGCGAAAGAAAATCTCCCACAGTCTGCGCGGGTGCAAAATAGTCTCCGCCGCCCGCTGCGTACGCCGCGCGCTCCAGCGCACGCTGGAACTCGATCGCGCCGCATATACCGCCGCCCACGTCATCGGGCAACACCGACACCGCCACGGCGGCGTTGGAATTTTTTCCGTTACGGGCATGATAGCTCATACCGTTGACCACCACGCCGCCCTCCTCCGAGGCGGCGGTGACCACCTCTCCCCCGGGGCACATGCAGAAGGTGTAAACGCCTCTTGCACCCGTGGTATCGGAAAGGGTATATTCTGCGGGACCGAGTGCGGGATGCCCCGCAAGCTCACCGTACAGCGCACGGTCGATATCCGCGCGCAGATGCTCGATTCGTACACCTACGGAAAAGGGCTTTACCTGCATTTCCAGCCCCTTTTCCAACAACATGGCAAAGGTGTCTCGTGCGCTGTGACCGATCGCAAGCAGCAGCACGCCTGCGGCAAGCTCCCCCTTGCTCGTTTTCACGCAAAGCCCTTCGGATGCGGGGGTGAAATCCTCCAGACGCGTACGGTAGCAGACCGTGCCCCCAAGCGCCTCGATACGCGCCAGGATATTTGCCACCACCACACGCAGCACGTCGGTTCCCACGTGCGGCTTTGCCTTGACGAGGATCTCGCGCGGCGCGCCAAACTCGCAAAGCCTCTCAAGCACGTAATTGCAAAGCGGATCGTTCACGCGCGTGACCAGCTTGCCGTCGGAAAAGGTGCCTGCACCGCCCTCCCCGAACTGCACATTGGAATC
>CAZOFQ010000070.1:0-8337 GCA_964579105.1 uncultured Lachnospiraceae bacterium
AGATTCCACCTTCGCTTTGCTCGGTGCTGCTTCGCAGTTCGACTTCGCTACGCTTTGCTCAGAATGACACGGGCGGACGCAGTCGAAACCCGTAGGGCGAACGGCTGTGCCGTTCGGATCTCGCAGTAAGATTTAACTCTGCTTTATGGAAGACACCCAATGGGAGCTTTTTTATTTTTACTCCTCGTCCTCGTCCTCGGTCTGCTCGGGGTTCACGAGCACGGTCAGCTTTGTGACGCATTCCTCGTTCATTTCGGAAACGATAACAAAGAGATTTTGGTATTGATAGCTGTCGCCTACATGGGGATTGGCTTCCAGCATTTCTACTGCCCAGCCACCCATGGTGGTGTATTCACACTTGAAGCTTTCGGGCGCGCGGAAGCCGATGGTGTCAAAGCAATCCTGAATATTCATATCGCCCGAAACGTCAAAGGTGTTCTCGCCCGTGGGGGTGCATTCCTGCACGATCACGTCCGTATCGTCCCAGATGTCGCCAACAAGCTCCTCCAGAATATCCTCCATGGAGACCACGCCAAGCGTGCCGCCAAACTCGTCAATGACGATGGCAAGATGCACCTTCGTCTCGCGCAGGCGCGCGAGGGCTGCGGGGAGCTTCATGGTCTTGTGGAGCTTGCAGGGCTTGAGCAGAAGGGAGGCAATATCGGGCTTCGCCTCGTCGATCGTTGCCTTGTAGTAGCGGGTGAGGGGAAGAACACCGATGATGTTATCCACGCTGTCGCGATAAACGGGGATGCGCGAGAATTGCGTTTTGTCCGCAAGCAGCGTGCGGATCTTTTCCTCCTCATCGTCGATGTCGAACGCCGTCATGTTGATACGGGGCGTCATGATCTCCTCTACGGTGGTGTCGTCAAAATCGAGTGTGGATTGCAGAAGCTTGCTTTGATCCTCGTCGATCACGCCCTCCTCCTCAATGGTTTCGATGATAGAGGAAAGCTCCTCCTCGGTGACGGTGGGCTCATCGTCGCCGCGGTCCTTACCCCAAAGCTTGCGCAATACAAACAGCAGTGCCATGACAACGGCAACGATGGGGGAAAGCAGAATGGTCAGGATACGGGTGGGGATCGCCACCACGCGCACCATGAGGTCTGCATGCTGCTTGGAGAGGTTTTTTGGTACGATCTCTCCAAAGATCAGGATCACGACGGTAACCAGAATGGTAGCAATAAGGGAAGCCGTTCCCGCGTTTCCCGGGAACAGATTCATCACGATCAGCGTAGTGCAGGTGGATACCGCGATATTGGCAAGGTTGTTGCCAATGAGAATAGCGGAGAGAGAGGTGGTGAATTTTTCCGAAATATTGTATGCGACCTTGGCGGTGGTAGAGCCTTCATCGGCGGCACGGCGCAAGCGCAATTTGTTTGAGGTGTTGAAGGCGATCTCCGAGGCGGAGAAGTATGCCGAGAGGCACACCATCACACCGATCACGATATATGCCCAAGTCATGCCTCTACCTCCTCTTGCAAGGCTTGCTTGCGCAGGGCAAGCTCGTCTTCGTCCAAAAAGTGCACAAAGGCACGGGTGGGACACTGGTTCTCCACGGCTTCCACCGTGATCTCCAGAGAGTCGTAAAGGAAGCTTTCGTCCTGCTCGGGCAGGCGTCCCAGCGTTTCCAGCATCAGGGAAAGCAAAGGCTTTGCCGCCACGGGGCGGGGTGCCTCCATCAGTCCTGCACGCTCGTAAAGATTGCCTACGAGCATATGGGTATTAACCAGATAGCGGTTGCCGCCAAGAGCCTGGAAGTTTTCGTCAACGACGTCCTCTTCGTCAAAGATCTCGCCCACGAGCTCCTCTAGAATATCCTCTATGGTCACAATGCCAAGCAGCTTTTTCTGCTCATCGCGTACAAGCGCGATATGGCGCTTGTGCTGGCGCATTTCGGTAAGTATATCGTCAATTTTGGCGTCCTCACGCACGAAATAGGGTGCGGTGAGCAGAGAACGCACGTTGACGTTGGGGTTGCGGCGGTATTCCAAAAGGAAGGTGCGGATGCGCAATGTGCCGATGACGCGGTCTATGCTTCCCACGTATACGGGAATACGGGAGTGCACCACGGTGCGAAGACTGTTCAGAATCTCCTTGTTGGGGAGATTGACATCCAACGCCTCCACGTCTCTTGTCATCGTCATGATGTCGCTGGCAACGGTATCGCCGAATTCCAATGCGGATTTGAGCATATCGCCCTGCTCCTCGTCCACAACGCCCTCCTCCTCAACGGTCTCCAGAATATCCTTGAGCTCCTCCTCTGTGAAGGAGGGATCAACCTCCGTCTTAGAGAAAAGACGGGTGACGGCATTGGAGATCAAGATAAAGAAGCCCGCGATGGGTGCAAGCACGCGCATGAGCACGCGCAGGGAGCGCTGGAAAAACAATGAGACTGTTTCGCTGCGGTCGTTGGCAAAGCTCTTGGGGATCATCTCACTGAACAGGAAGACCACTGCCGTGCTTGCCGTACTGCATGCGATAGAGAATCCGAACGAATTGATGAAATCCGAGCCCTTGTGTGCAAACATCTGCGTAGCGATAACGGTTGCCACGGATGCTGCCGCGATCTTGGTGACGTTGTTTCCTACCAGCAGCGTGGCGAGTGCCTTTTCGAAGCGATTCAATACATAAAGCACGCCGCGGGCACGCTTATTGCCGTTGTCTGCCAACGTTTTGATCTTGATCTTGTTGACAGCCGAAAAGGAACTTTCGGTTGCGGCAAAGTAAGCGCCGCCTATTACGCAAAGTCCGAATACGATCCATAAGGGTATACTGTCCATGGAAAACAAACCAACTCCTTTTAGTCCATAGTTTATTTATTTTAGCATGTAATGCTGCGTTTGTCAAGTTATACCAGAAAATCCGATATTATTTGTGCCGTTTTTTGTATTCTGTGGGGGAAATTCCCTTTTCCGCTTTGAAGACCTTGCAAAAATAAGAGGAGGAATTGAAGCCGCACTGCATGGCGATCTCCGTCAAATTTTGCTTTCCTTCCTTGATCATGCTGCAAGCCTCACGGATCTTGATGGTGTTGAGATAGGTGATAAGCGGGATCCCAAGATTTTTGTTGAAGATACGGCACAGATGGTATTTGGAAATGAAGAAATGAGAGGAGATCTCTTCGATATCGCGGATCTGACTGTAGTTTTCGTTGATATATTTTACGACCTGTGCAATGCGTCCGTCGGTATAATCCTGCGGAACGTAGGTGTTTGGCGCGTGGGTCATGGTAAACAGCAGCTGATAAAGATAGCCCGCAAGCAGTCCCTCGTCAGGTACGCCTCCCTCGCGCTCGGCACGGCTGTACTCGCACAAAAGGTTGTTGAATATCACGTTGATCCGTTCCTTCTCGCCCTCGTCGGCGCGAAAGACGAAGGGATGCGGCAAAAACAGCCCTTGCATGGCGACGGGGGTGAAAAACTTTTTGAGAAAATCCTCGGAAAAGTAAACAAGATAGCGCGATGCGCCCTTGCCTGCCGTGCGGTGCAGGGCGTTTTTCGGAATGAGGACCACGTCTCCGTCGGTCAGCTTGAAGAAATCGTCCTCGATAAAATATTCCCGTTCTCCCTTAATGAGATAATAAAGCTCCCACGTGGGGTGATGATGCATAGCACGCATGGGTAGCTTAAAAATGTCCTTTTCCACAAAAAAATCAGCAGAAGCGACCATTTCGATCTGCGGCATAACAAGCCCCCTTCTTTATAATGTTAAATTTATTATACATGAAATAAGGAAGAATTGCAAGAAGGGAAAGCACAATATAATACAAAATCCGCAAAATTGGGCAAGATAATGATATTATTTTGCGCATGTTTGCTTTATAATGAGAATAAATCATTGTCCGAAAGGAGCAGATCATGAAATACGCGTCCCCCGAACAAATGGGCATTTCCTCGGCTAAGGTACTGCAATTCTTTAAAACGCTGGAGTATTATAATCTCTCCGTGCACTCGGTGATCCTCTCGCGCGGCGACAACGTGTTTGCGGAGTGCTATTACGCGCCCTTTGACGAGAATTTCAATCACCGTATGTATTCCACCTCAAAGTCTATGGTGTCGCTCGCGATCGGCTTTTGCGTGCAGGATGGGCTTGTGGAGCTTGATGCACCGCTGGTGAAATACTTTCCCGAATACAGCGATTATCCCGTACAGCCCGATACCACGGTGCGCGAGATGCTGCAAATGCGTACCTCGCACCCTTCGGTAGGATGGTTTGATAACGTTAAGGATGACCGCGCGGCACTGTATTTTATGAATAAGGGACGCAAGCAGGCGGGCACGATCTTTTCCTACGACAGCCAGGGCTCGTTTATGCTTTGCACGTTGGTGGAAAAGGTGACGGGCAAGCCCTTCGTGGAATATCTCAAGGAAAAGGTCTTTGACGAGATCGGCACGTGGAAGAACGCCTACGCACTGCAGTGCCCCGGGGGGCACTCCTGGGGAGATTCGGGCGTGATGTGCACCGTGCGTGACCTTTGGCACTTTGCTCGATTTGTTTTGAACGGTGGCACCTGGAACGGCAAACGCTATTTGAACGAGGAATATCTGAAAAAGGCGACCACCCCGAGTGTACCCAACAACCCCTACGGCTTTACCGATTGGCATGGTATGCAAGGCTATGGTTACCAGTTCTGGGGAGCACCGCGCGGCTGCTTCTGCACGCACGGTATGGGCGGTCAGGTCACGCTGTGCGATCCCGAGCATGATTTCATCATGGCGATCACGCAGGATAATCAGGGTAACGGTAATGCCTACGAATTTTTGCTGAGCGCGCTGTATACCTGCATTATTGACAATCTCGGTGAGCCCTTGCCCGAGGATCCCGCCGCCAAGGCGGAGCTGGACGCGTATCTTACAAATCGCAAGCTGTTTTGCCTCAAAGAAAGTGCGACCTCGCCCCTTGCCAATAGGATCAACGGTAAGGTGTTTGACTGTGCGCCGAGCAGCACGGGGATCAAGTGGTTCCGTCTTGACTTTAAGGGGGATGAGGGGAGCTTCACCTACGAAAACGCTCAGGGAGAGAAGTGCATGCGCTTTGGCTTTGGGCACAACGTGTTTGAAAAATTCCCCCAGGAGGGTTATTCCGATACCGTGGGTACGGTTGGCGTGCCCGGGCACAAATATGATGCGGCATTCAGTGCAGACTGGCCTGCGGAAAACACCTTGCGCGTACGTGTGCAGATCATCGACAAATATTTTGGCAATCTCTCCATGCGCATCGGATTTAGAAACGAGGATACCGCCACCATAAGCTTTGAAAAGGCGGCAGAAGCGTTTTTGGAGGAATACAAGGGGTATGTTGATGCCGTTTTAAGAAAATAAGCAACAAAAAAGAACACCGCTGCAGCGGTGTTCTTTTTTGTTGCTTATTTAAAATCCTTCAGGTATTTTTCCGTGCCCTTGACCATGGTATCAAACAGATCCCTTTTTTGCTCTGCGGTAAGGGTCTTGATCATATTAAGGCTTGCAAACCTTTCAAAGGCAAAGCCGAGATCAAGGCTGAAGCCCGCATCCAGGATCATATCGTTCTCGTGTGCCGCGCGGGAAATGAGTGGATAGATGGCATCCGGCACAGCGCCCGCAAACACGGGCTGTACAGAGCCGTTGCGGAAGGCGGCGTTGGTCTCCACGATCGTGCCATAGGGCAGGTTGGAGATCTGACCGCGGTTGGGAACGTTCACGTTCGTTACCATATCACCAAGACCCAGCAGTGCGCGGATCTGGAGCGTTCCCTCCTCGCCGCTGTCCTTCAGCTGCCAAACGTCCTCGCCCGACAGCAAGCGCTCGCTGCGGGAAAGGCGCTCCACCAGGTGATTTTTGCGCCAATCCACGGTGGTAAGACCAAACATCCATTCCTTAACGCATGCAGGAGACGCCAGGTAATCGGCGTTATCCATAAACTCCGCAAGATGGCGATCGCCTGCGGCGGCAACGTATCCAAAGCGGCGGAACAGATCCATACGCACGCGTGCATTGGAGGTAAAGGAATCGTTCATCCAGTTGCCGATGCCCTTTTTGTTATAGCCCGTTTCGTAATACTTGTCGATGAAACGGTCGTAGACCTTGAACAGATCCTTGTTTTGGTATTTTGCAGAGGTGAACCAGGTGAAGTGGTTCACGCCCACCACGTTGACGATCATTTCCTCACGCGGAGCGTCGATCCCCTCCAGCTCGCGCAGGGCGGAGGCAAGCAGCTTTTGCGTGCCGAACACCTCGTGGCAGCAGCCGTAAGCCTTGATCTCGGGGAACTCGCGGTAGAGCGCGCCGATGCAGACCGCCATGGGGTTGGTGTAGTTGATGACGAATGCCTCGGGGCAGTAGCGGCGCACGGCGGCAGCGATCTCGCGCATCATCGGGATCGTGCGGAGTGCGCGGATAAAGCCACCGGGACCCGCGGTATCTCCTACCGATTGATAGATACCGTATTTTTCGGGGGCGTGTACGTCAAACGCCATCTCGTCAAAGGTGCCGGGAAGGATGGAAACGATCACGAAATCCGCACCCGTGAGTGCCTCGCCGATCGTTTCAACGGCTTTATAGCTCCAGCCGTCTCCGTCGATCTTGTTTCCGATGATCTCGTTGTTCCTTGCTGCTTCCATATCAATATCGTAAAGGTAGACCGTGCCGCAGATATCCTGCGTTTGCCTCAGGTCGTTCATCAGCGTCCAAGCCCAGCCGCGCGAGCCGCCGCCGATATATGCCAATTTGATGTCCTTCACTTTTCTGTTTTCGTAAAGCATACTGTATGCCTCCTCTTTTTGGTTGCTTTCATTATAGCACATCCCGTATGGGCTGAATATAAGAATCTTGCCTTTTTCGAGTGCTTGTTGTAAAATATTGCGATGTTTGACTCGTTTTTTTTAAAAAAAGTGCCGACCTTTCATCCTTTCAGGCAATATTTTACAAAACAAGCGCACAATAGCAATATTGTACTATCTTTTGCGGCGCATTTATATTAAAATAGAATCAAACTGACGTCCGCAAGAGGACCGAAAGGAGAGTTTTTATGAAGGAAACCGTTTTACGCACCGAGCGCTTTATTCAATTCGGCGAGGGCGGCTTTTTGCGCGGCTTTGCCGATTGGATGCTCCAAAAGATCAACGACGCGACCGATTTTGAGGGAAGCGTTGTGGTGGTACAGCCCATCAAGGAGGGGCTTTGCCATCTGCTCGAAGCGCAAGGCTGCCAATATACGCACATCATTCGCGGCGAGGAGGGTGTGGAAAGGGATGTGATCAACGTCATTTCCCGCTGCGTAGAGCCCTATAAAAATTTTGAAGAATACCTGCAGCTTGCCGATATTCCCACCATGCGCTACGTCATCTCCAACACCACCGAGGCAGGCATTGTATTTAAGGATAGCGATAAGGCGACCGACGCACCGCCCTCTACCTTTCCTGCCAAGGTCACGCTTCTCTTGAAGCGTCGCTATGACAAGGGTCTTCCGGGGTTTGTGTTTCTGCCCTGTGAGCTGATCGATCGCAACGGCGACAATCTGTGCCGCACCGTTCTGCAATATGCCGCACTTTGGGGCTATGACGAAGCCTTCTGCGCTTGGGTGAAGGAGCAAAACGTGTTCTGCAACACGCTTGTTGACCGCATCAACACGGGCTTCCCGAGAGACGAGAGGATCGACCTCGGGTACGAGGACAAGATGCTCAACACCTCGGAATACTTTCATCTGTGGGTGATCGAAACCTCGTTGGACCTCGAAAAAGAGCTTCCCTTTGCCAAGGCGGGGCTGAACGTGATCGTCACCCCCGACGGGCTTGAAAAATACCGCACGCGGAAGGTGCGTATCCTCAACGGCGCGCACACCTCCATGGTGCCTTACGCACTGCTTCGTGGCTTTGACACCGTCAAAGCCTGCATGGACGATGCAGACATGCGCGCCTACGTGCGTAAATGTATTTTTGAGGAGATCATCCCCACGCTGGATCTGCCCCGCGAGGAGCTTGAGGAATACGCGGAAAACGTGCTGACGCGCTTCTCCAACCCCTACATCAAGCACTACCTTTCCTCCATCGCGCTCAATTCCGTAAGCAAATTCAAGGTGCGCGTGCTTCCTTCCATTTTAGAATATAAAAAGCGCATGGGCGTTTACCCCAAAACGCTGGTATTTGCATTTGCAAAATTGCTGGAATTCTATAAAACCGATATGACCAACGACGACCCTGAGGTTACGGCATTCATGAAAACGCATAGCGTTGCCGAGATCCTTGCCAACACCTCTCTTTGGGATGCCGATCTCTCCGAGCTTGCCGCGGAGGTCGCACAATGCCCTCACGTTTGCGCATCCGTTTTAATAATTTAATCACTACTCAATCGCTCCTTA
>CAZOFQ010000071.1:0-8141 GCA_964579105.1 uncultured Lachnospiraceae bacterium
ACATTGAATTTCTTTCGGCTGCCGTCGGGGAGTCTTGGGAAGTAGCTTCCTTCCCGCAGCGTGTCGCTTATCTGATACACGCATCCCGTGCCACTCTTGCGGATTTTGGGCGTGTACGGCTCGAATTTTTCGTCCACGTCGCTCGTTTCCTCTTTCCATGGCTCATCCCTCGCTTCGGGCATCGGAGCGTCTGTAGCGCCGATTTCTCGGTCGATTTTCACCGCCGCTTGCGCTCACATGGTGTCGGTCACGTGGCTGTATATACGGTATTACATCTATAAGGGGGAGTGACTACAATGCCGCCACTCACGGCAGAGGAAACATGCCGTTGGTTTGCATCGCCCAACGTACCACGGGGGCTTTCTCCCACGCCACATGGCGTGGGAGAAAGAAAAAGAGTGAACAAACCACCAAAAAGGAGGTGGTGGCTGTTCACTCAACATTATAAACTTCATATGTTGCATACAAAATTTGTGATTCGCTTGACAAGCGGAGTGCGTTGTGTTATAATAGTGGCGATTAATGGTAACTAAGTAGTTACTTTGAGTTTTAAAAAGGAAGTATGACAATGAATATTTGCTTTATCGGTGCATGCGGTCATGCAAGGGAGGCGTATCGCCATTGGGCGGGCCGCACGGATGTCACGCTGTGCGGATTTGCCCCATGGAGCGTGCATGAGAGAGATGTATTGCTTGCGCCGGACGTACCGTTCTTTGCCGATGCATGTGAAATGTTGGATACCGTTCGTCCGGATATTGCCGTTGTAGCACCCGTGTTTGGTCTTGCAGCCGAGGCTGTGATCGCCTGTACCACACGCGGCATTGCCGTGCTTTGCGAAAAGCCCGTCGCAACCAATCTCACCCAGCTTGCACGTGTAAAGCATGCCGTACAGATAAGTGGTGTCCGCTTTTGCGCCATGCACGAAATGCGCTTTTTCCCCGCCTTTTTTGAGGGGGCAAGATTGGTACGTGACGGTGCGATCGGCGAGATACGCCTGATCGCCGCACAAAAAAGCTACAAGCTTGGCTCACACCGTCCACAATGGTATGCGGATCGCGACCTTTACGGCGGCACGATCCCTTGGGTGGGTATTCACGCGATAGATTGGATCTATCATTTTACGGGAAAACGTTTTTGCTCGGTCACGGCGCAGGCTGACACGGCTTGCCCCGAACGCGCGGTACTTTGCCAATTCACACTAGAGGGAAATATCCCCGCATCTCTTTCGTTGGATTATTATCGCCCTAAGACGGCAGATACACACGGGGATGACCGCATCCGTGTCGTAGGTGAGAAAGGAATTGTGGAAATTTGCGGGGGAAAGCTTTCGCTGCTGGACGGGCACGGCGAACGCGAAATCTCGCTCTCTCCCGTGCCCACGCTTTGGGAACGCTTTATCGTGGGCGAGCAGCCGATCCCCGCGCAGGAGATCCTTTATCTGACCAAGGTGGCTCTGCTCACTCGCAAGGCGGCTGAAACGGGCAAGAAAATCAAAATAGAGGAATAACGGTATGGATATTTTACTTGTTGGTGCAGGAGGTTACGGCGTCAAATATGTGGATTATCTGCTAGACGGTACAGATCCCACACTCACGCTTGTGGGGGTGGTTGAACCGTATTTCGATGCCTGCGCACGAAAGGATCGGATCAAGGCAGCAGACATTCCCGTATATTCGACAATGGAGAACTTTTACGCACAAAACAGCGCAACACTTGCCATCATCTGCACACCGCCCTTTCTGCATACACAACAGAGCGAGACGGCACTGGCACACGGATCGTTCGTACTGTGCGAAAAGCCGGTTGCCCCCACTCCTGTCGAGGCACTGCGCATGGCCGAGGCCGAGCGCAAACACGGCAAGTGGATCGCCGTTGGATATCAATGGTCATTTTCGGATGCGATCCTCGCCCTCAAGCGCGATATCCTGTCAGGGCGACTTGGCGCACCGCGGCTTTTCAAAACAATTGTCAGCTGTCCGCGCAAGAAGGCTTATTACGGGCGCGGTGTCGGCTGGGCAGGCAAACTGCAACAAGACGGCAAAACGGTATGGGATTCAATTGCTTCCAATGCCTGTGCACACTACATACACAATATGCTTTTCCTGCTTGGCCCATCCATGCGGGAATCAGCGTTGCCCTGCACAGTGGAGGCTGAGTGCTTACGCGCCTATGACATAGAAACCTTTGACACCTGCGTGCTTCGCATGAGAGTGCAGAAGGGGGCCAAGGCCTATTTCATCGCCTCGCACGCGGCAGATGAGAAGCTTGACCCACAGTTTATTTATAAATTCGAAAATGCGACCGTCACTTATGCCGACGGGCAGATTGTGGCCAAGCCTGCACATGGCAGGCACCTTTACTACGGCGACCCTTTTGAAAATGAAATGAGAAAGATCAGCGATTGCGCCCGTGCGATCGAGCAGGGCACGCAACCGCCCTGCTCGGTAAGCACGGCAAGTGCACACACCAAATTGATCGCCGCATTGCACGAGCATTTGTATGTAAGCAAATTCCCTGCAGAAACGATACGGGAAAACGGGGAAAGGGTGTGGGTTGAGGGGTTATGCAGCAAGATGCAAGCATGCTACCAAACCGCATCGCTGCTTTCGGAGTGTGACGCATCCTACGTCAAGAGCTTTCACTTTAATGTAAAATAAAGGAAAATGACATGAACGCTTATAAGAACATGCAGAATTTTGAAAAGCGCCGCGCGGCCGCGCTTTCCTTTATGCTGGAAACCGATCCTGCGCTTGACATGTACGCCTACGTTGCCATACTGCGTATGGAATGCGGCACCGACGTTGCGCTTGCCGAGCAGCAAATCAAGCGTACTGCCGACTGGTTTGAGCTTGCGCATCCGACGGGGCGTGACCACCGTGGCGAGTGCGATTTTGTGGGGCTTAGCCTACTAAATGCGCTGTTCCGCTTTTACGATAAGCTGTCTTTGGATACACGCGCTTCGCTGGAGCGTTTCTTTTTGCGGCGCAATTTTATCAGCAAGTTCGGCTCAGAAAATCATGCCCTGATGGGACGTGTGATCAAGCTGTTAGCGGCACAGTTTTACAAGGGACGGTATTTTGAGCAGTTCCAATGTACCGCACAGGAGGCGTATGACGAGGCAAAAGCATACCTCTTAGAATTTCTCGCCTACCGTGCCACGCACGGCTGGGGCGAGTTTGATTCCTGCGGCTACAACGCAGAGGACATGGCGATTCTTAACACACTGTATATGTACACCGACGACTGCAGGCTGCGACAGTCGGCACAAATGCACATGGACATTCTCCTTTTGGATATGACCGTGGACAGTCGGTACGGTCTGCACGGCGGCGCACACGGCCGCATCTACCCCGATGCGGCGTTGGATTCCTGCGTTGGCGGCAGTAAGGTAAAGTTTTATCACGCCACTATGTATAGCTATTATTGCTATTATTTCGGCAGCGAAGGGAAATACCCGCAACGCGTAATGACGCATTGCGCTACGCTGCTTTCGGATTATTTTCCCGCACAAATCGTGTACCGTATTGCCAAGGATCGCACCTACCCCTATGAGAACCGTGAGCGCCGCCATTTGCATCAGTCACGCGGCTTCCGTGACGTGATCAATCGCGACCTGATCGCCTCGGTGGAGGGGCTTTCCATTGACAAATACACTTACGTTTGCGACGATTATATGCTGGGGGCGGTCAACCATCAGGACGATTACCCAAAAGATAATGTGGGGGCGTGGTATGCACATCACGAGCAGCACGAGTGGGAGCTGACCCTGCTTGGACGCGGAGACGGACGGGCCAAGATCTTTTCGCATCACCCCGGCAACCCGGGATATTACCAGATCCACAATCAATGGACAGGAGACAGCCACTGCAATTGCAGTACGCATTTTTGCACCAAGAACACCGCAATCAGTATGTACGATATCAAGAACGAGACTTACGTGCCGCCGACGGGACATACGCCGCCAGAGGAGGCGTATTCCCCCAAGCATCCCGGTATCAATGCAGATATTCCGCTTGCGCTTTTTGACGAAAGGATTTTGGAAAAGAATTATATCTTTTTGCGCTACGACAAGCTTTTTGTAATGCTGTGGTTTTCGAACGGCTACCGCTTTGCCAAAGGAGAGAGTGCGGAGTATGAAGCACTGTCCGACGGGTGGAAGCATTGCTTTATCTGTCACGTGGACTATGCCGCAAATTACACCTCGCTGGCAAGCTTCGCCACGGCAATGAAACAGCATCCCATCACCTTTGATCCCGATACGATGACGGCGGCGTTCATGGAGGTGCGAATGGATTATAAGGAAAGATATGTGCAGGGAAAAAAGCAAGTGTTCCCCTACAAGCTGTTTGACAGCCCCTATATGCAATCCGAATACGGCACAGGCATTTACCGCATCAGCGACGACCGCGAAACGGTGATTTATGATTTTAACAAAGGAGAGCACTATGTGGACGGAAGAAAAGCTTAACGAAATGCTGACCGCGCCCTCTGCGGCGCTGGTCGCGGATATGAAAAAGATCAAGGGGGATATTATGATCCTCGGCGCAGGCGGCAAGATGGGCCCCACGCTTTGTGTGCTTGCAAGGCGGGCTATCGAATGTGCAGGCATCTCCAAACGCGTGATCGCGGTCTCCCGTTTTACAGACCCGATTGCCACTGCACTTTTGCACGATAACGGTGTGGAAACGATCTCCTGCGACCTGTTGGACACCGCAAAACTGCGTGCACTGCCGGAGGTGGAAAACGTCATTTATATGGCGGGCAGAAAATTCGGAACGGATGGCAACGAGTGGCAGACCTGGGCGATGAACGCCACACTCCCCGCCTTTATTGCAGAGGAGTTTCAAAAATCAAAAATCGTGGTCTTCTCCTCCGGCAATATTTATCCGCTTGTTCCGATTGCAAGCGGTGGCTCGCGCGAGAGCGATCCGCTTGGCCCAATTGGAGAATACCCGATGAGCTGCCTTGCGCGCGAGCGTGCCTTTGAGTTTGCCGCGCACCGTTACGGCACTAAAATTTTTATTTACCGCTTGAATTTTGCCGTTGACTTGCGCTATGGCGTGCTGTACGATATGGCGGATAAGATTCTGCGCGGCGAGCCGATCAGCCTCAAAACACCATGCCTCAATTGCATCTGGCAGGGGAGTGCGAACGAAATCGCACTGCGCGGACTTCTGCACGCAGAAAACCCTGCGAAGGTGATGAATGTAACAGGCCCCGAAACGCTTTCGGTGCAAAGCGTGGCAAGGCAATTGGGGGATCTCCTCGGCCACACGCCGCTTTTTGAGGGAGAGGTGGGAACAGATGCATACCTGAGCAATGCATCCGAGGCCATGGAGTTATTTGGTTACCCTGTCGTAAGTGCAAAAACACTGATCCGTTGGCAGGCAGAGTGGATTTTGGATGGCGGACGCTCGCTTGACAAGCCCACTCATTTTGAGGAAAGAAAGGGAAACTACTGAAATGAACAGACACGAAAGGGCGTTGGCACTTTTGCATGCGGGAACGGTGATTCCCGCCACCCCACTTGCACTCAATGAGCGCAGAGAATTTGACGAGGCACAGCAAAGAATCCTAACGGGCTATTACCTTGCGGCCGGTGCAGGCGGTATCGCCACCGCCGTGCATAGCACGCAGTTTGAAATCCGCCTACCGCAGTACAATCTGTTTGAGCGCGTTTTGCGCACCGTTTCGGAGGTTATTGATGAATACGAAGTGAAAACGGGGCGCGTGACCGTCCGTGTGGCAGGCGTGTGTGGCAAAACCGAGCAGGCTGTGCATGAGGCAAGGATCGCAAAGCAATACGGGTATGATGCCGTGCTGCTTTCCCCCGGCGGACTCAACGATCTGACCGAAGCAGAGCTGCTGGCGCGCACCGAGGCGGTGGCGCGTGAAATGCCCGTAATCGGTTTCTATTTGCAAACGGCGGTGGGCGGCAGACGCTTTTCCTATGAGTATTGGACACGCCTTTGCGAGATCCCGAACGTGGTTGCCATCAAAAGTGCACCCTTCAACCGCTATCAAACGTTGGACGTGGTGCGTGCCGCGGCACTCTCTTCTCGCGCAGGCGAGATCACGCTTTACACGGGCAATGACGACAATATCGTAATGGATCTTTTGACTGAATACCGCTTTTCGGAAGGGGGTAAAACCTACCAAAAGCGTTTCAAGGGTGGGCTTCTCGGCCATTGGAGTATTTGGACGCGCCGCGTTGTTGAGCTGTTTGAGCGCATCAAGCGCAACCCCACACCAACCGCTGAGCTGTTGACCCTTGCCGCCGAGATCACGGATACCAACGGAGCAGTGTTTGATGCCGCACACAATTTTGCCGGTTGCATCCCCGGAATTCACGAGGTGTTGCGACGCCAAGGGCTGATGAAGGGCATCCTATGTCTGAATCCTGACGAGGTGCTGTCCGAAGGGCAGGCGGAGGAGCTGGATCGCATCACCGCGATGTATCCGCATCTTTGCGATGATGATTTTGTGAAAAAGTACCTGAACGGTATTGAAAACAATGGAGGGAAGCTTTGATGAGCGAGCGTGCCGAGCAAACCAAAAGAAAAATTTTAGAGGCTGCGGAGCAGGAGTTTGCCGAAAAGGGGCTGTACGGTGCACGCGTGGACGAAATTGCGGCGCGCGCCGCCGTCAACAAGCGGATGCTGTATGCCTATTTCGGCAACAAGGAGCAGCTTTATACTGCCGTTCTAGAGGCAGTCTATGCGCGCGTGGCCAAGCTGGATGCTCCCGTCCCGAAAGCACAGAACAGGAGCGCGCAGGAAATCATCCGCGCACTCATTCACCGCTATTTTGAATTTTTGTACAGCACCCCCACCTTTGTCCGCATTGTGATGTGGGAAAACCTGAACAGGGCGGAGTATTTGCGCACGTCGGGTGCTGCGGGGATTCGCAGTGCATCACTTTCGGTTTTGCGCAAGACTCTGCAAACAGGAGTGAAAAACGGTGATTTTCGTGCCGATATTGACATTGAGGCCACCATACTTTCCATCAATCAGCTCTGCTTTTCTTATTTTTCCAACATCTACACCTTTGCTCAGATCCTGCAAACCGACCTTTCCTCACGAGAGGAGCTTGCGCACCGCGCCGACCACGTTGCGCAGATTATTTGGAGATATTTGCAAACATAATTGCAATTTTGAACGGAAAAGACAATTTTCTGGCAAGATTTGCATATCCATAGGTAAAAATCTGTTACAATATACTTGTGATAGAATCCGTTTGTTAAATTGTCAACGAAAGGAGCAAGCAATGAATACCAATATTTTAGATTACGGTGCCAAGGGGACGGCGTTACACTTTGTGCAAAGGCGATTCAGGCAGCCGTAGATGCCTGCGCGGCATCCTGAGAGGGCGTGTTACCGTTCTCGCCGGTCTGTATATCACAGGTACAATTTGCCTGCGCGACAATGTCGAGCTGCAGCTTGAGCATGCCTCCACGCTGAAGAGGGGAGCACGGATATGGAGGATTATAATGCACCGGATGCCTACGTACAAAACGGCTCCGGCCCTGTGAACGAAAAGTGGCTTGGCAAGCATTTGATCCTTGCTGTGGAGTGTGAAAATATAGCTCTTACCGGTACGGGCAAGATTGACGGAAGCGGAGATTTCTTCTTTGACGGGGCCGAAGCACCCTACTCCGTATACGTTTGGCGCGACGGCTTGCAGCACGTGCGTGATGAGAGCGTCCTGCGCCCCGATCAGTTGCTTGCCTTTATTGCGTGTAAGCGCGTGCTGGTAGAGAACGTCACCCTCACCAATCAGCCCTGCCAGGGATGCTTCTTGCACGGATGCGAGTACGTGACCGTGCGCGGGTTGCAGACCCGCAACCCCCATTCCTTCTTCAACAGCGACGGTATCGACATCGACTGCTGCCGTTACGTCACGGTTTCCGACTGTATTTTTGACACGGGAGACGACTGCATCGCCATTCGCGGTGCGCCGGCACGTCTGAAGAACAAATCTGCCGTGTGCGAATACATCACTGTCGCCAACTGCGTGCTCGGCTCCTGCTCAAATGCGATCCGCCTTGGCGTAGGCAACAGCATCATCCGCCACGTACGCATTTCCAATTTCATTTGCAAGTCGGTCGCAACGCTCCCATTGAGCTTCGGTTAACGCTACGC
>CAZOFQ010000072.1:0-7978 GCA_964579105.1 uncultured Lachnospiraceae bacterium
TGGACCAACCGGTTATGAGCCGGTGGCTCTGACCAACTGAGCTAATGGCCCGCATGTTTAACATTATAGCAAAAAAAAACGCACCTGTCAAGTCTTTCATCCAATTTCTCGCTTTGCTCGTTGCTTTCTCGCTAGCAAATTCTCAAAGTAAATACAACAGTGCAATTTAGAGTTGCATTTAGTCTGAGAATTTACGTGCAAAAAAAGGCGAAAACTTTCTTTCCCCTCTCGCCACCTTTCGCCCTGTTTTGCGCGAAGGAAGCGGTATACTTTGAGCACGGAAAAAGAAAAGGAGAACGAAAGGTATGAAAAAAAGCATTCGCACCGCCGTATTGCCGCTTGCCGCAGCGTTGCTTTTGACAGTCACTGCCTGTACTGCCGAAGACAACGCCGAGGAAGAAGCCCCTCTCACCGAAGCAGGGAGCGCTCAATCGCAGGTCATTGCCACGCTGGAGGCAGAACTTCAAAAGGAACGGGAGGACCGCTATATCAGCGAATACCGGTATAAAACGCAGATCAAGGAGCTGCAGCAGCAGCTTGCCGCGCTTACCACGGGAACACCCGACGGCGACGAGTCGGTGCTGCATTACCGTGTAGAAAACGGCGGTGCCGTGATTACGGGATACAGCGGCTCTGCCACCCTGCTCACGATCCCGCAAACGCTGGACGGCTATCCCGTGACCGCACTGGGCGAGCGCGCCTTTGAAAACAGCAGCATCGCAGGGGTCGTTTTGCCCGAGGGAATACATAGCATCGGCTGGTTTGCGTTTTACGGCTGCTCCGCGCTTGTCAGTGTAACACTGCCGCAAAGCGTCAGCTCCATCGGATACGCCGTTTTTGACGGCTGTAAGCATCTATCGCTCATCTGCCCCGCCGATTCTTACGCAGAGCAGTATGCCAAAAGCTACGGCATTCCCTGCACACAGCCATAACCGAGAGGGACCGTTTTTGCGCGGTCCTTCTTTATTTTTTATTTTTTCTCTACCCAAAACGCAAAAAATATGGTATACTGTATGTGATCATAAAATTAAAGAAAGGAGCAGACCGTGAAAAAAACGATCGCTGACCGCACCTCTGCCGAAAAGCTGAAGCACACCCTTCTCCGCGCCGCACTCTACACAGGCATCCTGCTCCTGTTGCTGATCCCTACATATGTCGCGACCGCTACCTACGTCGCGCAAAAAAACGCTCCCGACGAAGCGATAGATACGGTCTACACCGCGCTTTCCCTTACGGGACCGTCGGGCTCCTCGGCACAGGCAACGCAGGAAAGCAATTATACGCTGTTCACCCTTTTTGCGGACATGCTCGCAAAGGGCGAGGAGGTTACCAACGTGCCCGAAACTCACACGGCGGGCGTTTATACCGTAACGATGAAGAACGATACGGTAAACGAGATCTACAAATTTTACTTTGCTCCCACCTTTTCCGTTTGTTACTATACCGACCCTCTCGGAAGGGCGTATGAGGTTTCAGGGCAATCCGCCACACAATTTCTTAACAGCTCCCATGCTTTTGAGCTTTATGCGGGTGCGATCCTACCCACGCTGACCACAGCTGCCACCGATGAGGTCCTGCCCTCGGGCATTGCATGGTATTACCGTATACAAAACGGATCCTTTTCTCAGCTCAACGCAACCGACGTGACCCAAGATATCCTTACATATCCCATTGCCAATGACATTGCCTTTTATTTTTCCATTCAGCCCAGCCATCACGAGGTCATCATCCGACAGGAGGGCACGGAGATCTACCGCGGCGGTGCCGAGGGCATCTCCCTGACACTGGAGGAGCACGACCAGCTGCTGGACGTGGAGATCAACGCCACGTATAACCAGGATTCCAGGCTTGATTATTATGGCTCCATGGTCTACCGCTTTCGCATGCAGGTGGTGGAGGCTGCACACTTTACCCTGAACACGGAGACCGCAAGGCAGGGCGGATTCCTTGTGATCAAATGCGAAAACGTAAAAAATGCGAGCAAGCTGGAGTTCTCCGCAACACCCGCACTCCAAGGTGAGCCCATCGTTTTGGATAAAAATGATTTGGTTTATGCAATCATTCCCATCACTAACAAGGGTACACAGTCCCTGCGCGTGACCTACGGCACCATAGCAGCGACCTTCTCCGTGAGCATCTCCTCTCCTCACTCTACCGATCATACTCCCGACACCTCGGGGATGGATTGGGTCACGCTGCTCACGCAGACCCTTCCCGCCATGATAAGGGAAAAGGGCGCCGACAGCGCCGCCGTATCCTCTGCATACCTACCAAGCGGACCGTTCGCCCCGCCCTCGGGCAATAAGCTCTACGCCTTTGGTGACACCCTTACGATGTCAAGCACGGCATTGGAGGGCACCCCCCTTCCCTTTGAGCTCTACCTCCAAAGCTCCGCCGTTACCGCTTTGTCGGTGGGCACGGTGCTGGAGGTTGGCTGGAACGTTCATCTGGGCAATTACGTGATCCTGGATCACGGTGCGGGGCTTTACACATGGTATTGCGGGCTTTCCGAGATCTACGTGGCAAAAGGTACCGTTGCAGACCGCGGCGAAGCACTGGGCGCGGCAGGAAGCACCCTTCTCCGTGACAGCAGCGCACTGATCATGGCAACGCTGGGAAAATCCCCCGTTTCGCCAAGCTTTTTGCACGAGCAGACGTGGAGCTTTATAAATTAAAAACATTCCCGCGACACCCGAACGGTGTCGCGGGAATATTCTCGTTAAAGCGATCCGATCGCGGCAATTCTTTGGTAGGAGGTAGAGCTGTTTTCCTTATTTAACTCCAAAAGCTCCCCCTCCAGCTCCTCTATACGGTCGATCTTGCCCTTGGCGTAGTCGATAAGACGGCGACGGCAGGAATCGGTACGGCGCAAAAGCCCACCCAAGCGCACGTCCTGCACCTCGAAGCCCGCTGTCTTATTTTCGGTATACCACTGCTTCTCAAACGCGTTGGCAAAACGAACAAGACGGCGCAAGACCTCGGTGTACTCCTCGTTGGCAAGACGAAGCAGCTCCGCCTTATCCCCCGCCTGATAGGCGACACGCGTTTTCATGCCGAGCTCATACTTCACGGCAAGCACGTCGCATAATTTCGCGGCACTGTCAAACAAATAGCCGAAGCGGCGGGTTGCCCTTGCCGTGGCGTGTAGGCTTTGCGCGGTATCGGCAGCGGTTTGGGCAAAGTCGGGAAGCAGTGCAACGTCTCTGAAATTGTTGAAATAATCGGAATACAGGGCGGTCTTGGGATCTCCGCGATGATCCTGGGAATTTTGATAGGCAATATTAACACCGTCCAATCTCATAAATGCATCAAAGTCCACACCGAACATACGCTTGAATCTCTCCTTGATGCGTTCCTCGTCGGTATTCCCGCGCGCATACTCCGCCAGATAAAACAGCGCGGGAAGGGGCGCGTAGCGAGAGCACTCCGCGCCGTTATCGCCCCACATGGTGAAGAAGATGTTTTTCACCTTGTGCTTGCGGCATGCATCGATCGCGGGACGCATGGTACTGAGGGAATACTCGATACAAGGCAGAAAGCCTCGCCAGGTCCAAATGCCGCCCGCAAACCACGTTTTGTCTGAAAGCTGCTCGTGATTGCAGAGCATGGCGTCGTATTCCTCTTCCTTTTCATGATAATAATCCCAGTAGACAGGGGTCACGTCGCTTGGCAGCGCGTCCTTGGAGGGCTGCGGCATTTCCATTTTCGGAACGTAGTATTGGTTGTTACAGATCGAACGGAAGAACATATCCGACCACATCATCGGCTCGAAGTCATACCTTTTCACGATCTCGCAGACGCGCGCGAGATGCTTTTTCATGATAGAGGTGGCATCCTCACAGCCGTTGAGGTTGTGATATTTGCCGCGTCCCAGCTTCCACGCCTCGTCCATGCCGATATGGATGCGCCCCGTACGAAAGCAGGAGCGCACGGAACGGATCAGATTCTCAATAAATTCATAAGAGCGCTCATCCCCCACGAGCAGCGTATCGTCAATATCAAACTCGATCTTTTTCCAGCGGGTAAAGGCGTTCAGATGCGCCAGCGTCTGAATGCACGGGATCAGCTCTATGCCGAGATCTGCCGCAAAGGCATCCAGCTCGCGCAGCTCCTGCATGCTGTACCGACCGCGCATATAGCCGAAATAGGGCTCACGGTCTACCTCATAGGTATCCTCGGTGTAAAGCATGACGCAGTTATAGCCCATCTTCTTCAGCATGGGAAGATATTTCTTCAGCGCCTCCACGCTCATGACAGCGTTGCGGGACATATCCAGCATAAGACCGAGTGTTTCGAAGCGGTAGGGTTTCATATTTCGCACCTCTTTCTGTTTTTTCATCATTAAAGCATAAAAAATCCGCCCTGTCAAGTAGGCTTTCATTTTATCCTCCAAATGTAAGACAATGTAAGACAATTTGCAAGCAAGCATTGACTTGCGCGCGGAATTTTGCTATAATTTGACTGTAACGACCAAGAAAAGAGGCGAAATCATGCAATACCCACTATGCGATTTTCTTAAAAACCACGAAGGCACGCTCCGCACACTTCTAAAGAAGCTTTGCCTCATCCCCGCGCCCTCTCATTTTGAGGATGCGCGCGCAGCCCTTTGCAAAAAATGGCTGGAGGACAACGGCGCGCTCGGCGTTTATATCGACGAAGCCAAAAACGTGATCTTCCCCTTGGGCTGCGAGGGCAGCGATCAGATCACCGTGGTGGTGGCACACACGGATACGGTCTTCCCCGACACCGAGCCCATGCCCTACCGTGAGGAAAACGGACGCATCTATTGCCCCGGTGTCGGCGATGACACGGCAAGCCTTGTGCACCTTATGCTTTGTGCAAAATTCTTTATACAAAACGACCTTCAACCCAAGGGCGGCGTGCTGTTTGTCTGCAACTCCTGCGAGGAGGGGCTTGGCAACCTGCTCGGCACGCGCACGGTCATGAAGGCGTACGAGGGGCGCGTCAAGCAATTCCTGTCGCTGGACTCCTTCTCCTTTGGCGTATTGAACGTGGGCTGCGTCGGCTCGCACCGCTACGAGGTAGAGGTGCGGACCGAGGGAGGACACTCCTTCAGTGCCTTTGGCAATCGCAGTGCGGTGCTTTCTCTCGCGGAAATGATCTCGGCGATCTACGCTATTGAGGTCCCCCAAAGAGAGGGCAGCAAAACCACCTACAACGTGGGGATCATTGAGGGCGGCACGTCCGTCAATACCATTCCTCAAGGTGCGAAAATGCTGTGCGAGTATCGCTCCAACAACAAGGAGTGCCTTGCCATCATGAAGAAAAAATTTGAGGAGATCTTCCGCAACGCCAACACCGACAAGACCGCCGTAACGGTGAAGCAGATCGGCGACCGCCCCTGTGCGGGCAACGTGGACGCAAGGGCGCTTGCCGAAATGGCAGATACCTGCAGAGCGATCATTAAGGAGGTCACGGGTGTGGTCGCCAAGGACAGACCCGCCTCGACCGACTGCAACATTCCCCTCTCGCTTGGCATTCCCGCCGTTTGCTTCCCTACCTATAACGGAACGGGGGCGCACACGCGCGAGGAAAGCCTTGAGATAGCCTCGCTTCTGCCCGGGCTTGAGATCGCCATAAGAACCATTGCAACATTATCGGAGGTAACCGTATGAAATTCACAGCAGCGGGTGACGCGATCATCCAAAGAAGGATCCAAAAGCAGTTTGAGGGCTTTGAGGAGCTGACCCCCTTCATCGAAAAGGGCGACGCACGCTTTTTCAATTTAGAGACCACGCTCAATTACGAGGGCGAGTGCTACGCCTCGCAATTCAGCGGCGGCACGTATATCCGCACCAATCCCGAATGCCTTGACGACCTCAAGGAGTTCGGCTTCAACATGACCAGCTTCAACAACAATCACGCCATGGACTTTTCCTACGGCGGGCTTTTACGCACGCTGGAATTTTTGCAGGACAGCGGTCTTGTGCACAGCGGCGTGGGCAATAACCTTGACGAGGCATCCGCGCCCCGTTATCTGGAAACGCCAAATGGGCGCGTGGCGCTGATCGCGGTCAGCTCCTCGTTTGACCCCTCCATGATGGCGGGTGCGCAGGCGCGCCGCGTGCCCGGGCGCCCGGGTGTAAACGGACTGCGCCTGAACGAAAAGATCCGCGTTTCCAGGGAGGATCTGGAAAAGGTCAAGGAGATCGCGGCGAACTGCGGTGTCAACGTGGGACGCGAGATCATCCGTAAGGAGGGCTATCTGCCCGCACTCCCCGATGACGTGGCGGAGTTCGGCACGCTGAGCTTTGCTGCGGGAGACAAGCCGGGGCTTGAGCTCTCTGTGAACAAGTCAGACCTTGACCGCGTAAAAAAGGCGATCTTTGAGGCCAAGCTGCAGGCGGATTACATCATGATCTCCGTGCACTCGCATCAAGTGGACGGCGCGACCAAGGAGGCTGTTCCTGACTTTTTGCGCGCCTTCGCTCATGCTTGTATTGACGCAGGTGCAAACGCCGTGGTTGGTCACGGTCCGCATCTCTTGCGCCCCATCGAGGTCTATAAAAAGTCCCCCATTTTCTACTCCTTGGGCGACTTTGTGCTGCAGCTTTACAACGTGGAGCTTGCCCCCGAGGATTTTTACAGCAAGCAGGGGCTTACCTCCGATGCCACCGTGCACGAGCTGCTCAAAACACGCTCCAACAACTTCAAGCGCGGGCTTATGGAGGACCGCCGCATGTTCCTCTCCGTCATTCCCTATTGGGAGACCGAGCGCGGCAAGCTGACAAAATTGCAGCTGCTCCCCATTGAGCTTGCCATGAAGGGGCATCACTCCGAGATCGGACTCCCCCGCAAGGCAACCAAGCTTGATTGGGTGAACGATTTCGCCAAGATGTGTGCCCCTTACGGCGTGAAGCTTACGGTGGACAGAAAAGGCATCATCAATTGCGAGTGGTGAGAAAAGCATGAAAATTTACGCCTTTAACGGCAGCAAGAATATTTGCGGTTCTCGTGTGAAACAAGCAAGAAAGGCAGCGGGTCTCTCGCAGGAGCAGCTTGCGGCAAGATTGCAGTTAGAGGGTATTATTCTTGAGCGCAATAGCATAAGCAGAATAGAGATAGGCACTCGCTTTATTGCCGACTATGAGCTTTTGGCGCTGTGTAAAGTCTTAAAAATGTCTCCTGCTTCCCTTTTGGAGATGGAATAAAGACAAGAGTCCGCTTTCAAAAAGAAAGCGGACTCTTTCTCTGTACTTCCTCGTTTTTGATACCGGAATGCGTGTCTACCTCGTTTTCTTCAAATGCGCGCAAGCTCCAGAGACACCTACAAAACGTTCAGCGGCTTCGACCTTGCCCGACTTAAGCACCAAAAAAGGGGCTGCCCATAGGACTGTACCCTAAAGGACAGTTTTACCTACCGACAGAAAAAAGCAGAAACCGCAGATTGATTTTCTGCGGTTTTTGTGTTATAATAGAGATATAAGTAACTGATGAATAAGAACGTATGGAGTTGTAAAAGGTAAAATTATGGATAAAAAATTAAGAATTATCGACAGCTTGGAAAATATATGCGAACACAACAATGTTGCATTAGAAGGCGATCTGATTTGTGAATGCGGAAATCATTATTTTAAAATATATCATTCAGGAAAGCAAACTAAAGGGATCTTTGCTCCATATTTAATTAAGAAAAACCATCAAATAGTTATTGAAGCAAAATGCACATGTTGTGAACATAGCATAATAATTTTTGATAACAGTATAGATGGAGTTAAGAGATCTAATGCTGATGAAACAACGACAAAACTGTTTAATACTTTAAACGATACATATGCATATAAAATACATTTGATGTATAACTACTTCGAGAATAATTTTAAGACAAACTTATTTGAAGATTGTTTTATAGAAATATCTAACAGCAAATTTAAAAAGCCTCGTCGGTTATTTGAAGGTTTGTAAAAGCCTCCCTTGTGTAAAGGGAGGTGGCACGCGAAGCGTGACGGAGGGATTG
>CAZOFQ010000073.1:0-7599 GCA_964579105.1 uncultured Lachnospiraceae bacterium
GAGCACGTCATTGGTAATGACGAGGTCATCGGTCCGAATCCGATTAGCAGCTCCAAAAGCAAAGCGTCACCCAATCGGGTGGCGCTTTTGTTTTGCTTGCGGAGCAACAAGCTTTTTGGGCAAGTTTTCTTGCACCGTTCCTTGACAATATGCGTTTTTTGCTATATAATGAAACAAAATACGGTGTGTGCCGTGAAAGGAGGAGAGTGTGTATGATCTGCAAGCAATGCGGCAGCAAATATAAGGGAGACCAATGCCCTCATTGCAATGACGATCCGTTTTTTGGGGACTTTTGGGTGCCGCCCACACCCCAAGCACCGCCCCCTCCTAAGGTCAAGCCGGCGCCCAAAAAAGAACCGCCCCCTCCCAAGCCTATATCCGAGCCGAAGCTTGAGGAGCAGGAAGCGAGGTTTGAGCAAAAGCCGCACAAAAAGAAAAAAAGTCGCGCCCTGCGACCGGGGAAGATCCTTCTCCCCACGCTGATGCTGTTTTTGCCTGTCGCTTATTTTTTTGTGGACGTGTTCGTGCGCTTTTCCGACGTGCTGTTTGTCACGGATGCTGCAGGGAGCTCGTTGCTGTTACAATTTTTCACAAGGCTGTCGTCCTCGGGGTATGAATTTAACACCTTGCGCGACATCAAAATACTGACCTTTGGTGAAGACGTTGCCTTGTTTGAAAGCATTTCCTTCGCCGCTTCGAGTGCGGCGGGCGATATGCTGATTCCGCTGTGGATCGTGCTTGGCTTAGCCATCGCCAGTGCCGTTTCGGGCTTGCTCATCCTTGTGAGTGGCGGGCGCATCCTTCGCTCTCGCGTGATGGCAGATCTTCTTGCCGCGGCGGGTACGGGTGCGGCATTTTCCCCCTTGCTGGGGCTTTTATACGTGCGGATGTATCATTGTATGAAGGGCGGGCATCTTGCCGCCAATCTTGCCGCACAAAAGGTGGGGCTTTCGGTAGAGGCAGCATTGCTTATCGGCATTGCACTGTGCTTGATGCTGCCCGCTATCAAGGCGCTGCGCCGCGCGGCGGCAGGCTCACGCGGACCGCGCGTCCCCGTTTTGGTCGTTTGCCAGCTGCTTGGCGGTCGTTCCGTTAAGGCTACGCGCCGCTTGGCGATCCTTTTCGTGGTGCTGGCGCTTTTGCTGGCGGCTGTGCTGTGTATGAGCCCCGTGCTGACCTCGGGCAGTCTCGTTGATTATGGCGAGGCAAGCGAAGCCTTTGTCAGCGAGATCAAGACCTTTGCACTCTCCATGCTTTCCGTGATCACGGGTAAGGCTGCCGACGTCAATTTTATGGCGCTCGTCTCCGCCTGTCTTGCTGTTGTATTCCTTTTGCAGATCCCTTTAATGGCGCTATGCGCCGTCCTTCTTCTTTGCTCGCTGTGGCAGCTGATCGGCGTGGAGAAAAGAGACGTGGTGAAGAAAAAGCGTGTGCGCCGCGCCCTCACGCATACAGGGGGGCGTGCGCGTAGGATGCTCTTTGTGCCGTATATCTCCTATACGGCGGTGCAGGTGCTTTTCGTGCTCGTGCTGCTGTTTGGCTCCAAGGTGGTGGTGCATTTGGATCTCTCCAACATCACGGAGTCTCTCACGCTTATTTACGTGGTCTGTGCCTACGTCAAGAGCTTGTGCGGCACCAATACGCTGTATGTGTTTTTCCTGCTTGGCGGTGCCGTGCTGTGGCACGCGGCGGGTAATCTTTCCCGCAAGCTGATCGCGCTCTCCCGTGCTGCAGAGCAAGAATAAAACAAAAGGCAGGCGCGTACGCGCCTGCCTTTTGTTTTCAGATTTTTTTGGAAACTACCGTATCCTTATCCTTGCAAATACTGTGAGAGGGAAGAACGCCCCTCACCGAGATCAAAGGATACACCTGTGTATGTGCGCCGATCACCGTGCCGGGGTTCAGAACGCATCCGCATCCGATCTCGGCAAAGTCACCCAGGACCGCGCCGACCTTTTTTCGGTTCGTCTCAAGACGCTCCTCGCCGTTTTTGATCACAACGAGCGACTTGTCGCCCTTCACGTTAGAGGTGATGGAGCCTGCGCCCATGTGCGCGCGGTAGCCGAGGATCGAGTCCCCCACGTAGTTGTAGTGCGGCACCTGTACGCCGTCAAACAGGATCACGTTTTTGAGCTCCGTGGAGTTGCCTACCACGGCGCCGTCGCCAACAAGCGCGTTGCCGCGGATGAAGGCGCAATGGCGCACCTCGGTCTCCTCGCCGATGATGCACGGACCCGTAATGGAAGCACTGGGAGCGACCTTGGCGCTCTTGGCGATCCATACGTCAGGGGCGGGATGGTCAAAGCGCTCGGGGTCAAGCCCTGCGCCGATCTCCGAGATCCAGTCGCCGATGTGGGGAAGCGCCTCCCATGGGTAAACGGTTTTTTCAAGATATTTGCTCGCGCGTGTGTGCGTGAGGTCAAACAGATCCTTGGTTTGGAGGGGTGTCATTGCAAAAGCCCCCTCTCGCGCATCACGGCAATCACGCTGTCGACGCAAGCGCGGCATTGCTCCATGGACTCTGCCTCTGCCATCACACGCACCAAGGGCTCTGTGCCGCTGGCGCGCACCAGCATGCGCCCCGCGCCGTTCAGCGTCTGCTCCGCGGCAGCAACAGCCGCCAGCACCGCTTCATCCCGCATCGCGGCGTTCTTATCCGTTACGCGCACGTTTTCCAGCACCTGCGGATAGACCACAAAGCCCTCTGTCAGCTCGTGCAGGGATTTTCCGCTGTTGCAGATCAGCTCCATCAATTTGATGGCGGTGATGAGCCCGTCACCTGTGTTGGCAAACTTGCTGAAGATCACGTGCCCTGATTGCTCGCCGCCGAGACGGTAGCCGTGCTTCAGCATGCACTCATACACGTATTTGTCGCCCACGGCTGTTTTTTCGTATTGGATGCCCAGCGCGTCAAACGCCTTGTAAAGACCGAAGTTGGACATTACCGTGGTGACCACGGTGTTGTGGCGCAGCATGCCCTGCTGCTTCATATAGTTGCCCATCACGTAAAGGATGCCGTCGCCATCCACCACGCACCCCTCGCTGTCCACGGCAATGCAGCGATCCGCGTCACCGTCAAAGGCAAAGCCCACATCCAGTCCGTTTTGCTTCACAAACTGCTGCAGCACCTCGATGTGCGTGGAGCCCGCCTTGTGGTTGATGTTGGTGCCGTTGGGGGAATTGTTGATCACGTAGGTGGTGGCGCCGAGCGCGTCAAAGACCGCCTTTGCCATCATCCAGGAGCTGCCGTTGGCACAATCAAGCCCCACCTTTTTGTCGCGGTAGGAAACGGTGGCAAGCGAGATGAGGTAGCCGAGGTAACGGTTGCGCCCCGCAACGTAGTCCACTGCAATACCGATGCGCTCTCCTGTGGCAAAGGGAAGAGGCGTGTTATCACTGTCAAGGAATTGCTCTAATTCCTCGATCACGCTCTCGTCCATCTTTTCTCCCTTGGAGTCAAACAGCTTGATGCCGTTATCGTAATAAGGGTTGTGGCTTGCCGAGATCATGATGCCGCAGTCAAAGCGGTCGGTGCGCGTAATGTAGGAAACACCCGGAGTCGGTAGCACGTGTAAAAGATAAGCGTCCGCACCCGAGGCGGTAAGACCTGCCACCAGTGCGTACTCCAGTGTGTAAGAGGAACGGCGGGGATCCTTGCCGATGGCGACCCTTGCCCCGCCCTCGCGCCCAAAGCGCCACCCGAGAAATCGTCCGATCCTCCAGGCATGCTCGGAGGTAAGCCCTACGTTTGCTTCACCGCGGAATCCGTCGGTGCCAAAATATTTTCCCATACAAAATCTCCTAAGAAACGATTTTAACTGTAAAAAACGGTATGGCGATTTATGCAATACCTTTAATTATTATAGCACGAACGGTGAAAAAAGTCAACGGTGTGTATGCACAGTATGCCAAGGTGCGCAAAAAACGGTTGCTCCACTTGTAATCTTGTGTAAAATGTGTTACACTATACGAAAAAGGAGAAAGGGGGGCGTGCGTTGAAATTTGTGATTTCGGACAAGGATCACGGCAAGCTTCTGCGAGCTTATCTGCAAAGCATCGGTGTATCTGCCGCGCTTTGTGCGCGCTTGAAGCGTACGCAGGGCGGCATCCTGCTTGGCGGTGTCCCCGTGACCGTACGCGCGACGGTTTCCGCGGGTGACGTGCTGGAGCTTGCCCTTGAGGAGCGTGAGCCACCTATGCACGTTCTGCCACGCGACCTGCCGCTTGAGATATTGTATCAAAGCGAGGATTGCATCGCAGTCAATAAGCCTGCCGAAATGCCCACGCACCCCTCGCACGGGCATTTCGAGGACACGCTTGCCAATGCCCTTGCGTTTCACCTCTCAAGGGAGGACGCTCCCTTCCGTCCGCGCTTTATCAATCGCCTTGACCGCAACACCACGGGTGTGGTGCTGGTGGCGGCACACGCCCTTTCCGCCTCGGTGCTCTCCCGAGCCATGGCGCAAGGAGAGATCCAAAAGACTTATCTTGCGCTGGTGCACGGTGATGTACGGGAGGCACGCGTGATCCAAACGGGCATCCGCCGCCGTGCGGAAAGCATTATTTTTCGCGAGGTCTGCCCCGTGGGCGAGGGGGACCTTGCCATCACGCACGTAGAGCCTCTTGCGGGGAACGGGGAGCTCACGCTTGTGCGCCTTGTGCCGAAAACAGGGCGTACGCATCAATTGCGCGTGCAGCTTTCCTCGATCGGGCACCCGCTTTTGGGGGATGATCTGTACGGCTGTGCCGACGGATTTTCCCGTCACGCCCTACACGCCGCTACGCTGGAATTCCGAGCCCCGCGCGGTGTGGAGAGGGTGCGCGTGCGCGCCCCCCTGACGGAGGATATGCGCACGGTGATTGCCGCACTGGGAGAGGAGGCGATAGCGCTTGCAGAAAATGCGTAAAAAAAGAGATCCCGAAAGAATGCCGCGCTGGAGCCTTGTGCTGTACGGCATAGCGGCGCTGGCACTTATTCTGTATATCGTTGCGGTGCTCAGCACGCGCTTTGCCAATGCCTACAATGGCACGGTAGGCGCCGCTTTGCGCGCAGTGCTTGCCTTTCTCACCTCTTGGATGCCATTCTCGCTTGCGGAGATCCTTTTGTACAGCCTGCCGTTGGTCGTGGTGCTTCTCACCGTTCTTGCCTATCGCGGGCATTGCGATACGTGGCGTACAGTCCTTGTGTTTTTGGGTAGCGTTGTCTCGGTGTTCAGTCTGTTGTTTTCGCTGTTTGCGTTCGGCTTTGGAACGGGCTATCACACGGACACGCTGGATGTAAGACTTGGACTTGAAAAAACCGAGGTGGACGCGCAAGCGCTTGCCGTAACCGCCGAAAGGCTGGTGGCGGAGTTGAACGCGCTTGCGGAGGAAATGTCCTATAACGGTACGGGATTTTCCGTTATGCCATACGATTTGGATGCGCTCAACGGGCAGCTGCTGGATGCTTACGAGCCGATCTGTGAGGAGTATAAGTTTATACAAAAGCTGAACAGCCGCATAAAGCCCGTGCTTGCAAGCAAGGCAATGTCCTATACCCACGTTACGGGCGTCTACACCTATTTCACGGGTGAAGCAAACGTCAACACGTATTTTCCCGATTATACGCTGCCGTATACTGCGGCGCACGAGCTGGCGCATCAGCGGGGCATCGCGCGGGAAAACGAGGCGAATTTTGTGGCGTTTTTGGTGTGTAGCGCGTCAGAGGATCCGTATATCCGTTACAGCGGCTACCTCAATTTGTTTGAATACGTGGGCGGGGCGCTTCACGCCGCCGACGCAGAGCGCTTCCGCGCCATCCGCGACACGCTGGACGTGCGCGTGCTGGATGAATTGCGCGCCTATTCTGCCTTTTTTGATGAATTCCGCGATTCCGTGGCGGCGGACGTTTCGGACACCGTCAACGACACCTATCTCAAGCTGAACGGCAATGAGGCGGGCAGTGCCAGCTACGGTCTTGTCGTAGAGCTTGCCGTGGCATATTATCGCACAAATTAAAAGCACCCGCGCGGCTTTGACAGCCGCGCGGGGCTTTGCATATACTGCCACCGAAGGACTTTTTTCGGGGGTGCTGTATGGAAAAGGTGTGGGTGCGCGGCTCGGCGCGTCTGTGTGGAGAAATTGTCATCGGCGGCAGCAAGAACGCCGCCCTGCCTGTGCTGTTCGGTGGCATATTAACGGGGGAACGGTGCGTGTTTTCCAACCTTCCGCGCGTCAGCGACGTGTTGCGCACGCTGGAAATCTTGCGCGCCCTCGGCGCACGCATCCGCTTTTTTGAAAACAAGGACGTGAGTATAGATTACAGCGGCGTGCGCCCCGTTCTGCCGCCCCCGCAGCTCACAAGCAGTATCCGCGGCTCGACCTACTTGCTGGGCGCTTTGTTAGGTCGCTTTGGCGAGGCACGTCTTGGCGGAATGGGCGGCTGCGATTTCGGCGTGCGCCCCATCGACCAGCACCTAAAGGGGTTTTCCAAGCTTGGCACACTCGTGAGCGAGGGCGAGGAGGTGCGCCTGTTTGCAAGGCGTGGGCTTATGGGGGCGGATATCACGCTTGCCATGCCCTCGGTGGGGGCTACGGCAAACCTTTTACTGGCATCTGTGACTGCAAAGGGGGAAACCGTGATCCGTAATGCCGCCGCCGAGCCGCACGTGTGTGCGCTGGCGGATTTTTTAACCGCCTGCGGTGCGCAGATCGAAGGCATTGGCACGGATACGGTGCGAGTTTTCGGCGTTTCCGAGCTGCACGGCACAGCGTATCGTGTGATTCCCGATATGATCGAGGCGGGGACATATCTTTGTGCGGGCGTGGCGTGCGAGGGACCCGTTTGCGTGCGCGACGTCTGCCCAACGCACCTCGGTGCGTTGCTGGACACCCTTCGCGAAATGGGCGTTTTGGTCGAAACAGGGGCGGATTTTGTGCGCGTAAGCGCGCCGCGTGGGTATCGGAGCACCGCCGTGGTCACAGCACCATACCCGGGCTTTCCCACCGATCTGCATCCGCAAATGACAGCGCTGTTTTGCATCGGCGGACGCGCACGGGGGCGGGGAAGCGTGTGCGAGCGCATCTGGGCGTCACGCTTTCGGTATGTGGAGGGACTCCGCGCGCTTGGCGCGGAGATCGTGGTGGAGGGCGACACGGCACTCGTCAAGCCCCGCGCGTTGCGCGGTGGTGTTGTGCGATCTCCCGACCTGCGCGGCGGCGCAGCTTTGCTGCTTGCCGCCCTTTCGGCAAAGGGGGAAACGCAGATCACAAACGCCGATACGCTTGCCCGCGGCTACGAGCATCTCGCGGAAAAGCTGCAATCCCTTGGCGCACACGTCCGCACGGAGTAAAGTGAAATTTTAAGAAAGAGGAGAGAGCCTTTTGCAAAAGGCTCTCTCCTCTTTCTTGTTTTTCGCATCCGCGAAAAACAATTCAATCTCCTCACGCGAAAACCGCAAAAAGGAAAAGATGGTTTTTACACCGCCACGCATTTCTCGTAGGGACGGGCGTCCTCGACCGTCCGTAATTCTCAACCAACATTCCATTCGTGCATTCCCGTAGGAACGGGCGTCCTCGACCGTCCGTAATTCACAACCAACATTCCATTCGTGCATTCCC
>CAZOFQ010000074.1:0-7322 GCA_964579105.1 uncultured Lachnospiraceae bacterium
GGGCAAGTTTGAGCGCGGCAAGGAATATTACCACGTGCAAGCCGGCAAGCCCATTAAGCTCTCACAACCCCAGCAAATGATGGCAGAGGCGCGAGAGGGTATTGACGAGGCGTACGCAGGGGATATTATCGGCGTGTTTGACCCGGGTGTGTTTTCCATTGGCGATACCGTTTGCACCAAGGACAAAAAGCTTGCCTTTGAGGGCATTCCCACCTTTGCCCCCGAGCATTTCGCCATGGTAGAGCAGATCGACTCCATGAAGCGCAAGCAGTTTGCCAAGGGCATGGATCAGATCGCCAAGGAGGGTGCGATCCGCATGTTCTTTGACCCCGGTGCGGGCATGGAGCGCGTGGTCGTGGGCGTGATCGGTATGCTGCAATACGACGTATTGAAATTCCGCATGGAATCCGAATACGGCGTGAAATATCTGCAGCGCGACCTCCCCTTTCAATTCATCCAACGCATCGGCAACGAGGATATTGACGTGGCAACGCTGAATCTTGCCTCCGACACTCGCGTGGTGGTGGACGTGCAAGGGCACTACTACCTGCTCTTTACGGGGCAGTGGAGCATCAAGTGGGCTTTGGATAACAATGCAGAGCTACAGCTGCTGGATTTCGACCATATGTAAAAAGCGGGGGCTCGCACGCAAGGAGCCCCTGCTTTTTTTGCATTGACTTTTATCCTTATTTATGTTATACTGTTTTTGATTCTAATAATGGGCGGCTTTACCGCCGAAAGGAAAGACAAATGCAATGTGCAAACTGTAACGAGACCTTACGCGAGCAGGACCGCTTCTGCCCGCTTTGCGGCACGCCCGCAGCAAGAAGCGACGAGCTGCCGCAGAGCCCCGAGCTGTCGCAGGAGGAAACGCTCCCGCCTCAAGAAGAAGCCGACCTCATAGAAAAGACTGACGATCCCGCGCAGGACGCCGACACTCCGAAAGAAAAAAAGCTCAGCTCCACGCGCAAGCCCATATGGGCTTTGCTCGCACTGCTGCTGATCGCCTTTTCCACGCTGGTGATCCTGATCCTTGCCAATGTCAACCTGAAATCCGACAAGCACACGCGCCTGCTCTCCAAGGAGCTGTTCCCCGTCCGCATTACCGCGGAAGAAAGCACCGCATGGGGCTATATGGACGAAAACGGTGCACTGGTGATCCCTGCCGTGTATGACGAGGCTCTCCCCTTTGCCGAAAACGGACTTGCCGCCGTACGGCAAGGTGAAAAATGGGGCTACGTCAACACCAAGGGAGAGTCGGTGATCCCCTGCACCTTTGACGATGCGGGCGATTTTACCGACGACAACCTTGCCCCCGTAAAATCGGGAGAGCTATGGGGCTATATCGACCACAAGGGCAATATGGTCATCAACCTGCAATTTGACGACGCGCTGGGATTTTCGGAAAACGGACTGGCACTGGTCAGCATCGGTGAGCTATGCGGCTACATCAACCGCCGCGGCGTGTATACCATCCCCCCGCAATTCTCCTCAGCCGCAAGCTTTGACGAGGACGGCTATGCCGTGGTCTGCGCTTACGGAAAATGGGGTATGATCGACCATAAGGGCGACTACGTGATCAATCCGCAATTTGACGATAGCTTCGTCTTCGGTGATAGTGGCTTTGCCGCCGTGAAGCAGGGCGAGCTTTACGGCTATATTGACCGCAGCGGTACCTTCCTTGCCGCGCCGCAATTCATTACGGCAGAAAATTTCAGCCGCAACGGGCTTGCTCTGGTACAATCGACAGAGGGCAAATACGGCTATATCAATCAAAAGGGCGAATGGGCGATCTCTGCAAAATTTGACGATGCCCTCTCCTTTGCCGACAACGGGCTTGCCGCCGTTTGCCTGAGTGCCGACGTAGGACTTTGGGGCTATATCGACAAAACAGGCACCTTCAAGATCTCTCCCATCTATGCCGACGCCTCCTCCTTCTCCGAGGGGCTCGCTCCCGTGTGCGATGATAACGGCTACTTCTTTATCGACGAGGAGGGCACGGAGGTGATCCGCCTCACGGGGCTGAGGCTCCCCTCCCGCTTTACCGCGGACGGCTTTGCCGTGGTGCGTTGCTACGCGCTTTACGAGGATGAATCGGGACTGATGCTGCCCATCGCCACACATTATGAGATCATCAATACGGCAGGCACCGTCATTCACACCGATAAGGTCACGGGCTTTGCCCCTTCACATCTGCGCTATATCTTTGGCAGATGACCAAAACGGAAGATTTTGCTGCATGAGAAATAAATCTTGACATTCGGCATAAAATCGGTTACAATAAAATCAAGAAATAAACCGCTATGAGGTGATAAAAATGGACGAAAACAAAATGAATGCTCCCGAAGAAACGGAAGAAGAAACGATGCTGTATACCCTTCAGGATGAAAACGGCACGGAATATCAGTTTGAGCTGATCGCAACCTATGAAAAGGACGGTGTGAGCTATTACGCCATGATCCCCGCCGAGGAGAATGGCGGCGAGAACGAGTTTCTCGAATACACCATCCTCAAGGGCGTGATGGAGAACGGCGAGGAATCGCTGATCTCGATCGACGACGATGATGAATTTGAAGACATTGCCGCTTACTTTGACAATCTCTTCTCCGAGGAGATCGACTACGACGCCTCCGAAAAATAATCACGTTCACCTCCTGCCGTTCGCGTGATAATTGTTTTAGTGGGGCCTACGATTGATTAAAGGAGCCCGGATCAAGTCCAGATCGTGGTTTGCAGGCCTCCCTCCCCGTTTTGATCGACTTGTCTCAGACGGAAAAGAGGACGTTGGAAGCAGTAAAGCGGTCGACAGGGCACCGCCCTTGCTATAAAGGGTTCTTTCTTAATCAGTTACACGGCTCGGCGGGTTTTTTAAATGCGCTCCGCACGAGGAATTCGTGCGGAGCATTTGTTTTCACAAGATAAGCTCCAAGAGAAGCACAACATCATAAAGGAGAACACTATGGGAATCATCAAAGCAACATTCTCCGCACTCGGCGGCGGACTTGCCGACACCTGGCAAGAGGTCATTGAAGCAGACAGCATGGGGGAGGGAACCGTTTTTACCCGCGGCGTGACCGTACGCAGAAGCGACAAGCGCAGCAGTAACAAAAAAGGAACAGCCGACACCATCTCCAACGGCTCTATCATCCACGTGTACGACAACCAGTTTATGATGCTGGTAGACGGCGGCAAGGTGGTGGACTTTACGGCAGAGCCCGGGTATTACAAGGTAGAAAACTCCTCCATGCCCTCCCTGTTTGCAGGGCAGCTCGGCGAGAGCATCAAGGAATCCTTTCGCCGCGTAAAATACGGTGGCGTTCCCTCCTCCTCGCAAAAAGCATTCTTTATCAATTTGCAGGAGATCAAGGGCATTAAATTCGGCACGCGCGCTCCTGTCAACTATTTCGACAACTTCTATAATGCCGAGCTTTTCCTACGCGCGCACGGTACATACTCCATCAAGATCACCGACCCCTTGAGGTTTTATGCAGAGGCTGTTCCGCGCAATCGAGATCGCGTGGAGATCGGGGAGATCAACGAGCAGTATCTTTCCGAATTCTTAGAGGCGCTGCAAGCCGCCATCAATAAGATGTCGGCAGACGGCATCCGCATCTCGCACGTAGCGAGCAGATCCGGCGATCTTTCCCGCTATATGTCCACCGAGCTTGACGATACCTTCCGATCCCTGCGCGGCTTCGAGATCCTTTCCGTCGGCATCGCCAGCGTGAATTACGACGAGGAATCCAAGAAGCTGATCAACATGCGCAACCAAGGCGCAATGCTGGGAGATGCCGCTGTGCGCGAGGGATACGTACAGGGGGCTATGGCACGCGGCTTTGAGGCAGCGGGCAGTAATCCAAGCGGCTCTGCCGCCACCTTTATGGGCATGGGCATGGGCATGAACGCCGCAGGCGGCTTCGGCGCGTTTTCCGAGACCAACCGCGCGCAGATGCAACAGCCCAAGCAAGCGGCAAACGGCTGGACGTGCGCTTGCGGTGCGCAGAATACAGGCAAGTTCTGTGCCGAATGCGGCAAGCAAAAGCCCTTGGCAAGCAATGCGTGGCAATGCGCCTGCGGCGCGCAAAGCACGGGTAAATTCTGCTCGGAATGCGGCGCAAAGCGCCCCGAGAGCAGCGAATGGTTCTGCACGGAATGCGGTAGCAAAAACACGGGTAGATTCTGTGCCAATTGCGGCAAAAAGAAGGATTGACCCTTATGAATGCCGCCACCGCGTTAACGTATCAATGCCCCAACTGTGCGGCAGGGCTTGTATTTGATCCTGCCAAGGGCAAGCTGTGCTGCGAGTTCTGCCTGTCGGAGTTTACCGAGCAGGAGGTGCTTGCCGCAAATGCGGCGCGGGATGCAGAGGATGCCGCCAGCGCTGCCGCCGAGCAGGCGGCGGCAGACAGCGAGCACCCCGACGAGGAGTATTCCGCGCAAATGAGCGAATATCTCTGTGCCTCCTGTGGCGCGGACGTCGTTTGCGACGATACCACCGCTGCCACGGAATGCCCCTACTGCCACAACCCCATCATATTAAGCGGACGCCTCTCGGGGCAGATGAAGCCGCATAAGATCATTCCCTTTCAGTTCAACAAGGAGCAGGCGGAAAGCAAGTTTTTGGAGCTGGTAAGAAAAAAATGGTTCCTCCCCCGCGACTTTGCCTGCATGGAGCACGCACAAAAAATCACGGGGATTTATTACCCCTTTTGGGTCACGGACGCAGACACCGACGCCTCGCTTACGGCGCGTGCCACACGCGTGCGCACCTGGCGTGCGGGAGACTACCGCTACACGGAGACCTCTCATTTCCGCCTGCACCGCGCGGGACATATCCATTTTGAGGATATCGTCACCCCCGCCATCACAGAGGAGGACCGTGAAATGCTAAACGGCATTCTCCCCTACCCCTCGACCTCGCTGGAGCCGTTTTCCATGCCCCGTTTGCAGGGCTTTTGGGCAAAAAAGCGCAATATCGAAAGCGCCGAGGTGCGCGAGGCGGTCAAGGCGCGTATGATCCAGTACACCTCCACGCTTCTGAACAACACCATTCACGGCTATGCCTCGGTCACACCAAACGCACCGCGCTTGCTGATGCGCTCCATCCACTGGGACTATACGCTGATGCCTATCTGGTTATTGACTTACCATCGCAAGGGCAAGACCTACACCTTTGCCATGAACGGCTATACGGGCAAGGTCTACGGGCAGTTCCCCGTAAGCGGCAAGCGGCTTTCGATCCTTGGCGCGATCGTCGGCGTAGCGGCGGGCGTTCTTGCCGCGCTCGTCAAATTCTTCCTGCTTTAAGGGGGGGAACGGTATGAAAAAACTCTACTTTTTCCTGTTGCTTCTCCTTATGCTTGCTATGCTGGTCCTGCCCGCCTCGGCACACACGGCGACCGTATCGGACAACGGCGATCTGCTGAGCGATACGGACGAGGAGCTTTTGTCCGGGGCGTGCAAATGCACGGATTATAACGTTGATTTTTACATCGTCACACGGGACAAGGCTGCTACCCCTCTTACCGACAGCGCCGCGCGAAAGGCGTGCGGTATCGCGGAACAGGACAGCGCTATCGTTCTGCTTTTGCGACGCCACAACGACGTTTACTACTACGATATGTACACCTTTGGCGAGGCGTACGACATCTTTGGGGGCAGCGACGTTGACGCCGTGCTGGATGACCCCGAGGTCTATGACAATCTCAAGAGTGGCAAGCTGCGCGCGGGATGCGAGGCATTCACGATGCATTGCCAAAGCATCCTGAACGAGCATTATTACAAGGAGGCGGAGCGCGAGAGGCGCGCCCCGTTCACCGCCGTGCTGTTCGGGGTGATATTCGGTGCCTTGAGCGCGGGCATCACGGTGCTTTGCGTCTTTCTTTCCTATCGCCGCAAGACACGCGGTGAGACCTATCCGCTTGACCGTTACGCAAGACTTTACCTCACCGAAAGCCGCGATATCTTTGCGGGCAGCTTTGTCACCCGTGTAAGAATTCAAAGCAACAACAGCTCGGACGGCGGGCATTCGGGCGGCGGTGGCGGCGGACATCGTGGCGGCAGATGATCCACACCCGTAAGCAAAAAAGCAGAGACAATGTCTCTGCTTTTTTGTTTTACGTTACTTTCTCATCAAAGGTAAGCTCTAATTCCTGCATGGTGCTGTACGGAAGCTCCGTTTCCAAGCACAGCGAAAGTGCTCTGCGTACGCCCTGTAATGCGAGGTGCATCTCCTTGATCTCCTGCGCGGAAAGCTCCACGGGAGTGAGAAAGGTATATATCTGCAATTCGTTGAGATCCTCGGGATAGGATTCCGCCTCAAACAGATGGTGACGCATCCGCGATACGGCAAACAACGGTGCAAATTCCGTGACGGGCGCCATCTCATCAGACCTTCTGAAGCAAAGGCGCAGCACCGCGTAGTGCGGAAACGCGCGCTCGGTGGAAAGGCAGATCGTTTTGCTTTCGCCAAGCCGAGCCGCCGCCATCAAGGCGGCAAGCACCACGCCCGTAAACCATTCCGCATCCAACGCTTCCGCATAGCGGATGCCAAGACCCGTCAGGTCAAATTGCAGACGCGTTCCCGTAAGCCTTGCCAGCTGCTCGGCGCGGTGCCCCAGCGCCGCAACGTCCACATTGCCCACACCTGCCACGCCCTTGTGCGACAGCACGCGGGCATGCGAGAGATAGAACTGACACCCAACCTCCAGCTCCTCTCCCTCCCATTTTTTGTATCTGCCCAGCGCGCCGTGCGTAAGGACAAGTCCGTTCAGCATGCCGCTGAGCACACACGGATAGGAAAGGACCTCGTAAGCCTTCCCCTCGGGAATGACGGCAAGAAGCAGCCCCGTTTTGCGCAGCAACGCTCCGAGAAACAGCACGGGAACGCCACAGCAGCAGCCGAGAACGTTCTCGTTTCCGTAGGCGTGCAATAGCGAGCGGATCTCCTCGCGCTCCTCGCGCGCGGCAGGAAGCACGTCAAAAAATTGCGCGCCGATGTGCGCCTCTTTGCTTGTGCCATGCTGCGACAGCACGGTAAAGCCTCTGTCCAGCAAATAAAACGACGCCAGCGGCAGGGCATCCCGATGGTCCGCATCACCGATCATACGGTGCGCGGCATGATATGCCGACAGCTCCATTGCTCCACCCCCCTTTTTTATTATCATAGCATACTTTGCGCGGATTTGCAAGTAAAAGTCCCCGCACCGCCGAAGCGGTGCGGGGACTTCGCCGAGACCTCTTTCTCGGCACAGGTTAACGCAGCGTCAACCTAGGTAGCGTGAATCAGTTGCAGCAGCAGCAAAGAACGATGAGTGCAAGAA
>CAZOFQ010000075.1:0-7114 GCA_964579105.1 uncultured Lachnospiraceae bacterium
GGCCCTGACTCCGTTGTTTGATTTTTCGAAAACGGAACTGATCACTTTTACGATCTGCCCGAGGAGCGCATCGCACAGCATCCCGTGGCACAGCGCGACGCCTCGCGCTTGATGGTGCTTGACCGCAAAACGGGAAGCGTTGAGGACAAGCACTTTTACGATATTCTTTCCTATTTAAAGGCAGGCGACGTGCTCGTGATCAACGATTCCAAGGTGATCCCCGCGCGCCTTTACGGTCACACCGAGGGGCGTCCCGACGCGAAAATCGAGCTACTCCTGCTCCGCCAACACGAGCTGGATACCTGGGAGTGCCTTGTAAAGCCCGGAAAGCGTGCACGCATCGGCGCACAAATGGTGTTTGGAGAAGGCTTGCTCACGGGCACGGTCACGGATATCGTGCAGGAGGGCAACCGTCTGATCCGCTTCGACTACGACCGTGATGCACACGAAAACATCTACGCCATTCTTCACAAGATTGGGCTGATGCCTCTCCCGCCGTACATCACCGAGCAGCTGAGAGACAACAGCCGTTACCAGACCGTATACGCGCGCGAGGAGGGCTCCGCCGCCGCACCCACGGCAGGGCTGCATTTTACAAAGGATCTGCTGCAAAAAGTAAAGGACATGGGTGTTGCCATCGCCCCCGTCATGCTGCACGTGGGGCTTGGCACCTTCCGCCCCGTCAAGGCAGAGCGCGTGGACGAGCACGTCATGCACACGGAATTCATTTCGGTGCCGCGTGAGAGCGCGGAGCTCATCAACGCGCGCCGCGCGGCAGGCGGGCGCGTGATCGCAGTGGGCACCACCTCTTGCCGCACACTGGAAAGTGCCGCCGACGAGCAGGGCATCATTCATCCCGTTTCGGGGGATACGGGCATTTTTATCTACCCGGGCTACAAATTCCGTGCCGTGGACGCCCTCGTCACCAACTTCCATCTGCCCGAAAGCACCCTCTTGATGCTGGTCAGCGCCTTCTATAACCGCGAAGCGGTGCTTGACGCCTACCGCGCCGCAGTGGAAAAGGAATACCGCTTCTTCTCCTTCGGCGATGCAATGCTCATTCAATAAAGACAACACACCCCTATAAAAACGTTAAAAGCTCGCGCAAGAAAGGAGCAAAACGCCATGGAAATACTCACACAGCTGGCACACGGTGCACTGGCGATCCTCATTTGTGTGCTTGCCATTTATCTTTCCCTGCGTCTGCTCGGAAGGATCGCCAAATTCGTCATCACCCTCGTCGTGATCGCTGCCATTCTCTGGTTTGTTTTTTCGGACAACAGTATCCTGCAATCTATACAGGGCTTCTCGGATGCACTTCCCTCGTGGAAGATATTTTCCTAAAGGGGGCATAACGGTGTTGAAAAAAGCGAAAATTTTAGCCGTTGTCGGCCCTACGGCAAGCGGCAAGACCGCGCTCTCGGTGGAGCTTGCGCTTCGCCTTGGCGGCGAGATCGTCTCCTGCGATTCCATGCAGATCTACCGTCGCATGGATATCGGCACGGCAAAGCCCACCGTGGAAGAACGGCGAGGCGTGCCGCACCATTTGCTCGATATCGCAGAGCCCGAGCAGCCCTTTTCCGTCATGGACTACGTAACAGCCGCCAATGCCGCCGTAAAGGATATCCTCTCGCGCGGTAAATTGCCCATCCTTTGCGGCGGAACGGGGCTGTATCTGGATGCTTTTCTGCGCGGCGGACTCTCGGAAACACCTGCGGCAAACGCCGCCCTGCGCGAGGAGCTCACCGCGCTCGCCACTACGCACGGCGAGGATTTTTTGCACGCCGAGCTCTCGCGCGTTGACCCCGAAAGTGCCGCCGCCACCCACAAAAACAACGTGCGCCGCGTTGTGCGCGCGTTGGAGATCTACCACCTGACGGGCATCCCGAAATCCGAGTGGGACCGCCGATCACGGCAGCTCAGCACCCCTTACAATGCCGCCGTGATCGGCTTGCGCTTCAAGGAGCGTGCGTTGCTTTACGAGCGCATTGAGCGCCGTGTGGACGAAATGCTGGAGAGTGGACTTGTGGAAGAAACGCGCGCACTGTGGCAGGCGGGCGTGTTCGAGCGCTCCCCCACCGCCGCCGCCGCGATCGGCTACAAGGAGTTTCTTCCCTTTTTGCGCGGCGAAACCAATCTTTTTGCCGCCGTGCAGGAGCTCAAGACCGCAACCAGGCGCTACGCAAAGCGCCAGATGACGTGGTTTGCCGCCAAGCCTTACGTGACCCGCCTGGACATGGATGAGGGAGGCTCCCTGCGAAAAAGTGAAGAAATTGTAAACAATGCCGCAAGGATTGCGGAAAGTAGCGAAAACATGATATAATTGAATATCAATACATTTTTCGCGCGCGTGTGCGCTGCGGGCGAGATCGGGAGGTGATTGCTTGCAACGAAAGAAAAAAAAGATCCGCAACCGTCAGCTCCTGCAAGCGCTCCTTATCCTTTTGCTGCTTGCGCTTCTGCTTGCTATGCTTATCACCGAGGCAGCGCGGGCAAGCAAGTCCTACTCCACTGAAAAGATCACCCTTTGCACCTATACGCGATGCGATTCCTTTTCAGGCTATCTTTTCCGCAACGAAACCGCACTTGCCGCAGGCAATAATAACGGCCCCATCCTCTACCTTGAAAACGACGGGGCGGAAGTCACGACAGGGGCGGAGGTCGCACAGGTCTATACCGACAGCTCGGATACCGACAAGCGAGAACGCGCCGCCGAGCTGCAAGAGCGCCTTCTCGCCGCACAAGCCGCGCTTTCCGTTGCGGAGCACGCATGGCAGGTGGATTACGTCATCGGCTACGCAACACTCATGCAAAGCTTGAGTGCCGACGACCTGCAGCAGGCTCCCGCTGCACTTTCCCCTGTCACAGATGCACTTGCAAGGCGCGATGCCACCGCCGCGAACACCTCGGAAGCGCTCAAATCAGAAATTGCTTCTCTGGAAGCGGAGCTGAATGACCTTATCCGCCATGAGCCCCCCGCCGCTTCGGTGCGCACCGCTGAAAGCGGGCGTTTTTACCGTCAGGCAGACGGCTACGAGGCATTGTGCGGCATCAATGCCGTAGCAGCCCTTACCCCCACCGTACTGGAAGCATTGCTGGAAGCACCGCAATCCACTGCCAATACCGTCGGCAAGCTGGTTGCCGAAGGAACGTGCTACCTGGTGATCCCCACCACCAAGCAGGTGTGTGACACCTACCGTGTGGGAGAGACCTATACCGTTCATTTCGAGCGAAGCGAGCTTGCATATCCTCTGCGTTTGGAAAGCATCTCCGCCGAGGACGGCGAGGACAGCGCACTGTTGCTGTTTTACGCAGAGCAAAATCTATCCGAGCTTGGCGCCTTGCGCCGACAAAGCGTACGCGTAGAAAAGGACACGCTCACGGGATTGCGCATTCCCGCTGCCGCACTCACCGAGAACAACGTGCTGTATGCAGAGGTGGACGGTGTGGCAAGAGCTTACTCGGTGACGCCCATTCTGCACGAGCAGGGCTGTGTTTTGCTTGCGCGGGAGGATACGGAAAACGCATTGCGCGAGGGAGACCGCGTTTTGGTCAGCACGCGCAAAATGTACGACGGAAAGGTGCTGAACTGATCGAAGTATGACATATATTCAAAAAAATCTCGCCGCAGTGCGGACCGAGCTGCAGGCAGCCGCCCAAGCGGTCGATCGCCCCGACACGCCCACCGTGATCGCCGCCGTGAAATACGCCGTTGCGGGGGAGATCGAGGCATTGCTTGACGCGGGCGTTACCGACGTGGGTGAAAACCGCGTGCAGCAGCTGCTTGCCAACATGCCGCTGTACCGAGCGCGCAACGTGCGCGTGCACTTCATCGGCTCACTGCAAACCAACAAGGTCAAATACATCATCGATACGGTGGACACCGTCCACTCGCTGGATTCCGAACGGCTCGCAGCAGAGCTCGAAAAGCGTGCCGCCGCAAGAGACCGCGTGATCAACGTGCTGATCGAGATCAACAGCGGCAGAGAGGAAGCCAAAAGCGGCGTTCTGCCCGAGGCGGCAAGGGCGCTGTGCCAAACCGTTCTTACATTTCCGCATCTCCGTCTTTGCGGCTTTATGACCATGGGTCCCCACTGTGAAAGCGAGGCGGATTACCGCCGCTGCTTCGCAGACACCGTAAGCCTGGGCAAAGCCTTGTGGGCAGAGCTTGCACTGCCCGACGCACCCCTTTTCTCCATGGGCATGTCGGAAAGCTTCAGTGCCGCCGTCAAGGAGGGCGCAGCCTTTGTGCGCGTTGGCCGCAGACTGTTTGCGGGACGCCCCGAGCAAAAATCATAAAAAACAAACACGAGCAATATCTGAAAGGAAGGTACAAACCATGAGCCTCTTCAACAAGAAACCCAAGGATCAAGCCTACAACGACGATTACGATGACGGCTTTTACGCCGGCGGCACCGATGACGGCGTAGTGGGCGAGGAGGAAGACGATCTGCCTCCCCCTGCCCCCGCTGCACCCGCAAAAAAGAAAACGAACGGCGGCGCAGGCGCGCTGAAGGTAGTAAAGCCCCGTGATGCGCAGGACGGTCTTACCATTGCCGACTATCTCATGCACGGCTACACCGTTGTCATGAACATCGAGTCTTTGGAGCGTGAGATCACCATTCGCTTGATCGACTTTCTGCAGGGTGCGCTTCACGTGCTGGACGGCGAGCTGCGCCGCGTGACCAAGACCACCTTCGTGCTCTCTCCCCGCAAGGGAGAGGTAAGCGAGGACGGCGAGATCGGCGACGGTGCACAAGCACAGGATTACATGTAACCTTGAAAGGAGCACGGCATGAACATTGCCATCAAGCTGATCGTAGCTACCGCGCAGGCACTGCTTGCAGTCATTAATGTCTGCATGCTGATCCGCGCCGTGCTATCTTGGTTTCCCATCAGTGATGACAATCCGATCCTTTCCTTCGTATGTATGGTAACCGAGCCGATCGTTGCACCCATCCGTAAGCTTTTTGAGCGCATGGGCTGGTTTCGAAACAGCCCGCTTGATTTTTCCTTTCTGGTGGCATATCTGCTGCTTAGTGCGGTCAGTACCCTCTTGGGAGTTGCCGTATGAGTGTAACGCAAGACGAAAGAACGCCGCTTCGCGCAGAAGAATTATTTGAGCGCGCGCAAAACGGGGAGATCACGTATACCGCGTTTCTCACACCCGCCGAGCAAAAGCGATATCTCCGCACGCTCGGCGGTCGCGCACGCTTCTGCTTGCTTGACGGCGGTTATACCGCCGCCGAGCGCAAGCGGCTGTTCTTTCTGCCTCCCTATATGCAGGAGGTGGATGCCGACACACAGCGCGAATGGATGCGCGAGATCTTCGACGAATGCCTCGTTGCCTTAGAGGTGCGCGGCAGCACCTATCGAGAGCTGTTGCACCGTGATTTTCTCGGCGCTATCCTGAATCTCGGCATCGAGCGCGATGCTATCGGCGATCTTTGTGTGACGGACGCTTACACCGCCGTGCTGTTTTGCGACCGTGTGATGGCAAGGTTTCTTTGCGAAAATCTCACGCGCGTCGCAAACGATGCCGTACGCGTGCAGGCGGTCAGGGTCGCCGAGGATTTTGACGGCGGCAAAGCCTTCCGCCCCATCACGGCTACCGTGGCTTCGCCGCGCGCCGACAGTATAGTGGCGGCGCTCGCCAACCTCTCGCGCGAGCGTGCACAAGCGCTCTTCCGCGAGGGCGCAGTCGAGATCGACTACGAGCACGCGGACAAGCCCGACAAATTACTCGCCAAGGGATGCGTCATCGTGATCCGCGGCAAGGGCAAATTCATTCTTCGATCCCTCTCGGAGCAAACAAAAAAAGGGCGCCTTCGTCTGGTTGCCGACCAATACCTTTAACGTCAGAAAATAATTCACCGACATTTTCGGTTTTACAGGAGTAACAACAATGGCAAAAGATTACAGCAAATCCCTCAATCTTCCAAGCACCGATTTCGCCATGCGCGCGGAGCTCCCCAAGCGCGAGCCCGCCATGCTGGACTACTGGTATGACATGGACCTTTACGGCAGCATGCTGAAAAACGCGGCGGGCAAGCCTACCTTCGTTCTGCACGACGGTCCTCCCTTCTCCAACGGCAACATCCACATGGGTCACGCGCTCAACAAGATCCTCAAGGACTTCATCAACAAGTCCCACGTGATGCTGGGCTACCGCGTCCCCTATATCCCGGGTTGGGATAACCACGGCATGCCCATCGAATCCGCCATCATCAAGAAAAACAAGCTGGACCACAAAAAAATGTCGGTTTCCGACTTCCGTTCTGCCTGTCATCAGTTCGCACAAAACTTTATTGATATTCAACGCGACCAGTTCAAGCGCCTTGGTATTACGGGAGATTGGGAGCATCCTTACGCCACCATGTCCCCCGAATTCGAGGCACGTGAGGTGCGCGTGTTCGGCGATATGTACCGCAAGGGCTACATCTACAAGGGGCTCAAGCCCGTTTACTGGTGCCCCAAGGACGAAACGGCACTCGCAGAGGCTGAGATCGAATATCAGACCGATCCCTGCACCTCTATTTACGTAAAATTCCGTCTGGTCGACGACGCAGGCAAGCTCGCGGACGTATGCGATCTCGCCAACACCTACGTGGTGATCTGGACAACGACCACCTGGACGCTCCCCGGCAACCTTGCCATTGCTCTCAACCCCAACGAGACCTATACGGTGGTGAAGGCGGGCAATGAGAACTATATCGTTGCCGAGGCACTTTGTGAAAAGACCATGCGGGCAGGCGGCATCTCGGAGTACGAGATCCTCGCACGCATGCAGGGCAGCGAGCTTGAATTCATGAAGGCGGCACACCCCTTCCTTGACCGTGAGTCCGTTCTGGTGAACGCCGATTACGTCACCATGGAAAGCGGCACGGGCTGTGTGCATACTGCCCCCGGCTTTGGTGCTGACGACTATCTCACCTGCCGCCGCTATAACATTGATATTATCGTTCCCGTTGACGACCGCGGCTTCCAGACAAAGGACGCGGGCAAGTTTGCGGGGATGCGCTACGACCAGTCCAACACCGCCATCCTTGAGGATCTGAAGCAAACGGGTGCGCTCTTCGCAAGCGAAGAGATCTCGCACGAGTATCCGCACTGC
>CAZOFQ010000076.1:0-6867 GCA_964579105.1 uncultured Lachnospiraceae bacterium
TGATGATAGAGATAAAAATCCGTGCGTAGTCTGTCCGCCCGGTCCCGAGGGTCCGCAAGGTCCGACGGGGCCGAGAGGCCCTATTGGCCCACAAGGTCCGACCGGTCCGAGAGGCCCTATCGGTCCGCAGGGTCCGACGGGGCCGAGAGGCCCTATTGGTCCACAGGGTCCCACCGGCGATACAGGAGCAACGGGTCCCCAAGGTCCTGCGGGCGCACAAGGTCCACAGGGACCCACAGGTGATACAGGAGCGCCGGGTCCACAAGGTCCTGCGGGCGCGCAAGGTCCCCAGGGTCCCATTGGCGCGCAAGGTCCCGCGGGTGACACCGGAGCGCAAGGCCCTCAGGGTCCCGCAGGCAACGTAGGTCCCGCAGGTCCTCAAGGTCCTACCGGTGCACAAGGTCCCGCAGGTGACGTAGGTCCCGCAGGTCCTCAAGGTCCTGCGGGCGCAATCGGGCCTATAGGCCCCCAAGGTCCTGTTGGTCCTCAGGGTCCTGCAGGTGATACAGGTCCCACGGGTCCCCAAGGCCCTCAAGGCGCAACCGGCCCCACAGGTCCGCAAGGTCCTGTCGGTGCAAGCGGACCCGTTGGTGCGCAGGGTCCTCAAGGACTTCAAGGACTTCCGGGTCCTCAAGGTCCCGCAGGTGATATCGGCCCGGCAGGTCCCACAGGCCCTCAAGGCGCAACCGGTCCCACAGGTCCGCAAGGTCCAATCGGTCCGCAGGGTCCCCAAGGTGATGTTGGTCCGACAGGTCCCCAAGGTCCCGCAGGCGCGGTAGGTCCCATTGGTCCGCAGGGCCCCGCAGGTCCTCAAGGTCCTGAAGGTGATACGGGTCCCACGGGTCCTCAAGGTCCCGTTGGTGCTACGGGTCCTGCAGGTCCACAAGGTCCTGTCGGTCCCCAGGGGCCTGTAGGCAATACCGGCGCGCAGGGACCTCAAGGACTTCCGGGAGGCGTATTGAGCTATGCCGATTTTTACGCCTTGATGCCCCCCGATAACTCGGCAACGGTTGCTCCGGGCACCGACGTCAGCTTCCCACAGAACGGTCCGATTGCCAATACGAATATCGGACGCCTCGGTCCGTCATCGTTCAATCTCGGGCCGATCGGCACCTATCAGATCCTATTCCAAGTCAGCGTTACCGAGGCGGGGCAGCTGATCCTGACCCTAAACGGTCAAGACTTAGCCTATACCGTCGCAGGTCGTGCTACGGGAACCTCGCAGATCGTGGGAATGGCTATCGTAACTACCACGGCGGTCAATTCGATCCTGACGGTTCGCAATCCTGCAGGCAACGCCGCCGCGCTTACCATCACGCCTCTTGCAGGCGGAACTCGCCCCGTGTCTGCACATCTTGTGATCACGCAGATAGGATAATCATTTTATAAGCAACTCCTGATGCTTTATTGCCATTGAATATTAAAAGCACCTATAGCGTTCTGCTTTTACGGAACGCTATAGGTGTACTTTTTTGGTCAGCCCTCTGTGCGTTTATGCCGTTTTCGTCTTTCCCTTTATTTCGGCTAAATACACCCTTCCTTGTAATCCTGCGGCGTTTTTGAAAAATCAGAATGTTGATAGACGACGCTTGCCGCCTGCGAAAGCAACCGCGGAATAGGCGCCACGCATGGTGCCGTCCGTCATCTCGGCCCTTTCGTGTATCTCTTCCGTTCTCGGGGTACACTATCAAAAAAACAGGAGGACGGTATGGATATTGTAAAAACGCTTTTGTCGGCACTGCTTTCTGTGATCGCACTGTTTATCGTTACCAAGGTCATGGGGCACAAGCAGCTGGCGCAGCTGGATTTTTTTGATTACGTCAGCGGCATTACCATCGGATCGATTGCCGCCGAGCTTGCCACCGAGCTGGAAGCGCCGCACAAGCCACTGATCGCACTTTTGGTATACGGTGCGGTATCGGTGGTGCTGAACGTGATCACGCACAAATTCCCAAGAACGCGCAAATATATCAACGGCTCGCCCACCATACTGATGAGCAGTGGCAAGCTTTATCGAAAAAACATCAAAAAGGCAAAGCTGGATCTGAGCGAATTTATGATCCTTTGCCGCGAGCAGGGCTATTTTGATCTTGCCGAAATTCACACCGCGGTTTTTGAAACCAACGGCAAGCTGACGGTTCTGCCCGTCAGCACCAAGCGCCCCGCAACGCCCGAGGATCTTGGGCTTGTGCCAAAGCCCGCCAACATCAAGGCAGAGGTGATTATGGACGGGCGCGTTATGGGCGAAAACCTTACCCGTATGGGGCGGAATGCCGATTGGCTGCAACGCGAGCTGACGGCGCGGGGCTACCACAGCGTGGGGGAGATCTATCTTGGGCTTTGCGACGAGCAGGGCGAGCTTTCACTGTATGCGAAATAAAAAGGCTTCCGCAAAATTGCGGAAGCCCGTTTCATCATTTTTCAATCATTTCATAAAGCGGCGAGGTGTCGCGGTTACGGTATTCGTGCTTCTCGTAATAGCCAATCAGCACGCCCTCACCGTCCCGCAGTGCAATCATGTAAACGTCCTTGTTTTCCGCACCGTTATAGTAGGTATGCACGCGATTGTTGGCGGAGGACGCCTTAAAAAAGGCAAGCACCTGCTTGATCCGCTCCACCGACGCGGCGTTGTGACAATCCAGAAGCGAGCGTCCGATCAGTGCGCTACCGCCCCATTTTTGATACCGCGTGCACGCCGCGGGATTCATATAGACGATGCGATGCGCGATGTCGCAAAGAACAACGGCACAAGGATCCTCCTCCAGCACGCTTTTAAAAAATACGGCAAGCTCCATACGCTTCTCCCCCTCTCTTTTTTCCTCATTATATCACATTTGTATCGCGTTTGCAATTTTGGGCGGTGAACAGACAACCTTTATTGACAAAACCCGAATAATATGGTACTATAAATGTAATTTGTACACTGTGATTTTGGAAAGGTACTATTATGATCTGCAACACCATTCTGGACGCTATGGGAAACACCCCGATGATCCGCCTTTCGCGCATGACACCGCCCGACAGTGCCGAGATTCTTGTAAAGTTTGAGGGACTCAACGTCGGCGGCTCGATCAAAACGCGCACCGCTTATAATATGATATTGGACGCCGAGCGCCGTGGGCTTATCGGCAAGGACACCGTGATCGTTGAGCCGACAAGCGGCAATCAAGGCATCGGCCTTGCGCTTGTGGGTGCGGTAAAGGGCTACCGCGTAAAGATCATCATGCCCGATTCGGTGAGCGAGGAGCGCCGCAAGCTGGTTACCAATTACGGTGCCGAGGTCATTCTTGTGCACGACGCGGGCAACATTGGCGCTTGCATCGAGGAATGCCTTGCGATCGCACTGAAAATGCGCGACGAGGATCCCAACGTGTTCGTGCCCCAGCAGTTTGAAAATCCCGCCAACCCCGAAATTCAGCGCACTGCCACGGGCAAGGAAATTCTCGAGCAGGTAAACGCCCCCATTCACGGCTTTTGCTCGGGCATTGGCACGGGCGGCACTATTACGGGCATTGGCGAGGTGCTGAAGGCGAAAAACCCCGATATGACGATCTGGGCGGTAGAGCCTGAGCACGCCGCTATTCTTTCGGGCGGCTCGATCGGCACGCACGTACAAATGGGCATTGGCGACGGCCTGATCCCGCCGATCCTGAACACCGAGATTTATGATGACGTGTGCATCATCACCGACGAGGAAGCACTGAGCGCCGCCAAGGATCTGGCGCGCCTTGAGGGCATTATGTGCGGCATCAGCAGTGGCACCAACGTGGCCGCCGCTATGAAGCTGGCAAAAAGGCTTGGCAAGGGAAAAACCGTTGTTACCGTTTTGCCCGACACCGCCGAGCGCTATTTCTCAACCGAGCTTTTTGATTGAAAAAAAGCACCCCATTGGGGTGCTTTTTCTTTACCTAATAAAGTTCGTCCACTGGGATTTTTCCTTTTCGGGCAAGCCGAATGCTTCCTTGCCCAGCGCGATGCTACGCATGAGAAAGGTCATATTAGCCGCCAGCGTACGCATACCCTGCAAGCCCTCGGCGTCCTGCTCGCACTCCCCCGGCTTTGCACCGTGAACGCTGTTCCAATATTGCCCTGACGCCAGCGGCATACCGCTGATGGTGAAATATTTATTGAGCTGATCAAACGCCGCCGAGCAGCCGCCGCGGCGTGCCACCACGACGCTCGCGCCCACCTTCATGCGCTTATCAAACTTGGCGCTGTAAAACAGGCGATCCAACAAGGAAACCAGCGTGCCGTTTGCGGCGGCGTAATACACGGGGCTGCCCACCACCATGCCGTCACATTCCTGCAGCTTCACGGCAAGCTCGTTCACGATATCATCGATGACGCACTTCCCCGTTTTAAAGCAAGAGGCGCACCCCGTGCAGCCGCGCACGGCAAGATGCCCCACGTGCACCCATTCCACCTCGATGCCCTCTTTTTCAAACACGCTTCGCATCTCGCCAAGCGCACGTGCGGTATTGCCATTATCCTTAGGACTGCCGTTGATCATCAAAATCTTCATAGCGTTCTCCTTTTATCGCTTCGTTGCTTTTATTGTAGCACAAAATTTTCGCTTTTTCAAGCGGTTGACAGCCGAAAGAGATTGTGATACAATAATGGCAAAGCCACGCGCCGCGCGCGTGTTTGAACAAACAGGAGGAAAAGATGATGTGCGATAACAACAAGTTTTATATTTGCGAGCACTGCGGAAATATGGTGGGGCTGATCCACGATTCGGGCGTTCCCATGATGTGCTGCGGTCAGAAAATGACCAAGCTGGAGCCGGGCACCGTTGAGGCAAGCCACGAAAAGCATATCCCCGTGGTGGCACTTGAGGGCAACACCGTGCACGTAACGGTGGGCGAGGTTGAGCACCCCATGGTCCCCGAGCACAGCATTCTTTGGGTATATCTGCAAACCGATAAGGGCGGCCACCGCAAATGCCTGGAGGTGGGCAAGGCGCCCACGGTGAGCTTTGCACTTGCCGACGAAAAGCCCTTGGCGGCATACGCTTATTGCAATCTCCACGGCCTTTGGAAGGCAGAGATTGTAGAAGCACCCGTTTGCACGCTTCGCCCCGTTGACCCCAAGGCAAAGGAAAATTACACGGTTTGCCAGTGCAACAACGTCAGCTATTTTGATATTCTTGACGCCGTACACGGCGAGGGCAACATCAACGACGTGCTTGCCATGTTTGAGGCCGTGAAAAATACCACCAAATGCTCCACCGGCTGCGGCGGCTGCTATGACAAGGTGATCGCTATTATTTCCGAGCTGCTCTCCCACGGCGAGAACGCATAATTATCCCCTAAAAGCGAGGCTATCCGTTCGGAAAGCCCGAATACACTCCCGCCGCGCTTGGCAATACGCTGATGGCGCTTACCTGTCAGCGCGTGATCCACGACGATACGCTGCTTGCAGACAACGCCGAGGCGAGAGGCTACTGCACCCCCTTTGCCGAAAGCGAGCTGTTGACGGGCAAGCTCCCCACGCGCATCTCGATCTCCGAGCATACCGATGCCTACGGCAACAAATACCTGATGGTATTCAACCGCGATTGGGACGTGGCACAGCATATCCAATTGGATCTGAAAACCCCCTCTCACGTGTACGAGGTCAGCAGAAAAGACGGCGAGCAATATCTCCGCTATGAGAACACCGACTGCTTCTGGCTGCAAATTGCCCCCGGCGATCTACAGCTTTTCCGCATTCAGCCCGCCGAAGAAGAACCCTTCACGGTGGAATATTATCTTGACAAATAAGGATAGACATCATTATAAGGAGACACTGATATGTTTTTCGTCATTTTAATCGGAGGGGTTTTAGCCGTAAGATTTCTGGCATTTCTTTTAAGCCCCGACAGGGACATTCCAAAGCCCGTGAGAATTGCAATCGCAACGGTGATCGGCGTTGGCGTGGGATTTTTGCCACTGAAGCTGATTGATATGCTTGAGGTGTGGACCGAAAACAGCGGCGCGCTCATGGCGATCCTAAACGGACTTGGCGTTATCCCCCTCGTTATGGGCCTCGGCTCCTCCGTCGTTTTGGTCAGCATTGCAGCAAGCGGTGACAGCGGCACTTGGGTAGAGGTGTTCAGAGATGGCGATACCAGCTACGGTCACGATACGCTTGGACTTCCCCTGGTGGTAATGATTGCTTGGGCGGCACTGCTTGCAGGATTGGCTTATCTGCTGATCTACGGATTCAGCATGGTTGCCGCAATGGTGCTGTATTTCATCGTTCAGTTGGTCGGCTTTATCATCGCCTGCAAGGGTGACTGAGGCGTAGCATTATTTTTAAACACCCACAAAAAAGGAAAAGACCACCCGTTTGGGTGGTCTTTTGATTTTGGCACGTTGCCCGTAGGCGACCGCAGCTTACAGCTTTTTCTTTTTCTTCACAAGGAAGTAATAGCAAGCAAAGCCGCCATCATACGTTATACCGCCTTTACTTCATTTGATGTATCCATTATAGCGAAAACGCGCTTTCCTCAACAAGCTCGCTCGTCGCGCTCCTTGCTTTGTGGGGTATCGCTTCGCGAAAATGCCACACCGTGGCTTTTTCGCTCGCTCACCCACTCTCTCCGCCGCCGCAAAGCGGCTGCCGGAGGGAGTGGTGCAATGCGAAATCTCGCTCCGCGAGCAAAAAAGGAACAGCACCCACAAGGGGTGCTGTTCCTTTTTTTGTGTTGTGCTTCCTTAATAGATGCCGGCGTGATTTTTAAGCAAAAGCGGTGGGCATTTCTGCTCACCGCTTTTGGTTTGAGTCTGCCGTCGCAGGCTCTTTTTTATTGGGTTGTATCTTATTCCAATCCGCCGGGGATGACGAACTCGAAGCCGGCGCTTTCGCCTGCGATGATGTATTCGA
>CAZOFQ010000077.1:0-6586 GCA_964579105.1 uncultured Lachnospiraceae bacterium
CTGCGACATCCTGGTCCCAAACCAGGCGCGCTACCAACTGCGCTACATCCCGATGGGAACAGGGCGGGTTCCCTGTCTACCGCATTATTATAACAAATAAGGACGGGATTGTCAAGCCCCATTGTTAAAAAAATCAAGAAAAATTCCACTTCTGTTTTGACACAAACAAATTGACAAACCTCGCGCATGTGTGATATACTTACAGTAGTTTTGGATAGGGGGTGAGTCAATGACCCTGAAACAGAAAAGGGAGCGCATGCGCGAGATCGTGGCGGCACTGAAGCAGGTCTATCCCGAATCGGTCTGTGCGCTGGAATACGGCGGTGACCCCTGGAAGCTGTTGGTCATGGGCAGGCTTTCCGCACAATGCACCGATGCGCGTGTGAATATCGTTTGCCGTGAGCTGTTCTCCGCCTTTCCCACCGCGTGGGATCTGGCGTACGCGCCGCAAGCGCGCGTAGAGGAGCTGATACGCCCCTGCGGGCTATTTCGCACCAAGGCACAGAGCATCATCGAGGCATCGCGTATGCTGGTGGAGCAGTTCGGCGGCGAGATGCCGCAGGATATGGAGACGCTGCTCACCTTCCCCGGTGTGGGGCGCAAGATCGCCAATCTCTTGCGCGGCGATCTGTTCGGGCTTCCCGCCATTGTGGCGGATACGCACTGCATCCGCCTTTGCGGACGCTTTGGGATGTACCCCGAAAAGGAGAAGAATCCCGTCAAGGTAGAGAGTATTCTGGTAAAATTGGTAGAGCCCGCCGAGCAGAGCGATCTGTGCCACCGCCTGGTGCAGCTTGGGCGGGACGTTTGCACGGCGCGCGCGCCGCGCTGCGCGGAGTGCCCGCTGGCACACCTGTGCGAAAAGGCAAGAAGGGAGAAAACAGCATGAGGGAAATGGCGATCACGGCAGCTCGTAAGGGACGACCCGAAACGGCGGGGCTTTCCGCGCGCGAGGTGGCGGTGTATGATTTTTTGGATGCGCTGGAGATTTCATATCTGCACGTCTCTCACGCGGCGGCGCAAACCATGGAGGATTGTGCTGAAATCGACACCCGTTTGGGGGTTAAAATGTGCAAAAACCTCTTTTTGTGCAACCGCCGGCAAACCGAGTTTTACCTATTGCTGATGCCCGGGGAAAAGCCCTTCAAAACAAAGGAGCTTTCCGCACAGCTCGGCGTGGCGCGACTGTCCTTTGCCTCGGGAGAAAAAATGCAGGAGCTGCTGGGGCTGTTGCCCGGCTCCGTGAGCGTGATGGGGCTGATGAACGACAAGGGGCACGCGGTGCGTCTGCTTGTGGACGAGGAGCTTTTGCACGCGCCGTTGCTTGGCTGCCACCCCTGTGTCAACACCGCAAGCCTTGCCGTTGCCACCAAGGATATTTTGGAAAAGTTTTTGCCCAAAACGGGGCATACGCCTACAACCGTCATACTTTTAGGAGAGTGATAAAATGAAGCTTTCAAGAAACGAGATCGCCACTTTTTTGGGGGACGTCCGCCCACTTTATCTGGAAAGTGAAGCGCAAGACCTCACACACGAGCCGATCCTGTGGAGCGTGTCGGGGGACGCTGTTTCCCTGCGCGAGTTCTCGGGGGATGAAAAATCCCCCTTCAACTACGGCGTAACGCTTTCCATGCATAAGGTAGGGGAAGCCGTTGTCACGGCAACCTACAAGGGGGAGACGTATACCTGTCGCGTGAGCGTACGCGAGCGCGTTGGCGCCGAGCCCGACGCCGCGTTTTCCTATTATCGCGGTGACCTGCATACTCACACCGCAAGCACGCACACCGCCGAAAAGTTTGCCGCGCGTGAGCATGTGCAGGCGGATTGCGTGCGGACGCTCGCACAAGACGAGCGCATAGATTTCGGCATCCTTTCCGACCACGCCAGCGTCATGCGGCGCAAGGGCTTTTTCGGGGCATTTGTGGAAAAGGAGCTGGCAGATCCGATGGCAACGGTGGTGTTCCCCGGTAGCGAATCCGAGGTAACGGTGTTGGAAAACGACCGCTTCGGTCTGCCGCACAAGCACTCGGGTGAGATCGTTGTGCTGAACGCCGACAACTGCTCCAACGCATACGATTGGCAGACCTTTTACAACGATATGGCGACCTCTCCCGCACCCGTTGCCATCTTTGCGCATCCCTTTGTGCTTGGGGTAGGGCAAAACAGCCTGTGGAGCTTCCCGTTCTCGGAGCTCCGCACGCCCGAGATGTACCGCGTGATGCGCGGCATCGAAATGGGCAACGGCAAAAACACAGGCGGCGTGATGCTTTTTGAATACGCGTATTCCGCGGCGCTGGATAACGGCTTCCGCGTTTCCCCTACCTGCGGCAGTGATTCGCACGGTCCCGTATGGGGATTTGACGCCATGCAGGGAAAAACCGTACTGATGGCGTGTGAAAAAAGCCGGGAGGCGTTTCTCGACGCCCTGCTGCACAATCGCTTTTACGCTTGCGAGAGTGGCAACGTTAAGCTGCGCTTTAGCGTCAACGGCGCACAAGCGCCTGCGGATCTTTCCTTGACCGAAGCCTATGAAATATCCGTCGCGCTTGACTATTTCACACCCGATGAAAGCACCGTGCCCGTATGCTGTCAGGTGATCTCGGACTACGGCGTGACCGTGGCAGAGCTGGAGCGCCCGGGTAACAGCTTCACGCTCACGGTCCACTCGGACACGGCGCGCTATTTCTACCTGCGCCTTGTTGATGCCGAGGGAAGAAAGACATGGTCCTGCCCCGTCTGGACGGGCCGCGCGTTTGACGCCCCGCAAAAGGCGGCGACCTATACGCCCATCGTGCCCGAGGGCTTTACTGCCGTGGAGTGCGGCACGGGTGCGGATGCCTCTGCCGTGATCGACGGTGATCCCGGGGTGGCGTTTACCTCTGCCAAGACAACGACCTCTATCCTTATTGACATGCAAAAGGAGTGGGAGATCGCCGCGCTCGGCTACTACGTACGCCGCTTCACCAAGGACTGGATCAAAGCGACCTCGGTGGACTGGAAGGCGGAGATCGGCGCGCGCATGGGTGCTATCGTTTCGGGTTATGTGACGCGTTACGCCATTTCCACCTCTGTGGACGGTGTGCAGTTTACACCGCGCGCCACAGGTACGATCCGTTCCTTTGGCGACGAGCAGGTCATTCCTATGGAAAGACACTGCGCACGCTACGTGCGCTTTGACGCACTCGCAACGGTGGGCGCGCAAAGCGGTACCCCCGGGCTTGAAAAAGCAACCGTCAACATCGGCGAGCTGAGTGTTTTTTGCTGAAAATATCCGTCCGCACCCCCGAGCAATGCTCTCGCTCGGGGGGTGCTTTTTTCTCGTTCAAAAAAGGGGAGAGGATGCAAAAAAAGTCTGTCGAAACGCTTGACTTTATAATTGTTGTATTGTATAATATTAAAGTAAACAACGGATTCCTGTGACTGACGGGTAATTGTGGCAAACACAGTGGAGCAGGGATTCAGCGGAGGGCGACGCTTTCCGCGCCGACCGTCTGGGCACACCGATCTGTTTGCGACAAGGGCGTATAGCACCCTGCGCGGCACGGCGTGTCTTATTTTATTTTCAGGAGGCTTAAATGAGCAAGAAAGTCGGAATCGTCATGGGCAGCGACAGCGACCTGCCTATCATCAAAAAAGCAACCGATATGCTGAAATCGCTGGAGATCCCGTTCGAGGTGCATATCTATTCCGCACACCGCACGCCCGACGAGGCGGCGACCTTTGCCCGCACGGCAAGGGAGAACGGCTTTGGCGCGCTGATCTGCGCCGCGGGCATGGCGGCACATCTTGCGGGAGCGATCGCCGCAAACACGGTGCTTCCCGTGATCGGCATCCCCTGCAAGTCCTCAAATCTCGACGGGCTGGATGCATTGCTTTCCACCGTGATGATGCCTACGGGTATTCCCGTGGCGACCGTGGCGATCGACGGCGGCGGGAATGCCGCGCTGCTTGCCGCGCAGATCCTGGCGACCGCCGACGAGGCGCTGTATGAGCGTCTTGCGGCAAAGCGCCGCGCCGATGCCGCAAAGGTCTTAGAAAAAGACGCCAAGGTCATGGCGCAGCTCAACTAAATCGATTTTTCAAAAATAAAGGAGAATAAGAAAATGGCAAACAAACTTGTTTACACGGGAAAGACCAAGGACGTATTCGCATTGGAGAACGGCAACTATCTGCTGAAGTTCAAGGATGACTGCACGGGAAAGGACGGTGTGTTCGATCCCGGTGAAAACAGCGTGGGACTGACCATCGAGGGCGTGGGCGACGTCAATCTGCGTATGTCCATCTACTTCTTTGAAAAGATCAACGAAGCAGGCATCCCCACTCACTATGTGAGTGCCGATCTCGCTGCCACCACCATGGAGGTCAAGCCCGCCAAGGTATTCGGCAAGGGGCTTGAGGTCATCTGTCGCGAGCGCGCGGTCGGCTCCTTTATCCGCCGCTACGGTGCACTCATCGAGGAGGGTACAAAGCTCCCCTCTTACGTGGAGACCACACTCAAGGACGATGCAAAGGGCGATCCGCTGATCACCAAGGACGCTCTGGTTGCGATCGGCGTGATGTCCGATGAGCAGTATGACGACCTTAAGGCACAGACGCAGGCGATCACCAAGATCGTAGCTGACGATCTTGCCGCAAAGGGCATGGAGCTTTACGACATCAAGTTCGAGTTCGGCTACGATGCCGACGGCAACGTGATGCTCATCGACGAGGTCGCTTCGGGCAACATGCGCGTTTACAAGAACGGTGAATACGTGGATCCCATGACGCTCAATAAGCTGTTTTTTGCCTGATAATTTTTTGAAAGAGTGATACAATGGGTGGATTTTTCGGAGCAACCCTGAAAAGGGATTGCGTCATTGACGTCTTCTTCGGCGTTGACTACCATACGCATTTGGGAACGCGGCGCGGCGGCATGGCGATCTTTGATGGAAAAGAGGGCTTCCAGCGCCAGATTCACAACATCAACAACACCCCCTTCCGCACCAAGTTTGAGAAGGATCTTTCCGAATTTCACGGCAACAGCGGCATCGGCTGCATCAGCGATACCGATCCGCAGCCGCTTTTGGTGCGCTCGCACCTGGGGCTTTACGCCATCACCACCGTCGGCATCATCAACAATGCCGAGGAGCTGGTGGAGCGCTATTTCTCGGACCATGGGCATCAATTTATGGCGATGGGGTCGGGAAGCGTCAATCAGACCGAGCTGGTGGCGGCGCTGATCAACCAAAAGGAATCCTTGGTTGAGGGCATCCGCTACGCGCAGGCGCAGATCGACGGCTCGATGACTGTGCTGCTGCTGCCCAATGACGGCAGCATCGTGGCGGCGCGCGACCGCCTCGGGCGCTTGCCCGTGCTGGTGGGACGCGGCGAGGACGGCTGCTGCGTTTCCTTTGAATCCTTTGCTTACCACAAGCTCGGCTATGCCGACCATTACGAGCTGGGCCCCGGGGAGATCGTCAAGATCACGCCTACGGGCGTGGAGCAGCTGGCTGCTCCCGGTGACAAAATGAAGATCTGCGCCTTTTTGTGGGCGTATTACGGTTATCCCAACTCCAACTACGAGGGCAAGAACGTAGAGGTCATGCGCTACCGCAACGGTGAGATCATGGCGCGAAACGAGCGCGAGAACGGCACGCTGCCCGAGGTGGATTTTGTGGCGGGTATTCCCGATTCGGGCGTGCCGCATGCTATCGGCTATGCCAACGAGACGAAGACCCCTTACGCGCGTCCCTTTGTGAAATATACTCCCTCTTGGCCGCGATCCTTCACACCCCCCACGCAGGCGGTGCGCAAGCAGGTCGCCAAGATGAAGCAGATCCCCGTGCCTGAGCTGATCCAGGACAAAAAGCTGCTGTTTGTAGACGACTCTATCGTGCGCGGCACGCAATTGCGCGAAACGGTGGAGTTCCTCTTTGAAAGCGGCGCCAAGGAGGTGCACATGCGCTCTGCGTGCCCGCCCCTGATGTACGGGTGCAGATACCTCAACTTCACCTCAAGTCGCTCCGAGATGGAGCTGCTCTCCCGCACGACGGTGCAGGAGCTGGAGGGTGACGAGGGGCAAAAGCATCTGGACGAGTATGCGGACGCCTCCACCGAGCGCGGTAAATGCATGCTCAAAACGATCTGCGGCAAATTCGGCTTCGACTCCCTTGGCTACCAGTCCCTGGACGGTATGCTGGAGGCGATCGGATTGGACAGAGACAAGGTTTGCACCTACTGTTGGACGGGCAAACGCGACAACGAATAAATAAAAGCCGCCCCCAACGGGCGGGAAAGGATACCGAAATGGAGAAAAGCTATTCTGCCAGCTATGCCGCTGCGGGTGTGGATATCACCGCGGGCTACAAGGCTGTTGAACTGATGAAAAAGCACATCGCGCGCACCAAAAACGAGGGCTGTCTTGACGACGTGGGCGGCTTTGGCGGCTGCTTCGGCTTGCCCGTGGCGGGCATGGAGGAGCCTGTGCTGGTTTCCGGCACCGACGGCTGCGGCACCAAGGTCAAGCTGGCCATTCTCATGGACAAGCATGATACCATCGGCATCGATGCCGTTGCCATGTGCGTCAATGACATCATCTGCTGCGGCG
>CAZOFQ010000078.1:0-6513 GCA_964579105.1 uncultured Lachnospiraceae bacterium
ATAAGCCCGGCATCGATATTTATATCAAGGCGGGCACGAAAAAGGAGAGCCTGCACATTCCCGTGCTGCTTGCCAAAAGCGGTCTCAAGGAGCTCGTATACAACGATTTCCATATCGGCGCAGACTGCGATGTGACCATCGTGGCAGGCTGCGGCATCCACAACGGCGGCGCAAGCGACAGCGAGCACAGCGGTATTCATAGCTTTTATCTTGGCGAAAACGCCAGAGTCAAGTATATTGAAAAGCATTACGGCGAGGGGGACGGCAACGGCAAAAATCTGATGAATCCCACCACCGAGATCTTTATGGAAAAGGGTAGCTATATGGAGCTGCAGACCGCACAGATCAAGGGCGTGGATTCCACCAACCGTATCACCCGCGCAAGGCTTGCCGAGGGCGCAACGCTGATCGCGCATGAGAAGATCATGACGCACGGCGACCAGGTCGCCGAAACGCTGTTTGAGATCGACCTCAACGGCGAGGACTGCGGTGCACACGTTGTGTCCCGTTCCGTAGCGAAGGATCGCTCCCATCAGCATTTCGTCTCTCACGTCAACGGCAACAACGTGTGCTCGGGACATACCGAGTGCGACGCGATCATTATGGATGAGGCATCCGTGAGCGCCGTGCCCGAGATCGTTGCCAACCACACGGGCGCGTCTCTCATTCACGAGGCGGCGATCGGCAAGATCGCAGGCGAGCAGCTGATCAAGCTGATGACACTCGGACTCACCGAAAAGGAGGCAGAGGAGCAGATCATCGGCGGCTTCTTGAAATAAGACCGACATCTTTGGCGCAGAGCACACGCTCTCGGGGAATCTCGGCGTAGGTCTCTACGCCTTCGCCCCGAGATCGCGCGCTCTGCATCCAAACCTGACGGTCTTTGTTGTTTTTTTGATGTCCGTGCGCTCTGCCTCCAAAATCATCCGCCTTGGGGAATTTGATCCCGCCCCGAGATCGCGCGCTCTGCATCCAAACCTAACGGTCTTTGTTGTTTTTTTTGATGTCCGTGCACTCTGCCTCCAAAATCATCCGCCTTGGGGAATTTGATCCCGCCCCGAGATCGCGCGCTCTGCATCCAATTCCGCTGTTTGCACGGAGCAAGCTATCTTAACCTTTCAGAAAGGAGAACACCGTATGCATCTGCCCGATCTGTCCCCGCTTTTGCCGTGGTACGAGCAAAATGCCCGCAAGCTGCCGTGGCGCGAAATGCGTGATCCATACCGCATATGGGTCTCCGAGATCATGCTGCAGCAAACGCGCGTGGAGGCGGTGCTCCGCTATTATCAAAGATTTTTAGAACGCTTGCCCAACGTAGCGGCACTTGCCGCGTGCCCCGAGGCGGAGCTGCTCAAGCTCTGGGAGGGGCTTGGCTATTACAGCCGTGTACGGAACATGCAAAAGGCGGCGCGTACGATCATGGAGAAGCATGGTGGTGAATTTCCGCGTACGTATGCCGAATTGCGCGCTCTTTCCGGCATCGGGGAATACACCGCGGGGGCGATCGCCTCCTTTGCGTTCGACCTACCCGTGCCCGCTGTTGACGGTAACGTTTTGCGTGTGGCGGCACGCCTTCTTTGCTTTGGAGAGGATATCCTTTCCCCCGCGTCGCGGCGCTTGCTGACTGCGGCGGTGGCACAGGCACAGCCCGCGGACCGCGCTGCGGATTTCAATCAGGCGATGATAGAATTGGGCGCACTGGTTTGCCTGCCCAACGGTACGCCAAAATGCGAGATATGCCCTCTCAACGACCGCTGTACCGCGCACAAAAACGGCTTGGAGAATGCACTTCCCGTACGCAAAAAAGCCGCTTTGCGCAAAATGGAACGCAGAACGGTGTTGATTTTGCGCGAGGGGGAGCGTGTGGCGCTTCGCAAGCGCCCTGCAAGCGGTCTGCTTGCAGGGCTGTACGAGCCGCCCTGCCTTGAGGGGGCGTGGGAACCGTCACAGATACGGTTGCTTCTTTCCCGCCTTGGCACAGAGCCGCTTTACCTTACACCGCTGGAGCCCTCCAAGCATATTTTTACACATATAGAGTGGCATATGACGGGGTTTGAGGTGATCTTGCCCGACGGAGCTTCCGAAAAAATGAGCAATACCCCCTTGAACGGTGCGAAAAATCCCTTTGGAGCGCTCTTTTTTGCGCCGCGCCACGAGATAGACGTGCAGTATGCCATTCCCTCGGCATACCGTGCCTACCGCCCGTATATGTAAAAAACGCCTCCCTCGGGAGGCGTTTTTTGCTTATCTTTGTTCGATAGGGGCGTATTGCTTTGCCTTGGTGATACACTTGTAAGCGGGACGAATGATCTTTTTCGCGGTGCAATACTCCTCGATACGGTGTGCACACCAGCCCGAAACGCGGGCAATGGCAAACAGAGGCGTATACATGGAAACGGGAATGCGAAGCATGCGGTAAATGAGCCCCGAATACAGGTCAACGTTGGCACACATTTCACGGCTTACGCCCTTGAGCTGGCAGAAGACCTTGGGGGTCTGACGCTCAATGCTTTCCAGCAGCGCGAAATCGTCTCCATAGCCCTTTTGCTCGGCAAGGCTCTTGGCATAACGCTTCAGCATAACGGCACGGGGGTCGGATTTGGTGTAAATGGCGTGACCCATGCCGTAGACAAGTCCGCTGTGGTCAAACGCCTCACCGCGCAGGATCCTTTCGATAAAGGAAGCGACCTCGTCCTCGTCACGGGGGTCTCTCACGTTTTCCTTGATGCAGTCAAACATTTCCTGTGCCTTGATGTTGGCGCCGCCGTGGCGGGGACCCTTGAGCGAGCCGATCGCGGCACCGATGGCGGAATAGGTATCCGTGCCCGAGGAGGAAAGGACGCGGCAGGCGAAGGCGGAGTTGTTACCGCCGCCGTGCTCGGCGTGAATGACCAGAGCAAGGTCAAGCAGCTTTGCCTCCTCGTCGGTGTACGCCTTGTCGGAACGGAGCATCCGCAGAAAGTTTTCTGCGGTGGAGAGCTCCTCCTTGGGATTATTGATATGCAGACTGTGACCGCCGAAGGTGTTGCGGTATACCGCATAGGCGTGCGCTGCGATCACGGGCAAGCGCGCCACCAGCTGCATGCTTTGGCGCAGCATGTTGGAGAGGGTGGTCTCGTCGGGATTGTCGTCATAGGCATAAAGCGCAAGCACACCCGTAGACATCTTGTTCATGATGGAGGGCGAGGGCGCCTTCATCAGAATATCCTCGTCAAAACGGGTAGGGAGCTTTGCGTAACGGTTGAGCAAGCGCGTGAAGCGCTCCAGCTGTGCGGCAGTGGGGAGGTGTCCGAAAAACAGCAGATAGCAGGTTTCCGCAAAGCCGAAGCGGTTCTCCTTGGCAAAGTTGTCTACCAGATCGCTCATGCGGTAGCCGCGGTAGTAGAGCTCGCCGTCTGCGGGGATTCGCTCGCCCTCGTTAAAAACATAGCCGTGCGCGTTGCCGATGCGGGTAACGCCTGCCATAACGCCTGTTCCGTCCGGCTCGCGCAAGCCGCGCTTGACGTGATAGTTGTTAAAGGCGGCGTTGGGAATAGTGTATTCGGTTTGCGATTCGACGACCAGCTCCTCCAGCAGCTCGGCGTTTTCGGCATCGTAGATGTCTTTTTGTTCAAAATAGGGCATGGGAAACACCTTTCCTTGATAAGCATTAGCAATATTATAGCACTTTCGGTCCGTTTTGGCAAGACGGAAAATACAAAAAAATGACAGCTTGCGGGTTTTCCGCGAAGAAAATTCAAAAAACGCCGAAAACAAGCCGAAATTTTCAAAAAAACTCATATCCAGTGATGCTTTCTGAAAATTTTTATGCAAAAGAGGATTACAAAAAGAGCGATGGAGCTTACAAACAGATAACCGTATTTCCAGCCGAATTCGGGCATGCTTTCAAAGTTCATGCCGTACCACCCCACAAGCAAGGAGAGGGGCAGAAAAATGGCAGAGAGGGCGGTGAAAAACTTCATGGTATGGTTCAGGCGGATGTCCAGCGTGGACTGATACGCCTCGCGCAGCTGGGAAAGCTGCTCACGCAGGGTCGCCACGTTGCGGCAAAGACGCTCCGCGCGTCCCGTAAACAAACGGAAATAGCGTTCATCCTCACGTTCGAACAAGCCGTTTTCATCCTCTGTGAGGAGCTCACCCACGTCGATGAGCTGCTCATAATAATTATGAAGAAGCAATAGGCGTTGCTTGTGGTGCAGGAGCAGGAGCGTGAAGTTCTCGTCCGCGGATTCGCGCAGCACGCTTTCCTCCAGCGCGGAAAAATCGTACTCCATATCCTCAAAACGCTTGTTATCCCCTTCGATCAGGGCGTCTAAAAAGGAAAAGATCAGCTTGCCGGGGGTCATAGCGGCAGCGGGAAAACGGCGCAGGGCAGCTTCAAAGCACGCGCGCGTGCTGCCGTCGCTGTCGCGGATGTCTACCACCGCAAACAAGTTTTTGCACACGTAAAACGCAATGCAATCCTCGGGCGCGGAGGAATCGTCTCGGGTGAGCTTGAGCGTGCAGAAGCTGTACGTGTCAAAAATTTCAACGCCGCTGCGGAAGTAGCGCACCTCCTCTCGGCATTGCCGAACGGTAGAGGCGGAAAAGCCCCGCAACGGTGCGAGCTTTTCCAGCTCCTGCACGGTAATATAGGCGGCAACCGTGCCGTTTGATTGTGGTTCGTCCTGCGGGATCTGTGTATACGTACCATTTAGAAAGCGGTAAAACAAGTCCTCACCCCCTGTGACAGAGTATACCCCGAAACGTGCGCTTGACACCGCGTTGCTTTGCATGTTATAATAAGTGGGAATTATTGGAAGGGAGTGTGCGCATGAAGCTCGTTGTATTGGATGCCGATACCCTCGGTGCGGATCTGGAGCTTTCACGGCTTGATGCCTTGGGTGAGGTCGAGATCTACGGGGGCACCGCGCCGTCACAGGTAGCACCGCGCCTTCGCGGGGCGGACGTGGCGATCCTCAATAAGATCCGCATCTGCCGCGAAACGCTGGGAGATGCCCCCACGCTTCGTATGGTGGCGTGCTGCGCCACGGGGTATGACAATATCGATCTTGCGTATTGCCGTGCGTACGGGATCGCTGTAGCCAACGTGCGGGGCTATTCCACGCAAAGCGTGGCACAGGTCACGCTTGCCATGGCACTCTCGCTTTGTACCAAGCTGCCCGCATACAGTGCCTGCGTGGCAGACGGCTCTTATACAAGCGGCGGTGTGGCAAATCGCCTCACGCCCGTTTACCGCGAGCTGTACGGGAAAACCTGGGGGATCGTGGGATACGGGAATATCGGCGCGCAGGTCGCAGCCGTTGCGCGTGCTCTGGGTTGCCGTGTGCTTGCCTTTAGCCGAGCAAAAAAAGAAGGGGTCTTGTGCACGGATCTCAATACGCTTTGCCGCGAGTCTGACGTGATCTCGCTCCACCTGCCCTTAACGCCCGAAACGCGGGGCATCATCGGCGAGTGTGAGATCGCGTTGATGAAGCCGCATACCGTGCTCATTAACGTGGCACGCGGTGCCGTGACGGACGAGGCAGCGCTTGCCGCCGCCGTAAAACAGGGACGTCTGGGTGGGCTTGGCGTGGATGTGTACTCCGCCGAGCCCTTCCCCGTGTCGCACCCGTTTTATGATATTCGTCATTTGCCAAACGTGTGCCTGACGCCGCACATGGCTTGGGGCGCAAGGGAGGCGCGGGAGCGTTGCCTTGCCGAGGTCGCGGAAAATATCCGCGCGTTTGCGGCGGGCGAGCGACGCAACAGAGTGGATTAACGGAAAGGGCGGGAAAGGATCATGTTCAAAAGGGTTTGGGAAAAATGGACGAAGAGCAAAAATCCCGAAAGCAAGCGCTATCGCTATGATATGGCGCGCCGCATCTGCGGTCACCACGTGAAGTACGTGACCGAGCGTATCGACAACGTGGACGAGGTCATCGGGCGCTCGGGCGGGCTCAATATAAAGGACGATGAGCTGCTGGTCTATGCCTCGGCAGACGTGCTGATGCGCTGTAAGATCGTGGATATGCAGGCGTCCGAGCTGCTTTCCAAGGACGGGGTGGTCATTACCGCACCCGATCTGGAGCACGGCGGCAAGGAGCGCACCGTTATCGTTTATTACGTGTATTACCGATAAAAGCAAAACAGCCCCGCACGACTGCGTGCGGGGCTGTTTTTGTGCCTTTTGAGCAACATCATAAATCCATTTTATCACAAAAAATCCATTTTGTAAAGAGGGAAGCGGGGTAAAATCGCCAATTTCTGCGTCTTGAACAAAAAATAATTGTCTATTTCTTACAATTTGCCATATTGCCAAAGCGCTTTTTTTGTGTTATACTGTAGGTGAAGAAAGGAAGGTACGGTCCAATGAAGATCTAAACCGAGCGGCTTCACCACAAGGGAAACGGTGTGTGAAGAAAAAGAAATAAGGAGTAGGTAAAATTCAGGTTTGTGACCCCTTGTATGAAAGCCGCAGAAAAGCTTCGCCTTTTGTAACCGATATGCACAAGAAAACCAAGGGTGTTCTCC
>CAZOFQ010000079.1:0-6505 GCA_964579105.1 uncultured Lachnospiraceae bacterium
TATCCATTTTCTTGAAGCCTGCATACGCCTCGTCGCCGATCACGTCGCGGCGCACGTAGATCTGAATATCGCCCTTATCGTCGCGCAGGTGGGCAAAGCTAGCCTTGCCCATGATACGGCGCGTCATCATGCGCCCGGCAAGGCAAACCGTAACGTCGGTCTCGGCTTCCGCCGCCAGGTCGGCAAAGCGCTCCTTGATCTCGGCGGAATAGGTATCCTGGGGATACTTGGTGATCTCAAAGGGATCGTTCCCTGCCTCACGCAATGCCGCCAGCTTTTCGCGGCGAACGCGGAATACATCCGCGAGATTGACTTCCTCCACGGCGTTTTCAGCGCCGTTTCTCATTTCTTCTGCCATAATTTACTCCTTTAGTCGCGCGTAACCTCAACGACACGGTAAGAGAAGGTGTTGCCGGAAGCCTCAACGGTACCGTTCACAACGTCTCCTGCCTTGTGACCGATGAGCGCGCTGCCCACAGGAGAGATATCGGAGATCTTGCCCGCAACCACATCAGCCTCGTTAGAGCCAACGATATAGAACGTGCGCTCCTTGCCGTTCTTCTCGTCCACGACCTTCACAGCGGTACCGATGTTTACAACGCCCTTGACAAAGCTGGAAGCGTCGTGCACCTCTGCATTTTCAATATCTGCCTTCAGCTGCATGATGCGCGCTTCGTTTTCTGCCTGCGCGTTTCTTGCGGCATCGTATTCTGCGTTCTCGGACAAGTCACCGAAGCCGCGAGCCACTACGATGTCGTTTTTAATGCGCTCGCGCTCCTCGCCCTCGCGCCATTGCAGCTCCTTGACAAGCTCATCATAGCCCTGTTGGGTCATTGTGATCTTTTTTTCGTTTGTCATGATCGTATCTCCTCTGTATTAAAAATTCAAATTTATTTCATCACTTGCGCGATGGCGGCAGAAAGCTGATTATCCTCGCTCTCGCTCAAAAGATAAAGACTTTTGTTTGCCAACGCTTCTTCCAAGACTACGGTAACGTCGGGGGCAATACCCTTTCCGTCATAATTTTCGCCCGAGGGGGGCGCATAATATCCGACCGTAAGCTTGAGCCCGCCGCTGTACCCCATAGAGGAAAGGTCGAATATGCTTTGGATCACGCCTTTTCCGTAGGTGTTTTCCCCCACCAGCGTTGCCAAGCCGTAATCGGAAAGCGCGGCAGTGAAAAGCTCACCTGCGCTGGCGGTATAGCCGTTCGTTACAACGACCATCGGGTAATCGCGATACATCCCGATCTCCTCTTTTGCCACGCTGCAGGCGGCGTAATCGCCCGTATAGGTGGCTTCCTCGGCACGGTAATACGTTGTCGTTCCATCCTTGGAGACCGTGCTTAAGATCACGTCGTCCTCGTTTGCAAAATAGGAAAGTATTGCCGAAACCGACTTTTGCTCGCCGCCCGGGTTATTTCGCACGTCGAAAACGAAGCGCGTACATCCCTTTTCGATCAGCTCGTTCATAGCGGTCTTAAACTGTGCGGGCGTATTCGCCTCAAACGAGGAGATACGCAGGATGCCAACCTCTGCGTTGGTGGTGCTTACCCACCCTTGCGCGGAAACGGCTGTAAAGGCGGCACGTGTGATGGAAAATTCAATCTCCTCCTCGCCGCGCAGGACCACGAACTCGGCAACGGTACCAACCTCGCCTTGTAATTTTTTCAGCGCGATCTCGTATCCGATATCGGCAACGCGCTCACCCTCTGCCTTTGTTCCGATCGCCACAATGCGATCCCCCGGCTTTACGTCCGCCTTCGCGGCGGGCGAATCGGGAGCGACCTGAATGACGAGAATAGTCCCTGTCTCGACATCTAACGTAACCGTAACGCCGACACCGACGGCTTCGCCCTCCATTTCCGCCATCAAGGCTTCCAGCTCTTCTGCGGTATAATATGCGGCGTACTTGTCACCCGTAGCGGCAACGTAAGCCTTCAGCATTTCGTCAAGAAGCAGCTGCCCGTCGGTATCGTACAGGGCGTATTCTTCAAAAATAGAATCGATCAGAGCGATCTTGCCCGCATAGCTTTCTCCCTCTTGCTCGCCTGTACCAAGAGTACCGTCACTGCCAAACAGCCAAGAGATATCCCCAAACAACATACCGATGCTGAACATCAAGACGGATACCGCAAGGGCAACACAGATCAAGGAAATAACAAAAACAGAAAGCCGCACCGTGCGCGGTTGCTTGCCCCCGAGATGAACGGGCGGTACGTTTTGCGCATACGAGCCGTAATAGGCTTGCTCTTGGCTCTGTATGCGCTTGGCGTCGATCCCGAGTTTCGCAAAGGATAACCGAAGCGTTTCAAGAACGGCAACAGGATCGGCATTGGGTGGCAGGTCCAACGTGAGAAGTCCGCTGCTTCGATCCGCTTCAACGCGAACGTCGGGCAAGGTAAGGGAGAGCTCAGCAAGAATGCGGTCATACTGCTCCTCTAATTGACGCACGGGTACGGAAAACGTAATTTTCATAGAAAAAATGACACCTTTCTATCCGAAATGCTCAAACTGTGCAAGATCGGCGGTCAGCAAAAAACGCAACCATGGGTAAGCGCGGCGTGCCGCGCTTACCCATAAGAATTAATACTTAGAAGGCTTGGAATTAAGGTATTTTTTCACCATCAGCGCTACCTTAAAGGTGATCGCGTGCTCGAATTCACGCAGATCGAGCCCCGTGAGCTTGCGGATCTTTTCCAAGCGGTAGACCAACGTGTTGCGATGTACGAAAAGCTTGCGCGAGGTTTCGGAAACGTTGAGGTTGTTTTCAAAGAAGCTCTGAATGGTCAGCAGGGTCTCGCGATCCAGCGAATCAAGATTTCCTTTTTTGAAAACTTCCTGCAGGAACATTTCGCAAAGCGTGGTGGGCAGCTGATAGATCAAACGCCCGATGCCGAGATTTTCGTAGCTGATGATATTCTTTTCGGTTTCAAAGACCTTGCCCACCTCGATGGCGACCTGCGCCTCCTTGTAGGCTCTGGCGAGATCCTTGATATTGTCCACGGTGGTAGAGATGCCGATAGCGACCTTGGCATAAAATTCGGTGCACAGCGTGTCGGCAATGTTGGTTGCCATACGCTCGATCTCCTTGCCGTCGGTCCCCGGCTTGATCTCCTTCACAAGCACGATATCGTGCTCGCCGACGCTGATCACGTAATCCTTGGACTTGTCGGGGAACATATTTTGCAGCATCTCAAAGGGCATCATATCGGTTTTGCCAAAGAATTTGATCAAAAAGACGATACGAACCTCCTCCGTGTTGAAATGCAATTCCTTGCTTTTGATATAAATGTCACTGGGAAGGATGTTGTCAAGGATGATGTTTTTAATAAAGGAGCCTTTATCGTATTTTTCATCGTAGAGGTTTTTGATATTGCCAAGAGAGACGGCAAGCAGCTTGCACATTTTCTCCGCTATGTGATCCTCCCCTTCGACAAACACGATGTATTCAGCCTTGACGCCGCCGCTGATGGGGGAATAGGTGTAGCCCGCGGAAACGACCTTTTCCGAGGAATACGCCAGCTCTTCACGGATCCCTTGCTTGACGTGCCCGATCTTGGAAAGCTCGGAGCAGGAGATGATAACGCCGTTCTCGTCGATCACGCCGATCACACGATCGATCGCATCCTTCATCTGATGGATCACGCCTTGAAACAATCTGTTAGACATAAGTTTAACCTCTCATCCTTCTCTATATGTTGAATTGTATAGAATCATTTATATTTTACACGATTTTTTGTCATTTTGCAATAGGTTTTCGCCACATTTTACAAAAATATTGTAAGTTTTTTGTTATTTACCACGAATCAACTCAATTCCAGCATACAGCTGATACACGCCAGTGCAAATCCCGACGCGGTTTCGGTACGCAAAATGCGCGGACCGAGCCCTGCGAGCAGGAAGCCCTTGTCGTTTGCTTGCTGCACCTCGCGAAGAGAAAATCCCCCTTCACTGCCGATCACAATGGCAACGCTCGCATCTGCTTTCGGTCGCGTCTCACGCAACAGCTGCCCCAAGGGCTTTGTGCCATCGCCCTCATAGCAAAAAAGCACAAGGTCTTGCTGACTTGCCTGCAGAAGCATGCTTTCATAGGAAACGGTGGGAAGCACCTCGGGAACGACTCCGCGCCCGCACTGCTTGGCTGCCTCCAGCGCAATGCGACAGCGCCGCTCGGTCTTGTGCACCTCGCTATCGGGCTTTACGCGCACCACGCAACGCTCGCTTTCAAACGGAACGATTCGAGAAGCACCGCACTCCACCGCCTTTTGTATGACAGAATCGAATTTATCCCCCTTAGGCAACGCCTGATACAAGGTAACGCGAACAGGAGGCTCGGTATTGCTCCTTACGCACGTAAGCACGCGCGCCTGCACACGATCGGGTAAAAAGGAAAACAGCTCGCATTCGTACTCGTTTTTTTGCATATCACACACGGTGATGCATTCCCCTGCCGCCATACGTAATGCACGGGAAATATGGCGTGCATCGTCCCCCATAATGGTAACAACGCCGTTTGCTATTTGGGAACTTGTAACAAAGAAACGCGGCATACACGGCACCTCTGTGTGAATTTTTAGTTATATTATATCGCAATTTCACCAATTTGTCAACCGCTTTTTTGTTATTTTTTACTTCTCAAAACGCAAAAAACACAAAAGTCGACGCCTTAAATTATAAAAAAACAACAAAACAAATAAATCCTTACATTCTACCTTTTTTGCTTTACCTCGGTTGACATATATTCTTTTTTATGTTAAAATGTATCTTATATTTACAAGAAGGAGAACGACAATGAAAAATCCCCAAATTTTTGTCACAATGTTGCTTTACATGTGTGCCGTGATCGGAATCGGTCTGTATTTCTATAAACGCGCACAGAAAAACAGCGAAAGCTACTTCCTCGGCGGGCGCTCCCTCGGTCCATGGGTCACCGCTATGAGTGCAGAGGCATCCGACATGAGCGGCTGGCTTTTGATGGGTCTGCCGGGTGTTGCCTATTGGTGCGGTCTTGCCGACGCCTTCTGGACGGCGATCGGTCTTGCCATCGGCACCTACATCAACTGGCTGATCGTTGCCAAGCGTTTGCGCCATTATTCGCAGATCTCGGGCAACGCTATTACGGTTCCCGACTTTTTCAGCAACCGCTTCAAGGAAAAAAATAAGATTCTGATGGGCATCGCTTCGGTATTCATTCTTGTGTTCTTCACCGTTTACGCCGCCAGCGGCTTCGTGACCTGCGGCAAGCTGTTCAACACCCTGTTCGGCTTTGATTATCACGTGATGCTGGTCGTCGGTGCCTTATTCGTGGTCGCTTATACCCTGATCGGAGGCTTCCTTGCGGAAAGCGTTTCCGACTTCATGCAAGCCATCGTTATGGTCGTGGCACTGGTTGCGATGATCATTGTTGGCGTTGTCAATGCAGGCGGCTTCGGCGCGGTCGTGGATAATGCAAAGAATATCCCCGGCTTCCTCTCTCTCGGTGAAATGGCAACACCCATCACCAATGCAGACGGCGTGCAGCAAAGCCTCCTCGGCAAGCCCTTGTTCGATGATAACGCCACCCCTTATGGCGTGCTTCGCGTATTCTCTATGCTGGCGTGGGGTCTTGGCTATTTCGGTATGCCCCAGGTCCTGCTTCGCTTTATGGCGATCCGCAGCGCGGGTGAGATCAAGCGCTCCAGAAGAATTGCAACCGTTTGGGTGCTGATCTCCCTTTCCGCCGCTGTCATGATCGGCATCATCGGCAGAAGCTTACTCCCCGTGAATGAGGTGCTCTCCACCGCAAGCGGTGCGGAAAACATCCTTATCGTACTCTCCACCGAGTATCTCCCCCTCATCCTTGCCGGTCTTATCATGGCGGGCATTCTTGCCGCCACCATCAGCTCCTCCGATTCTTACTTACTGATCGCCTCCTCCTCCGTTTCCGTAAACATTTTTAAAGGTATCATCAAAAAGGACAAGGACGTAAACGACAAGCAAGTGATCTGGCTTTCCCGCATCGTGCTGCTCGCAATCGCCCTGATCGGCATCATCATTGCTTGGGACGAAAAGAGCGTTATCTTTAACATCGTTTCCTTTGCTTGGGCGGGCTTTGGCGCTACGTTTGGCCCCATCATGCTCTTCTCGCTGTTCTGGAAGCGTACGACCCGTGCAGGTGCCATTGCGGGCATGATCACGGGCGGCGTCTCCGTATTTCTCTGGAAGCTGGTGCTCAACCCCTTTGTTGGCGGTATTTTCGCCATCTACGAGCTGCTCCCCGCGTTCATCCTTTCCTCTATTGCCATCGTCGTTGTTTCTCTGCTCACCAAAGAGCCGAATGAAGAGATCCTTGCCGAGTTTGAAAAGGCAAAGCATGGACTGGTCGAGGAAATTCCCGCTGAGGAGATCGCAGAATAACCACAGCAAACAGCAAAAAAGAACCGCGCACAAGCGCGGTTCTTTTTTCTTATTGTATAACGAAAACCACGCGATAGTCGCGTGGTTGAAAAGAGGCTATTGCCGAT
>CAZOFQ010000080.1:0-6238 GCA_964579105.1 uncultured Lachnospiraceae bacterium
CTGCAGGTAAGGCGATCGGCAAGAAGAATCTTGCAGAGATCGCAATGTCCTACGGCTACGTTTACGTGGCACAGGTCGCTATGGGTGCTAACATGAATCAGCTGCTCAAGGCTCTCACCGAGGCAGAGGCTTACCACGGTCCTTCCCTTATCATCGGCTACGCTCCCTGCGAAATGCACGGCATCAAGAAGGGCGGCATGCAGAACTGCCAGATGGAAATGAAAAAGGCTGTTGAGGCAGGCTACTGGAATATGTTCCGCTACGATCCCACCAAGGAGAGCAACAAGCTGACCATCGACAGCGGCGAGCCCACGGGTGATTACCAGGCATTCATCGCCAACGAGGCACGCTACGCGCGTCTGGCGCAGTCCTTCCCCGAGCGCGCAAAGACTCTGTTTGCAAAGGCAGAGGAAAATGCAAAGGCTCGCTTCGAAAGACTCCAGAAGATGGGCAAGCTCTACGAGTAATATCAAAAGAAATACCGACCCCGTCGGCGCAAATGCGCCGACGGGGCTTTCTTTTTGAGGTTGAATGAGACTTCACACAGAATTCATTTGACATTTTGGGTATTATCGGCTACAATATAAGATAGTGTAAAAACGCGGGCGAGCGAAAGACACGCCCGCCGCACAAGCCGTGCGAAACGCGCGTGCGGAGGCTCGCGCAAGGGAAAGGATGTTAAAATGGCAAAACCAAAGTCAAGCTATACCCTGTGGATCTTGGGGATCCTGTTGCGCTTTTTATTCGTGCTTGCCATCGCCGCTGTTTGGGGATGGCTCATTTGGCGCGTGTTTTTCTCGCAAAGCGTGCCGCGTGATCTGAGGCAGATCTCGGATAACGCGGTGCTTTCTGCCGCGTATGCAGAAAACGGTGGGGACTTGACGGTGCTCACGCAGGAGCAGGTAGAGTATACCGAGGCAGACGATAATTATGCCTATTTCAACGTGGGGCGCTGTGTGTTTATCAAGGAAGCGAATCAGGTACAGCTGCTGCTGTATTACAACAACAGCACGCTGGAGCGCTTACAAGAGGATCTGCAGCTGCCCGAGCAGCCCCCGCGCGGCGAAAAGGTGTTTGACGTGAGGCTGACGCAGTATATCGACGTCACCCCCGAGGGCACGCAGGTGCAAAGCGAGCAGGACGTGGTGACCGAGGCGCGCGTGCTTGAGCCGACCTCTGCGGAGTTTGATACCACACCCCTGTATACCTTCTGCCGCTACACCTTTGACGGTGTGGATCTGGAGCAAACCGATACCATTGTGATATATTTTGATATTTTCTACGGAGATGAGCAGGAGTCGCGCGGCACGCTGCGTCTGTATCATCGCGAGAGCGTGAGCGAGGAGCGCGCGCTCAAAAGCAAGGAAAGAAAGATCATTGAGGAGTGATATGATGTACGATTACCGTCCGCAACGAAGCAACTATACCGCCCATCTCGTGGTGCTGTGGCTGTTTTTACTGTCCGCCGCCTCCTTCATCTCGTCCGCATTTGTGCCGAAATTTCCCGCGCTTTTGCAGTCGCTGGGGCTTTTGCTGCTCGTGCCCGCCATCCAGCTGATCGCGCGCTATATGGCGGTGAGCTATCTGTACCGCCTGCACACGCTGGAGGACGGTACCACCGACCTTGAGGTGTTTTCCTACCGCGGCGGTGATAAGATGCAGCTGGTTTGCCGCGTGGGGCTTTACGAGATCACGGGGACGGCGGCGTTTTGCAAGGAGAACCGCCGCGCCCCCAAGGGGCTTCACCGCTATAATTACAGCCCCGATCTTTCCCCGAAGGCGGCGCTGGTGCTTTCCGTGACCAACGGGGACGGGGATTGCGAGATCTTGCTATGTCCCGATGAGAGGATGCGGGAGATCCTTACGTCTGCCCCCGATCGCGCAATAAAGCCCGTGATCGAGGAAGCCGCCCCCGCCGCCGAGGGTGAAAGCGAAGAATAACGCAAAAGCCCCGTCAAGCAGCGCTTGACGGGGCGGAGTTCTTTTACAAAAAGGGCGAAGAACATTGTTCTTCGCCCTTTTTTGACACCGTCAGCGCACGAAATTCGTCCATACGGATCTTTCCCTTTCGGGCAGACCGTACCGTTCCTTGCCGAGCGCGATGCTTCGCATCAGAAATACCATGTTGGCGGCAAGCGTCCGCATGCCCTGCAGCCCCTCGCCGTCCTGCTCGGCGTCCCCGGGCTTTGCGCCGTGCACGCTGTTCCAGTACTGCCCAGCCGCCACGGGCATGCCGCTGATGGTGAAGTATTTGTTGAGCTGATCAAACGCCGTAGAGCAGCCGCCGCGGCGCGCCACGGCAACACTCGCCCCCACCTTCATGCGCTTGTCAAAGCGCGTGCTGTAAAACAGACGGTTTAGCACCGAGACAAGCGTGCCGTTCGGCGCGGCGTAATAGACGGGTGAGCCAACCACCATGCCGTCGCACGCCTCCAGCTTTTTTGCAAGGTCGTTTACCGCATCGTCGAACACACATTTGCCTGTCTTATAGCAGGTGCCGCACCCCGTGCAGCCGTGTACGTCAAGATGCCCCACGTGCATCCATTCCACCTCGATGCCTTCTTTTTCAAATACCGCGCGCATCTCCGAAAGAGCGCGTGCCGTATTACCGTTTTCCTTGGGACTGCCGTTGAGCATCAAAACCTTCATATGCGTTCTCCTTTTTTTGCTTTGCTCTATTGTACCACACGGGCGAGCATTTTTCAAGGGGGGAATATCACCCAATAAAGGAGATCGGGATCATCATGGGATACGCCAATGCGTTGCTGGTCACCTCCATGTAGGCGCGGTTGACCTCACCCACGTCACCCGCTGTCACGTCAAAGGATACGCTTGCCACGCCCTCCAGGCTGTGAATGGCTTGCGGATACTCCAGCAAGAGGGACTTTTGGTAGTTGCCCGCCTCCCAGCCCTCGGGCAGGAGCAGACGCAGCTGCAAGCGGCGCGTTTCGCGCGCTGAGGAATCATAGCGGAAGGTCAGCGTGACGCGGCGTGTGTCGCCCCTGCAAACGCGAGGAGATGCATCCAGCTCCACGCGCGTGCTGATCATGCCGTAATGCGTCACATCGTAGGAGTAACGGGAGCGCGCCATGGCACGAACGGTATCCATTGAGGAGTATCGCTTGACGAGCTCCGCGGGATAGCCGCCTTCCTCGTCGGTGAAGGTGAAGGGGACGTTATGCGCCTCCATGACCTTGGGCACAAGTGCCGCCACGCGGTCAGCAAGCTCGGTGCAGGTCTTGGGCGTGCGATGCGCGTGCATGGCGTTGATGCAGATCGACAGGATGCGGTCGCCCACAAACGCCTTCCAATCCTCGGGGATCGCGGCAGTGCCGCCGATGATGCCCAGGGTCGCCGCAACGGTCGCCGCAGTGCAGTCGGTATCGTCGCCGCAGTTGACGGCGTAAAGCACGGATTTTTTGAAATCGCCCTCGCCCCAAAGTAAGCCGATGGTGACGAAGCCCAGATTGCCCGGCGCCTGAAACCAGCCCAGCTCCTTGTTGAATTCCACCACGCGCTCACGCGTCTCTGCGTAAGAAACGCCGCTGTCGTAGCACTCCGTCACAAGGCGCACGGTCTGTGCCACGCGGCAGCTTGCGGGGATCTTGGACAGCGCGATCTCCAAAAGCGCGCGGATGTTGGATTCGCAATACGCCATGCTTTGCAGCACTACGGTAAAGAGCTCTGCATACGTGCCCTCGCTCACGCCGTGATCCACCATGGCGTCTGCCATGGCGTAGCTCATGGCAACGTCGATCACACCGGGGGCAAGACCTGCCCAGATCTCGCTGCGGATCCACGCACCGTTAGAGGTCCTCCAGCGCTCGTTGTCTGTCTCGCCACTCATGGGGGGCAAAAGCCCCAGACGCAGATTGGTTTTGGAAATGCCGTATTCGTTCCAGTGGGGGGTGATCCACTCCAGCCAGTAATCGGCAAGCTTATTGGCGTTGACGTATTTTGCGCCCTCTCGCTCCATGGCGCACAGCCAGACCAGCTGCAGGTCAAGGTCGTCGTTGGGGATCGGCTCTCCGCAGGGCGTGGTAAAGCCTTCAATATGTAAAAGATCCTTTTTCCCTTCAAAGGGCGCGCCCAGCGTGCCGCCGATGTTTTTGCCGATCCAGCAAGCGCGCAGCTTGTCCATATAGGTTGCGTGATTTAGTTTGATCATCATAATAAGCACCTCGCAAATTTTAAGCTTATACTTGCATTATAACACTCGGTTTGATATAATGATAGTAATATATCATCGTTTTTTGGTAAAATCCAATCAAAGGAGCGACAAATGTATCCCGAAACTCCGGAATTTGAAAAGGGCAGGAAATACTATCAGGACAGTGATTGCTTCTCCGAGGCAAGCACGCACCTGGTGCACGCGTACATGCATGGCAACTACCGTTGCAGGCTGCACGCTCACCAGTTTTATGAAATGAATATCATTTCCTCGGGCGAGGGGAGGCACTATATCGGCGACACGTACGTGCCCGCCCGCGTGGGCGACGTGTTTATCATTCCGCCCGAGGTCAATCACGGCTATTATGCAGAGCGCGCGCTTGACGTGTGCCATCTGCTGCTGCGCGCGGATTTTATGAGCAACTACCGCGCGGAGCTTTCACGGCTGCCCGCGTTTGCGCTGCTTTTTGACATCGAGCCGCAGATCCGCCGCACCTCGGGCAGAGGGTACAACCTGCACGTGGAGCATTCCGAGCTTGCGGAGCTGCTGCGGGCGCTCGCAAGCATCATTGAAGCAGAGCAGGAGGGAGAATACACCTATGAGAACGTGCTGACGCTGGCGTTTATCGGCAATATGGGGCGACTTTTGCGAAAAAATCTGCAAGGAGAGTCGATGCCTGTGCAAGCAGGCGAGCTGCTGCGCGTGATGGAGTATATCCAAGGCAACGTGGGGCAAAAAATGACGCTGGAGACGCTTGCGGCGATCGCCAACATGTCAAAGGCAACGCTGAATCGTCATTTCCGCGAGGTACTGCACGTGTCGCCCATGCAATACGTGATGCAATGCCGCCTTGCCCGCGCCCGCGAGCTGCTGGCGCAAAGGGAGCAGAGCAAAACCGATGTGGCGCATCTGTGCGGCTTCTTCGACGTGGCGCACATGAATAAATATCTGTAAGCGGCACGCGGATGCGATGTTGTGCGCGCTTCAGCGCGGCACTTTTGCAATAACGCCGCAGGCGATCTTGTTGCCTGCGTTTCCTGCGGGTTGTGTGGTAAAATCGTCGGGACGGTCGTGTATGACCGCCGTTTTGCCGAGGATCTCGCTTACGGTGAAGCGATTCGTCAAAAAGGCGAGGAACGCGCGGTTACCCGCACTGAACAGAGGTGGCATATCCCCCGCGTGATAGGGGTGCTCACAGCCGCGCGGATTGAAATGCGTGCCCGCGTCGGCAAACGGTGCCTCACCGCTTCCCGTGCAAGCCGCATCGCCGTGGATGTGAAAGCCGAAAATCTTCTCCCTGCACGCCTGCGCCGAGGCGGGCAGCCCCGTAATATCCGCCACGACCAGAACGCCGTGAGGCGCCTGATAAAATTTGACGGTCCCCTCGATTTGGCTGTACGCGGGGCTTCCCTTGATCACCGCCGCCGCATAGGGCAACGTGCCGAGTGTGGAGCGAAGACCGCCTTCTCCGTTGCTGTGATACATACGAAATTCTCCTTTTGCTTTTTCTATATGGTATGCAAGGGGGGCGAGGAGGGTGAGTGCCGGAGAGGTGTTCGCGCGTTTCACGCGCAAGGCTCGCCCGCGGGTAAGCCCCCAAAGCCCCTTTTGGGGGCGTTTTTTCTTTGTGTATGGTTGGCAAAAAGATATGTTCTCCCTTTTATATTTGGCGTTGAGCCGACGCGAGCCGTGTTTTTATTCACTCACGAAAAAGGGGCGTTGTCGCTCCGTTTTACGAAGGAGCATCGGATCTGTTTTTCGATATGTCAAAAAGAGTAAGACAAAATTTGCGAATGTACCGAAATGTCTTGAAAAATTCATATAATCGTGGTATAATACTACTGTCACACAAATTTAATAATCAGAGGTAAAGTTGTTTCTTTTTTTGTTAAAGGGATAATTGTACCTTTTTCGTGCATTCTAACTTTTGAATTTGGTAAAAATGCAAATTTCCACAGTTAGAATGTAGAAACGCTTTTCTCTTCTGATTAAATTTGTGTGACAACAATCGGAGTTTGCGTTTTTCGGTGCGCGGCTTCGATGTCGCGCACTTTTTATATCCGCAGA
>CAZOFQ010000081.1:0-6178 GCA_964579105.1 uncultured Lachnospiraceae bacterium
ATGTTGGTTGTGAATTACGGACGGTCGAGGACGCCCGTCCCTACAAGAAATGCGTAATCCCCGATGTACAAGCGGAGCAAAAAAAGACCGAGGGGTTAATCCTCGGTCCTTGTGTGTGCGAATTGGCTATTATATAAATGATGATAGAATCCGTTCCCGCGCAGCAGCTCCTCGTGCTTGCCTTGCTCCACCACCTGACCGTCGCGCATGACGAGGATCAGGTCGGATTCCTTTACGGTGGAGAGGCGGTGTGCGACCACGAAGGAGGTGCGCCCCTTCATCAGCGCCGCAAACGCCTTTTGGATCCGTCGCTCGGTGCGCGTGTCGATAGAGGAGGTTGCCTCGTCTAAAATCAGCATGGCGGGCGGGGAGAGCATCAGGCGGCTGATACAAAGCAGCTGCTTTTGCCCCTGCGAGAGCGATCCGCCCTCCTCGCCGATCACCGTATCGTAGCCCTGCGGCAAGCGCTTGATAAAGCTGTGCGCGTGGGCTGCCTTGGCGGCGGCTATGATATCCTCCCGTGATGCGTTGGGACAGCCGAATGCGATATTATCCGCTACGGTGCCTGCGTGCAGCCACGTTTCCTGCAGAACCATGCCGATGGATCGCCGCAGGCTGTCGCGCGTGAGTGCGCGGACGTCCGTGCCGTCTACCAGTATTGCGCCGCTGTCTACGTCGTAAAACCGCATCAAAAGATTGATCAGCGTGGTTTTGCCGCACCCCGTGGGTCCGACGATGGCGACATGCTGCCCCGGGAGCACGTCAAGATTGAGGTTTTGAAGCAGGGGTGTTTCTTTATTATAGGAAAAGCTGACGTTTTCCAGTGTGACACGCCCCTGTGGGTGCTGCAAAACGGTGGAATCGGGGGCGTCGGGCGTCTGCGCAGGAGCGTCCAGCACCTCGAAAATGCGTGCAGCGGATGCAAGAGCGCCTTGTAGCTCGGTGACAACGCCCGAGATCTCGTTAAACGGCTTGGTGTATTGGTTGGCGTATGCAAGGAAGGCGGAAAGCCCGCCCACGGTGATGGCGGCAGCGCCGCTACCAATCACCGCCAATGCGCCCGCAAGCGCCACGCCTGCATATACAAGGCTGTTGACAAAACGGGTGGTGGGGTTGACGAGCGAGGAGAAAAAGGTGGCGTTGAGAGATGCCTTTTGCAGTTGATCGTTTAAATCGCCGAATTTTTCGAGGATCTCCTCCTCCTGCGAAAATGCGACCACCGCCTTGTGGGAGCCGATCGCTTCCTCCATAAGAGCCGTTTGCTTGCCGCGGATCTGCGACTGCAAAAGAAACATATTGTAGGTACGTCGTGCGATAAATGCGGCTACAAACAGGGAAAGCGGGGTGACCAGCACCACGACAAGAGTGATCCCCGGATGGATCACGAGCATGAAGATCAGCGTACCCAAAATGGTGATGATGCCTGTGAAAAGCTGTGTGAAGCCGAGCAGAAGACCGTCGGTAAATTGATCTACGTCCGAGATCAGGCGGCTGACAACGTCGCCGAGCTTGTGCGTGTCTAAATAGGAAACGGGAAGCTCTTGCAAATGGCAAAAGGCGTCGTTGCGGATGTTCCGTGCGATCCCGTAGGTCATTTTGTTGTTGCAGACGTTCATCAGCCATTGGAACAGCGCGGTAAGAACGATGATGAAGGCAGCCTTGATAAATAAGGAACGGATCTCGGCAAAATTGACCGCACCGGGCGCTGTGATGTGGTCGATGGCGTCACCGATCAGCACGGGGAGCCAAAGCACGAGTATCACGGAGCAAAGTGCAAGTAAAAGGGAAGCGAACAGGTAGAAGCGATATCCGCGCAGATAGGAAAGCACGCGGCGAAGCGTGCCCTTGGGGGCTTTTTGGACGGTCTTTTTTGCGGGCAAAACTGCTCTTTTTTTTATACCGTTATGGCACTTATTAGATTTAAGCTTCATTGTGGACCCCCTCGCTTGAAAATTGTGATTCGAAGATCTCGCGATAGGTCTCACAGTCCTGCAGCAGCTGCTCGTGTGTACCCACGGCAACACATTCTCCATCGTCTAACACCAGAATTTTATCGGCGTGCATGATGGAGGCTGTACGCTGGCTTACGAGGAAGACGGTTGGATGATAGGGCAGTGCCGACAAGGCGTTGCGCAGTGCAGCGTCGGTGGCGTAATCCAGTGCAGAAGCGCTGTCATCCAATATTAAAATATCGGGCTTGCGTACGAGGGCGCGCGCAATGGTGAGACGTTGGCGCTGACCGCCCGAGAAATTGCGACCGCCCTGCTCCACGGTTGCGTCCAAGCCGCCTTCCTTTGAAAGCACGAAATCTACGGCTTGGGCGGTCCTTAGGGCGTCAAGCAGCTCGGCTTCGGTGGCGCACGGGTCTCCCCAGAGCAGATTTTCGCGGATGGTGCCCGCAAAAAGCTCCGCCTTTTGCGGCACGATGCCGATACGGGAGCGCAATGCGGTCACATCCAAGGAGCGCACGTCGCTGCCGTCGATCAGAACGCTGCCCTCGGTGACGTCATAAAAGCGGGGAATGAGATTCACAAGGGAGGTTTTGCCCGAGCCCGTGCCGCCGATAACACCAACGGTCTCCCCTTTATTCGCATGGAAGGAAATGTGCGAGAGCGCATGCTCGCCGCTTTCGTTATAGGAAAGGGAAATATCGCGAAATTCGATACCGTTGTCGGTTGTTTTTGCAAGACCTTCTTTGATTTCAAGCCCTTCGGGGGCATCAAAAATGCGATTGATGCGGCTGCCGCAGGCACAAGCCTTGGTGATCAGGATGATGAAGTTTGCCAGTTTGATCAGCTCGATCAAAATCTGGGACATGTAGTTGTAAAGTGCGATAACGTCACCCGTTCCGAGCGCGCCGTTATTCACTTGTATGCCGCCGAGATATACGATGGCAAGCACGGAGAAATTGATGATCACGTAGGTAAGCGGATTGAGAAGTGCGGAGACGCGCCCCGAAAAGCGCTGCAGATGCGTCAGCTCCTCTGTTGCGGCGGTGTATTCCTCAATGGATTCCTTTTCCCGCACGAATGCGCGTACCACGCGCACGCCCTTGAGATTTTCGCGGGTCAGCCCCAGCACGCGGTCCAATTTAGCCTGTACACGGCGGTAAAGCGGGATGCCGGCAAGCATGATGCCGAAAATAACGATGGAAAGCGCGGGGATGGTGACCGCAAAGGTCGTTGCGGCTTTAGGGGAGACCGTGAACGCCATGATCATCGCGCCGAAAACGATGAAGGGGGAGCGCAAAAACAAGCGGAGAACGAGATTGACGGCGCTCTGGATCTGATTGACGTCCGAGGTAGTGCGGGAAAGGAGTGTTGCGGTGCCGAAGCGGTCGGTTTCGCTGTAAGAGAGCTTGCCGATCTTTTCAAAAAGCGCAAAGCGCAGCTCGCAAGCCATTCCCACGGCAGCCTTGGCGGAAAAATATTGAGCCGTGACGGACGCGAGAAGACCGATAAAGCCAAGCAGGACCATCAAGCCGCAGCGCTGTAAAATATAAGCCGCATCTCCCGTTGCGATGCCTGTATCCACGATATCCGCAACGACAAGCGGGATGAAAAGTTCAAAAAGAGCCTCCAGCATTTTAAACAGCGGTCCTAAAACCGCCTCTTTTTTATAATGCCGCAGGTAGCGCAGGATCTTACCCAAGACCACACCTCCCGAAAACAGATATCACCATTATAGCACGTTTTCCGTAAAAAAGCAAGGATGTTAAATTTTTTGTCAAAGCCTTGATTTTCAGGAGAAAGGGTGTATAATAATGGGGAATGAAATACACGACCGCAAGGCGGTGGAAAGGTCGATATCATGGCAGAAGAAAATTGCACGCACGATTGCGCCTCTTGCTCCGGCAACTGCGCATCCCGTGAGACGCCCATGCACGAGAAGCCTCACGCAAAAAGCTCGATCGGGCACACGGTTGCCGTTATGAGTGGAAAGGGCGGCGTGGGAAAATCTCTTGTTACCTCTATGCTTGCCGTGGCGCTTGCAAAAAAAGGCTACCACGTTGGTATTTTGGATGCAGACATTACGGGTCCTTCTATCCCCAAGGCGTTCGGCATCAAGGCGGTTGAAGGCTTTGACGGCGACGAAACGGGGCTGATCCCGCCCAAGAGTGAGGGTGGCATTGACGTTGTTTCCCTGAATCTGCTCCTGCCCGACGAGACAAGCCCCGTGATCTGGCGCGGTCCCGTGATTGCAGGCACCGTGAAGCAGTTTTATACCGATTTTATCTGGGAGGACGTGGATTACCTGCTCATTGACTGCCCTCCGGGAACGGGAGACGTGCCGCTTACCGTGCTCCAATCCCTCAAGCTGGACGGTGCGGTGATCGTCAGCAGCCCTCAGGAGCTGGTGGCAATGATCGTTTCCAAGGCGGCGCACATGGCGGATATGATGAACGTTCCCGTGCTGGGGCTTGTGGAGAACATGAGCTACGTAAAGTGCCCCGATTGCGGGAAGGAGATCGCCGTATTCGGCGAGAGTCACATCGGTGAGGTTGCCGAAAAATTCGGCTATCCCGTTCTTGCGCGCATTCCCTTGGACCCTGCTATCGCGGCTCTTGTCGATGCGGGAAGAGTGGAGGCCATCACGGATAATCCGCTTGCCGAGGCGGCGGATCTGATCGAAAAAATGCTGGCATAAATCATGCAAAAAAGACCGCGATGCGGTCTTTTTTGCTATCCTGCGTGAAGAATGCGTGAAATCACTTGCAAAAATAGAAAAAATAAAGTATAATATATCTATCTTTTTGTTGCAAAGGGGGCGAATATGGAACCGCTGATCTATGAGGTCGGTAATGGCGCAAAGCTGCTTGCCATCAGGACCGACCGCTTTAAAAATGAATTACTGACGCTCCAATTTGCCGTGCCGATTGCGAGCAGCACCGCACAGTCCTATGCACTCTCCATGGAGCTGCTGCGTCGCGGTACGCAGCGGTATACGACCAAATCTCTTTTGCTGCGGCATCTGGACGATCTTTATGCAACCTCGATCATACCCTTTAATCGCCGTCTCGGAGACCTTCAGCTTTTGGGGCTTACGGCAGATTTTTTGGGTGCTGATTTTGTGGGTGGCGGGAATGGCTTGCTACCGCAGGTGATTGAAATGATGGCGGAAATGATGCATGCGCCGTATATGCCGCAGGGGGAGTTTTACGCCCCTTACGTGGAGGCGGAAAAAAGCCACCTGCGCGATGCCATTCGCGCAAGGATCAATCATCCGCGCGCGTATGCTCGTGCTAAATGTCGTGCTCTGCTTTGCCCCAAAGAGCCTTATGCGCTTTCCCTTGTCGGAGAGGAGGAGGACGTTGACGCCTTGACGCCCAAGTCCCTGACGGCAGCGTGGAGGGAGCTGCTCGGAGGCGTTACGCCGCTGTTTTTCTACGTGGGAAAAAACGATCCGTGTGAGGTTGCGCAGCTTTTGAGCGACTCGTTTGCGTGGCTTGGCGGCGATACGCTTTTGCCACAGACGCTGTTCAAAATGCCGTGTGGCGTGAAACGCGAGGAGGAGCAGATGCCGCTGTGTCAAGGCAAGCTTTGCGTAGGCTACCGTACCGATATTTCACTTTCCCACCCGTTGGCAGCCGCCATGGCGGTGCTCAATGAAATATTTGGCGGATCTGCCGCCTCCAAGCTTTTTCTCAATGTGCGTGAAAAGCGCAGCTTGTGCTATCATTGCAGCTCTTCCTTGGATCTGTATAAGGGCGTGCTGTTTGCCGAAGCGGGGATGAGGGTGGAAAACAGAGTGGCTGCCGAAAACGCCGTGCGCGGCGAATTTAAGGCGATCTTGCGCGGCGACATCGGTGATCTTGAATTACATGCCGCAAAATCCGCGCTGGATCATTCCCACCGTCAGCTTTCGGATCTTCCGTCCTCGCTTGCGGATTTTTACCTGCGTCGTTTTATCGTCGGAAACGGTGATAGTGCGGAGCAATGCCGTGCAAGGATCGCCGCGGTGACCCGCGCGGAGGTTGCACAGGCGGCAGAGCATTTGCGTGAGGGTGCGGTCTTTTTCCTGAACGGAACGCTTGGTGCACGGGAGGGGGAGGACATATGATGGATTTTACGCTTCATGAAAACCGCATGCTGGGCGAGCGTTATTACAGTGCTTGCCACAAAAGCGGATTGCCGATTTACGTGATTCCCAAAAGCATGTCCACTACATATGCCATGCT
>CAZOFQ010000082.1:0-6160 GCA_964579105.1 uncultured Lachnospiraceae bacterium
AGATCGAGTACCGTCTTGACAAGACCAACATCATCCACTGCCCCATCGGCAAGGCTTCCTTCGGCGCAGAAAAGCTGGGTGAGAACTTCAACACCCTCATGACCGCCATCATCAAGGCAAAGCCCGCCGCTGCAAAGGGTCAGTATATCAAGTCCTGCGTCCTGGCTTCCACCATGGGCCCCGGCATCAAGATCAACAGCGCAAAGCTGGGCTGATTCCATCCTGCGTAGCAAAAAACCTCCCAATCGGGAGGTTTTTTGCTTTTTTGCGGCGCATTTCTTTATTTTTTTTGCAAGTTTTTCAACTTTGATTGACGCAAAGCGCCTTTTGTGCTACAATAAGATTCGAATAAATTTGCAAGTGTTACGGAGAACGTCATGTCACAAGAACCGAAAAAGCGCAAGGGTCTGCACCTCATTCGCCGCTTTCTCCCCTATTACAAAAAATACAAGTGGATCCTACTGCTGGATCTGCTGTGCGCCTCGCTTACCACGGTGTGCGAGCTGGTGCTGCCGCTGATCGTACGCAGCATCACCGACGCGGCGACCTCTACCCCCATGGCGCTCACGCTGGAGCTGATCCTGCGCTGCGGCGTGCTTTACGTGCTGCTGCGCGTCATTGACACCGCCGCCAACTTCTACATGGCGTCCGTGGGGCACATTATGGGCGCGCGCATTGAAACGGACATGCGCCGTGACTTCTTCTCGCACCTGCAAAGGCTCTCCTTCTCCTACTACGACAACGCCAAGGTGGGGTCGCTGATGTCCCGCATGACCAACGATCTGTTCGACGTGACCGAATTCTCGCACCACTGCCCCGAGGAGTTCTTCATCGCGGGCATCAAGATCGTGTGCGCGTTTGCTATTCTGTGCACCATGAGCGTGACGCTGACACTGATCGTATTCTCGGTGATCCCGCCCATGCTGCTGGTGCTCACCGTATTCAACCGCAAAATGCGCGCGGGCTTCCGCGATTCGCGGGGGCAGGTGGGCGAGCTCAACGCCGCGGTCGAGGACAGCCTCCTCGGCGTGCGCGTGGTCAAATCCTTCGCCAACGAAAAGCTGGAGGTGGAAAAGTTCGAGAAGGGCAACAACAAATTCCTTTCCATCAAAAAGCGCGTCTATCACGTGATGGGCGGCTTCCAATCCTCTACGCGCCTGTTCGACGGACTCATGTACATCGTTGTCGTGGTGGCAGGCGCGCTGTTCTTGATGAAGGGCGCGATCACCGCCGCGGATTACGTGGCATACTTGATGTTCGTGACCACCCTGCTCACCTCTATTCGCCGCATCGTGGAGTTTGCCGAGCAATTCCAGCGCGGGCTTACGGGCATTGACCGCTTCTGCGAGGTCATGGACACGTCGCCCGAGATCACCGACGCGAAGGACGCGCGCGAGATCGGGCGCGTAGAGGGCAATATTGAATTTCGCGACGTCTCCTTTCACTACGAGACCGAATCGCGCAACGTGCTCACGCATCTGAGCCTTTCCGTAAGGGCGGGAGAGAGCGTGGCGCTGGTGGGTCCCTCGGGCGGCGGCAAGACCACGCTTTGCTCGCTGATCCCGCGATTTTACGAGGCAACGACAGGCGAGATCCTGCTGGACGGCACGCCCATTAAGGAGATCACGCTTGCCTCCTTGCGCGAAAATATCGGCGTTGTGGCACAGGACGTATATCTGTTTTCGGGCAGCGTGCGCGAGAACATTGCCTACGGCAAGCAAAACGCCACGGATGAGGAGATCGAAGAAGCGGCACGCCTTGCAGGCGCGCACGACTTCATTTCCTCCCTGCCGAACGGGTACGACACCTATGTGGGCGAGCGCGGCGTGAAGCTGTCGGGGGGGCAGAAGCAGCGCATCTCCATTGCGCGCGTCTTTCTCAAAAATCCGCCCGTGCTGATCTTAGACGAGGCAACAAGCGCGCTGGATAACGAGAGCGAGCGCCTCGTACAGCAATCGCTTGAGGCGCTGGCAAAGGGGCGCACCACCTTCACCATTGCGCACAGACTCACTACCATACGCGGCGCAGACCGCATTTTGGTGCTGACCGAGGACGGCATTGCCGAATCGGGCACGCACGAGGCACTCCTGCAAAAGGGCGGGCTTTACGCTGAATTGTATCAAATGCACAACACAATATAAAGGAGATCGATCATGAGACAGTACCTGTTACCCGAAAACTGCCAATTTTACAAGGCAAATCTGCATAGCCACAGCACGCTCTCGGACGGTGCTTACCCCCCCGAGGAATTGAAGGAGCGATACAAGGCGGCAGGCTATTCCGTGTTCGCCTACACCGAGCACCGCAACTACCACGACCTGCGCGCAAGGCTTGACGACGAGGAATTCATTACGCTCCCCTCCTACGAGGCAAACGTAAGCCGTGACTACGACCACACGCCCTTCCCCGCACTACAAGAGGGCCCCTCGCGCTCGCCCAATCAGGCAGAGGTCGTGCACCTGAATATGTTCGCCATCGACCCCGATAAGACCACCTGCGAGCCCGACATTTCCGACATCTACGATACGCACTCGGTGGAAAACGTCAACGAGCTGATCCGCCGCGGCAAGGAAGCAGGCTTTATGGTTTCCTACAACCATCCGCACTGGTCGCTCAACACCGCCTCGCTTTACAACAAGCTGGAGGGGCTGGATGCCATCGAGCTGATCAACGGCGCGTGCTACCGTTCCTCTGCCTTGGACTTTGTGCCTCACGTGATGCGCGAGATGGCGTGGAACGGCAAGCGACTTGTCGCGTTTGCGGGCGATGACAATCACGAGGAACGCCATTTCTTCCAGGCGTGGACGATGATCGGCGCGCCCGAGCTCTCGCATGCCGCCATCATCAAGGCAATGCAAAAGGGAGATTGCTACGTGTCCACGGGCCCTGAGATCAAGGAGCTTTACGTGGAGGACGGCGTGGTCCATATCAAGACCTCCGAGGCGCAGGGCATCTTCCTTGCCACGGCAGGCCGTCGCAAGCCCTCCGCCGTCATGCCCCGCACGGGCGGCGAGCCAATTACCGAGGCAGAGCTCCGACTGGATGAGACCGACGTGTTCTTCCACATCATCGTCAAGGACCTGCAGGGCAGACCCGCCGCCACCAGAATCTACTATCTGGATGAGCTGGTGGAAAAGATCAAGAATCCCCCCAAAGAAGCGTAATGCACCAAGCGAAGTAAATTCCAACAAAAAACCGCCCCGCAGCTGCGGGGCGGTTTTTTCTGCGTTACAGGGCAAGCAGCTCCATGCCGAGGTTGTATACGAAGCGATACCAGCTCTCGCGCTGTGCGAGGGGGAAATTCTGCGGGCCAAGCTCAAAGGAGAAGTCGCCGTCGTACTGCACGTCGCGCAGCGCCTGCATCACGTCCTTCCAATCCACGTTGCCGAAGTAGGGGGGCAGGTGGCTATCCTTGTCACCGAGATTGTCGTTGATGTGCGTGCATTTGAGTCTGCTGCCCACGGCGCGAATAAATTCACCCACATGCATGCCGCTGTTGTTGGCGTGTCCCGTGTCGATGCAGATGCCCACGGCAGGGTCGTTGATGCTATCCGCAAGGTCGATCAGCTCCTCGGGCGCACCGCCGCAGTAACGGCGGCGGCGACCGCCGAAATCCACCATATTCTCCAGCGCAATGCCCACGCCCAATTTCTTGGCAAGCTCCACGTAAGGCGCCACGTTGGCAAGCGTTGCCGCCTTTGCCTTCTCACGGCTGTACAGCGCGTCATGAGGCAGATTGTAGGGGTGCATGACCATCCACTCCGCGCCGAGAAGCTTCGCCGCCTCCACGCAGCGGAAATTCATCGCGTTCATGTGCTCCACGGCGGTGGTGTCGGGATCGTCCCAGTGCTTGCCGTTCACGGTGGCACCGTGCACCTGACGGAATTTTACGCCGATCTTGTCCGCATACTCGCGCAGCTCGCACACCCAGTCGCGCCAATCCTCGCGGGTAATGGGACCGCCCTCGTTGCTGAGCATCCAGAGATTGGCATCAATATAAGAAAATCCCGCCGCCTTCAAGGGGTCAAGCAGCACGCGCACGTCGTGGCGCTTTTGTGCCTGCTCAAAAGCATCGTGATTCAACCAAGTGGAAGTGGATAATGTGATCATGATCGTCTCCTTAAATCAAAGCTGCAAATTTTTTCGTGACCGCCACCGAGCGTGCGGCGGCAAGCGATACAAACTCGGAGAACTCCATGCCGTCTCCGCCGTCGGAAATGGCGCGAAGCACGGCAAAGGGCACGCCGTTCACGTGTGCCACGTGACCGATCGCTCCGCCCTCCATCTCGCATGCGTCCGCCCCGAATTGCGCGCGGATGCGCGTTTTTTGCGCCTCGGTCGCCACGAACTGGTCCCCCGTTGCGATCCTGCCCACGCGGACGCTTAACCCGAGCGCTTCGGCTGATTTTTTGAGCGCGGCAAGCAATTGCTTATCTGCGGGGATCTCCACGATGTTCAGCCCCGAAAGCAGCCCCACGGGATCACCCAAGGGCGAGGTATCCATATCGTGCTGTACCACCGTGTCCGCAAGAACGATGTCTCCCACGCAAAGTCCGTCGGCAAGTCCGCCCGCCACACCCGTGTTTAAGAGGGCGCGAGGGGAATAGCGCAGGATCATCGCCTCGGCGGCAATGGCGGCAAACACCTTGCCCACGCCGCACACGGCGCACACGACCTCGCGCCCCTCCAGAGTGCCGCGCGCAAAGGTCACGCCACTCACGCGCTCCTCGCTCACATCCGTCATAGCGGCGCGCAAGCCCTCGATCTCGATCTGCATAGCACCGATGATGCCAATGGGTCTATTCTGCATAGGTATATCCCCCTTTTTGCGCGTTCAGCACCGCAAGATACGCGGCACACTCCGCCTTGGCGGCGGCAAGATCCAGCTCGCGGTAATTGCCGCACTCGCGCCTTGTTGCACCAAAGACCTCTCCCTCGTGGGATACCGTGTCGGCAAGTGCCTTTTTCAGCACGGCACAGACCTCATCGTGGTCTGCGTTGCGCACCAGGAGGTAAAAGCCCGTGCGGCAGCCCATGGGACCGAAATAGAGGATCTGCTCGGCAAGGGCGCTGTTGCGAAGCAGTGTTGCCAGCATATGCTCGACCGAGTGCATCGTAACGTTATCCATATACGCCCCCGCGTTCGGAGTGCGCGTGCGCAGGTCATAGGTGGTCACGTCTCCGTCTATGCGTGAAATGTACATACCGGGGCGGATCTTATCGTGGTCCACCGAAAAGGATGCGATCTGTTTCATGCTTCACCTCCGTGCGTTACGCGTCACGCGCGTTCTCTTGTCATCATACCACAAAACTTCCGTTTTGGCAAGGGATTCTCCGCATTTTGCCGCATTGCTTCGCATAAAGTAAGAAGGAAGCCTCACAGTTGCCCCGCGCAACGGAAAGGAGAAGCCCGCGTGAAAAAAATCCGTTTTTTGCTCTTTGCTTGCTGTTTGCTTATTCTTTGCGGCTGTACGCGTGCGCAAAGTGATTATTTCGCCCCCGTTTCGGGGGCTTTTTGCGCAGAAATAGAGGGCTCGTATCACGGCATGGCGTTTTCGGCACGGCTGGAGGTGCAGCCCCCTGACGAATCGGGCGTACGCGAGGCGGCGCTGACCTTTCTGGAGCCGCAAACGCTTGCGTCCGTGTGTGTCACGCGCACAGGGACGGGGGAGGTCACCCTTTCGGCGGGAGGCGTATCCGTGCCAACGCCACAGGGCGGCTTTGACGCCCTGCTTGACCTCTTTCCCGCCTCGGGTGAGGTCATCGAGGTGGTGCTGGAAAACGGGCTTACACGCGTGAACGGTACGGGCTTTTCGCTTTTCCTTACCAAGGACGGTATCCCCGCCGCCGCGCAAAACGCGGCGGCAAGCGTGACCGTAACGCGCTTTGAAAAAAGGTGACCTCCGCGATACACAAACAGACGGGATGTTGATTGGAAATTACGGACGGTCGGGGACGCCCGTCGGCATATTGCCGCAGGCAATATGCGTGCTCGCCGCAAGGCGAGGACAGCCTACAGGAAACGCGCCCTCCACAACACACAAACAGACGGGATGTTGGTCACGGACACGGGACGTCCGGGGGCCGTTCCCTACAAGGAACGGGCATCCCCGACGTACAAACGGACAACGTACAAACATGTAGGGGCTGGCGCCCACGA